>DIUD01000084.1 GCA_002428225.1 Roseovarius sp. UBA6167 | reverse complement strand
GTATGGGGCTTTTTCAACAGCCCCCGGGGGACCGTTTTCCCGAAAGAACGGGCGGGAACCATTGGCCTGAACATTCCCAAGCTGCGCAAGGGCAGTTACTTGCCACGTTCCTGGAGCCACGCCGGACGGCGGAGAAGGCGCTGATGGCCGTGATACAGGAAGCGTATATTCATGGGGCTTCCACCCGCGCCGTCGACGATCTGGTGCGCGCCATGGGCCTGACGGGCACCTCGAAGAGCCAGGTCTCGCGGCTGTGCGGTGAGATCGACGAGCGGGTGCAGGCGTTTCTGAACCGACCGCTGGAAGGCGACTGGCCCTTCCTCTGGCTCGACGCCACCTACGTGATGTTGCGCGAGGGCGGACGCGCCGCCATTGTCGCTCGGACCAATGGCGCGACAATGGCTTGCTCTCGATGGCGGTGATAGTGGCCGTGGCGGTCAACACCGACGGGCGGCGAGAGATCACGGGGATCACGGTCATGCCGTCCGAGGTGTGCCCGGGCAAAACGATCTCCCAGATCGTTTTCTGATCCTCCTCACCACGCAAGGTGCTCAGTGCCGACTGGCAGCGCTGCCGCGTGCATTTCCAGCGCAACCTCCTGGCCCGCGCGGGCAAGACCAACAAGCCCTTGGTCAGCGCGGTGGTGAAGACCGCCTTTGCCGAGAAGGACCGCGATCAGGCCCATGCCCGTTGGCGCGAGGTCGCCGACAGCCTGCGGGGCCGGTTCCGCAATGTCGCCGAACTCATGGATGGTAAGGGCGTGAAGCGATCGGTCCGGGGGACCGATCGTGGCGCGAACGAGCATGACGTGCTGGCCTACATGGCCTTCGACGAGAGCTTGCGCTCAAAGCTGCACAGCACCAATCCGCTGGAGCGCGTCAACAAGGAGATCAAGCGCCGCGACAACGTCGTCGGGGTTCGTCGGGAAAACAGCGCCCCACGCTGGTTTCTGATCCGCCTCACTCCCGAACCGAGAGGCCGTCATTCGCCTCGTCGGCGCGCTCATGCTGGAGCAAAACGATGAATGGGCCGTCTCCCGCCGCTACATGCCGGTGGAAAAGCTGACCGCCATGTGCAACGATGACGACGCGGCGACGATGATCGCCGCTCAGTGAACGAGCAATCCCAGCCATGAAGAAGCAGGTGGACCCCAGTTCCTACACCACTTCCCGGGACACCACCGCAGGCCATGTCATTGCGGGCGTGGTGGAACGATAGACACAGGCGACTTAAAATCTCGGCTTCTCGTCAGAGAAATGCATTTTTTTCAGAGCCTTATGGCGGTATTAAGGTTTCTGGGCCCGAAATAGGCCCGATTGAGGAGGTTGAAGGGAGAATCGCAGGCGAGATAGAAGACCTCATGGCCCCGTGGCGGAATTGGTAGACGCATGGCACTTAAAATGCCTGGCCCGTATGGGCGTGAGGTTTCGAATACCTCCGGGGCCACCACCTTCACTCAGCTTGCCAGCACGGCCTCGGCCACCCGGAGCACCAGCGCGTCGTCCCAGTCCTGACGGGCGCAGTTGCACCAGGAGCACACGACGCGCACGTTGTGCTCAGTGTAGCCGCCGCGCGGCGCGGCAGGAACCATCCCGACCGCTGGTCGAGGAACTGCACACCTGGTTGCTGGATGAGCGCGCCCGGATGTCGAAACACAACAGCGTCGCCAAGGCCATCGACTATCTGATGCCGCCCAAAGGAGAGCGGTAGGGCGCCTTCACCGCTTTCCTAGATGATGGGCGTATCTGCCTGACCAACAATGCAGCCGAGCGCCCTCAGAGGAATAGCATTGGGCAGAAAGTCGTGGCTCTTTGCCGGGTCTGAGCGCGGCGGCGAACGGGCAGCCTTCGTGTATACCCTGATCGTCAGCTGCAAGATGAACGACATCGACCCGCAGGCTTGGATGGCAGATGTCCTTGCGCGCCTGCCGGACATCACCGTGTCACGCTTGCCCGAGTTGCTTCCATGGAACTGGAAGGCCGAGCAGGAAGCCGTCAAGGCCGCGTGACCGCGTCCGTCACCGGATGCTTACCACGCCCACCCGGACCCGGGCCGAGCGCGGAACCCGCCCCCGCGCCTCGCGCGATACCCGCTACAAGTGGAGCTGCATTTTCGGCGCCGTCTGCCCGAAGCGCGGAGCCACCGCCGCGCTGGTCATGCCCAACGCCGACACCGAAGCCACGCACGCCCATCTGATTGAGATTTCCGCACGGTGGCCTTGGGCGCGCATGCCATTCCCGTGCTCGACGGCGCAGGCTGGCAGGGCTCGAAGGCTCTGGAGGTGCCAGACAACATTACCCTCCTGCCGCTCCCGCCCTATGCCCCGGAACTAAATCCGATCGAGAATGTCCGGGCCTGCCTGTGTGCCAACAAGCTCGCCATCTCCGTCTTCGAAACCAGCGAGGAAATCGTCGGCCGATGCTGCGATGCCTGGAACTTCTTCGCCAACGACATCGAAACCGTTCAATCCATCACAAGCCGGGATTACGCCAAAGAGGTCAAAAGATAGGGCCGTTGGCATCAGACGCGCGAAAGTTGTGCGCAGAAAAATCCGTCGCCCGCCGATGATACGGGCCAGAATCGTCGGTCGATGGCACGCCAGCCTGAATTCTCGCCAAGAAACGAATCGATGATCGCGTCATTTTCAAGCGCGAGGATCGAGCAGGTCGTGTAGACCAGGACGCCCGTTTCGGCGGCCAGGGACGAGGCGTGCCGAAGGATGCCGCGCTGCAAGCGCGTCAATTCCACCAACCGCTCGGGCGTGAGCGCCCATTTCGCCTGCGGGGCGCGCCGCCATGTGCCCGATCCCGAACAGGGCACATCGCACAGGATCGCATCGAAGGGTCCAACCGCTGCGAGTTCGGCCGTGTCGCAAATGCGCACCGCGACGCCGGCACGCTCTGCGCGCGCGGGCAGGTCGGCCATGCGACGCGGATCGGCGTCATGGGCAAACCACGCGCAGTCGAGGCGCGCCGCCAGCGCCAGAACCTTGCCGCCACCCCCGGCACAATAATCGAGCACGCGCGCGCCGCCTGGCAGGTCGAGCGTTTCCATCGCCGCCTGGCTGCTGGCATCCTGAAGCTCGACAAGACCCTGAGAATAAAGCCTCGATCTGGATATTTTTCTATTTCTGTCAATAACATTCATGGCATATTTCAGGTGATCTGCAGGACACGTCAAGATACCTTCCGCGGCAAGCTCCGCCTGGGCGTCGGCGCGCGTGATCCGCCGCGCGTTCACCCGCAGGGTGACGGGCGCCCGGTGGCGAAGGGCCTCGGCCGCCGCGGCGGCCCCGTCCCCGAGCGCGGCCTCGAAATGCGGCCAGAGCCAGTCGGGCAGGTCGCGCGCCTCTGCCTCGGTGGGCGGGCGCCCGCCCTGCCGTTCCACGTCCGTGAGGCGCGCGGGCGCGTGCCCTTCACCCGTAAAAATTTCATCAGGATCAGTGCCTTGTGCGCGCAAGTTGCCAAGCATCAGCGCGCGCCCGCCCTGCCCGCCGCCAAGCGCGCCACAGGAACGCAGGCGGCGCAACACGTCAAAGACGTGATCGCGCACCGCCGCGCGATCGCCCGACCCGGCATAGCGTGCACCCCGCGCCCAGTTGGTCAGGGCGCGCTCTGCCGGAGCGCCCGCAAGAATCGTGTCGAGCACCGAAATTGCAGCGGCGACACGCGCGCCGGGGGTCATGGGATTACCTTTGTTTTACCGCGCAACAGGCTGATAAAACTACCCAATCCGGTAATTCGGGCTTTCGCGTGTGATCTGCACGTCATGCACATGGCTTTCCTTGAGCCCCGCCCCGGTGATCCGCACGAAGCGGCAATCGGTGCGCATCTCCTCGACCGTCGCGCAGCCGGTATAGCCCATGGCGGCGCGCAGCCCCCCGACAAGCTGATGGAGCACCGTGGCGGCCGTGCCCTTGTAGGGAACCTGCCCTTCGATTCCCTCGGGCACGAGCTTGTCAGAGGCCGCGTCCTTCTGGAAATAGCGATCCGCCGAGCCGCGCGCCATGGCCCCGAGCGAGCCCATGCCGCGATAGGCCTTGAACGACCGGCCCTGGTAGAGGATCACCTCGCCGGGGCTCTCGTCGGTGCCCGCGAGCATGGAGCCGACCATCGCGCAGGACGCCCCCGCCGCGATCGCCTTGGCGAAATCGCCCGAGAACTTGATGCCGCCATCGGCGATCACCGGCACGTCGCCCGCGGCACCCGCACAGTCCATGATCGCGGTGAGTTGCGGCACGCCGACGCCCGCCACGATGCGCGTGGTGCAGATNNCAGATCGAGCCCGGCCCGATCCCCACCTTGACCGCATCGGCGCCCGCGTCGATGAGTGCGCGCGTGCCCTCGGCGGTGGCCACGTTGCCCGCGACGATCTGCACCTCGTTCGACAGCGTCTTGGCGCGCTCGACGGCGCGCGCCACGCCTTCGGAATGGCCATGCGCGGTGTCGATCACCACCATATCCACGCCCGCCTCGACCAGCGCGGCGGTGCGCTCGAACCCCGCATCGCCCACGGTCGAGGCCGCCGCAACCCGCAATCGCCCGAGCCGGTCCTTGCAGGCAGTGGGGTTGAGCACCGCCTGTTCGGTGTCGCGCAGCGTCAGCAGGCCGGTGAGCTTGCCCTCGCCATCCGTCACCAGCAGTTTCTCGATCCGGCGCGCCTTCATCAGCGATTTCGCCTCGTCGCGGTCGGCGGGTTCCTGAAGGATTGCAAGATTGTCCGAGGTCATCATCACGCGCACCGGCGTGCGCGCGTCCTCGGCAAAGCGCATGTCGCGGTTGGTGACGATGCCGACGACGCGGCCCGTCTCGTCCACCACCGGAAAGCCGGTGACATTATAGCGTTCCTGCAACGCCTTGGCGTCGGCCAGCGTCTGATCGGGGCGCAGCGTGATCGGGTTGTAAACGATGCCGCTCTCGAACCGCTTGACGCGGCGCACCGCGAGCGATTGCTCCTCGACGCTCAGGTTCCGGTGAATCACCCCCATGCCGCCCGCCTGCGCCATGCAGATCGCCATGCGCGCCTCGGTCACGGTGTCCATGGCCGAGCTCAGCAGCGGGATGTTGAGGTGGATGGCGTGCGTGACACGGGTGCGGGTATCGGCGGTCGAGGGCAGGACCGAGGATGCCGCAGGCACCAGCAGCACGTCGTCAAAGGTGAGCGCCTCGCGAATCTCCATTCCGGTTCTCCATGGATGCCTCGTTTGGCGGGTCCCTATCGCATGGATCGGCGGCAGGCGAAAGGGCGTTCTGGCCGCAGCCCGGATGCGCGCCCGGCACCGGGTCATAGCCGCAGCCGCCCCAGGGGTTGCAGCGCGCGATGCGCCCCAGCGCAAGCCAGCCGCCACGCCACGCGCCATGCGCCTCGAGCGCGTCGAGCGCGTATTGGCTGCAAGTGGGCTGATAGCGGCAATGCCAGCCGATCCAGGGTGACAGGATCAGCCGATAAGCCTTTACGGGCAAAGCGAAAAGCCGGGAAAGCGGGGTCATGCGCCCGGCCCCAGCCGGCGCAGCGCATGGGCCAGATCGCGGCGCAGATCGTCAAAGGGGCGCGCGACGGTCGCATCGGCCCGCCCGATGAGCACATAATCCCATCCCGGCCGGCCGGCCTCGGGTATCAGCTCCCGGGCGATGGCGCGCAAACGGCGCTTGGCGCGGTTGCGGGTGACGGCGTTGCCGACCTTCCTGGAGCAGGTAAAGCCCACGCGGATCAAGGGCCTGCCGTCGCGCCGATCGCGCCCCTGCACCATCATCGTGCCGGTGCCCTGTCGCGCCGCGCGCGCGGCCGCGAGGAAATCGGCGCGCTTGCGCATCACCTCGACAGGCGGGACACAGGACACCGCCGGGGGCGCGTTCCCTGCGTCAATATCAGGGGCCTCCGGCGGTGTCGATGTCATCTGCAAAGGCTGGCGCTTACGCGCTCAACGACTTGCGGCCACGGGCGCGGCGCGCGTTGAGGATCTTGCGACCGGCCTTGGTGGCCATGCGCGCGCGGAACCCGTGACGGTGCTTGCGCACGAGGTTCGAGGGTTGAAAGGTGCGTTTCATCGCTCCGTCTCCGGTTCTGCGGGCGGCGGCCGCTGGAATCGCGCCCTGCCCGAATTCATCTCAAGCCCGGTCTATAGAGGCGCCTGCCGGCCAAGTCAAACCCCTCGGCCGGTGTTTTCGCCGGATTCGCGCAGCGGCGGAGCATGTTACAGGAACCGACCCGCGCCTCACCCGCGATCACCCCCTCGTGAGGCCACTGGCACGCCCATCCAAGACCGTGCATCTAGAAGCGGTGACAGGCAGCACCGGGGATCCCATGGACCGACGTTCCACACCTGCGCCCGCGCGGCGCAAGACCGGGCCGATGCGGCACCTGCCGCTGACGGTCATTCTCATCGTAGCGTTGATCGGTGCGGTGACGCTGCGCGAGCATATTACCTTCGAGACGTTGCGCGACAACCGCGAGGCGCTGCTGGCATTTCGCAAGGACAATATCGTGCTGCTCGCGCTGGCCTTCGTCGCCAGCTATTTCCTGATCGTCGCCTTCTCGCTGCCGGGCGCGGCGGTGGCCTCGGTTACGGGCGGGTTCCTGTTCGGCCTGACGCTTGGCACGGTGGTCAACGTGACCGCCGCCTCGCTCGGGGCGATGGCGATCTTTCTCGCCGCCCGCTGGGGGCTGGGGCGCACATTGGCCGCAAGGATCGAGACCTCGGACGGCACGCTCAAGCGGCTCAAGCAGGGGCTGCACGACAACGAGATCAGCGTGCTGTTCCTGATGCGCCTTGTGCCTGCGGTGCCGTTTTTCGTGGCCAATCTCCTGCCCGCGCTGGCGGGGGTGCGGTTTGCCAACTTTGTTCTCACCACCGTTCTGGGGATCATTCCCGGCGCCGTCGTCTATACCTGGATCGGCGTCGGGCTGGGCGAGGTGTTCGACCGGGGCGAAAGCCCCGATCTCTCTCTCCTGTGGGAACCGCAGATCATCGGCCCGATCCTCGGGCTGGCGGCGCTTGCCGCGCTACCGATGGCAATCAAGGCCATTCGTGGAAAAAGGAATATCTGAACATGCAAAAGCTGAAAGCGGATCTGCTGGTCATCGGGGCTGGCTCGGGCGGGCTGTCCGTTGCCGCGGGGGCTGTGCAGATGGGCGCCAGCGTCATCCTGCTCGAAGGTCACAGAATGGGCGGCGACTGCCTCAATTTCGGCTGCGTCCCCTCCAAGGCGCTGATCGCCAGCGGCAAGGCGGCCCATGCGCAGGCCCATGCCGCGCAATATGGCGTGGCCGATGTGGTCCCGCAAGTCGATTTCGCCGCCACCAGGGATCATGTGGCGGGCGTCATCGCGCAGATCGCGCCGGTGGACAGTCAGGCACGGTTCGAGGGCCTGGGCGTGCGGGTGATCCGCGAGTATGGCGCTTTCGTCTCGCCCACCGAGGTGAAGGCGGGCGATCACCTCATCACCGCGCGGCGCGTGATCATCGCCACCGGCTCTTCGCCCCTGGTGCCGCCGATCCCCGGTCTCGACACGGTGCCTTACGAGACGAACGAGACGATTTTCGGGCTGCGCGAGCGGCCCGGCCACCTGCTCGTCATCGGCGGCGGCCCCATCGGCATGGAGATGGCACAGGCGCATCGGCGTCTGGGCTGCACCGTTACGGTGATCGAAGGAGCCAAGATTCTGGGTCAGGACGATCCCGAGATGGTCCAGGTGGTGCGCGACCGCTTTGCCGCCGAGGGCATCGACATCGCCGAGGGCGCCATGGTCGCCGGGATCAGCGGCAAACCCGGCGCCATCGAGGTCGAAGCCGGGGATGGGCGGATTTTTCGCGGCTCGCACCTGCTCATGGCGGTGGGACGGCGCGCCAATACCGAGCGGCTCGACCTCGAGGCGGCGGGAATCGAGACCACGACGCGCGGCATCAAGGTGGATGCGTCCATGCGCACCACCAATCGGCGCGTCCATGCCATCGGCGACGTGGCGGGGGGGCTGCAATTCACCCATGTCGCGGGCTACCAGGCGGGGCTGGTCATCCGGCAGGCGCTGCTTGGCCTGCCCGCGAAGATGCGCACGGGCCACATCCCATGGGCCACCTATACCGACCCGGAACTGGCCCAGGTCGGCCTCACCGAGTCGCAGGCGCGCGAGGCGCACGGCGGCAATCTCGAGGTGATCCGCTTTCCCTACACCCACAACGACCGCGCCATCGCCGAGCGCAAGACCGAGGGGCTGCTAAAGGTGATGGTGGTGCGCGGGCGCCCTGTCGGCGTGTCGATCGCGGGCGCCCAGGCGGGCGAGCTGATCAATCTCTGGGCCTTCGTCCTTGCCAACGGGCTCGGGATGAAGCACGTGGCCAACATGGTCGCGCCCTACCCCACGCTCGGCGAAATCAACAAGCGCGCGGCGGGGGCCTATTTCTCGCCAAAGCTGTTTGATAGCCCTATGGTAAAACGGGTGGTCGGGGTCGTGCAACGCTGGCTGCCCTGAACGCAGTCAGGGAGTGCGCGCGTGTTCAGATCGCTATCGGGGCGTTTTCTCATCCTGACGGCCGTGTTCGTGATGCTGGCCGAGATGCTGATATTCGTCCCCTCCGTCGCGCGGTTCCGCGAGCAATTCCTGCTCGACCGGCTGGAACGCGCGCAGATTGCCTCGCTCGTGCTTCTGGCCGGGGGCGAGGTGACGGACGAGTTGCAAGCGGAACTCCTGCACAACGCCGAGGTGTTCAACGTGGTGTTGCGCCGCGACGAGGCACGCCAGCTTGTGCTCTCCTCGCCGGTGCCCGCGACGGTGACAAGAACCTTCGACCTGCGCGAGGCGACCGCGCTCACCCTCATCCGCGACGCCATGCACCGCCTCGCCTCGCCAGAGCCGGAGGTGATCCGTGTCATCGGCGAGCCGGTGCGCATGGGAGGGTTGCTGATCGAGGTCACACTCGAAACCTCGGGACTGCGCGCCGCGATGATCGATTACGGCCTGCGCATCCTGTGGCTGTCGCTGGCGATCTCGGTCTTTACCGCCTCGCTGCTGTTCTGGGTGGTGCAGTGTTTTCTGGTGCGTCCGATCCGGCGGGTGGTGCGCAACATGCGCGACTATGCCGCCAATCCCGAGGATGCCCGCCTCGTGATAAAGCCCGACGCCACGATCACCGAACTGCGCGAGGCCGAGGAAAGCCTGCAAATCCTCCAGACCCGGCTGACCGCCGCGCTCAGGCAAAAGGAGCACCTTGCCCAGCTTGGCGGCGCGGTGGCCAAGGTCAGCCACGATCTGCGCAATATCCTCACCGCGGCGCAGCTTTTCACCGACCGGATCGAGGCAAGCGAGGATCCCGTTGTCAGGCGGATGGCGCCGAAACTGGTCAATTCCCTCACCCGCGCGGTGCATCTGTGCGAGGCGACGCTGGCCTATGGCAAGGCCGAAGAGCCCGGCCCGACCCTTGCCCGCCACCGCCTGCGCGACCTGGTGGCCGATGTGATCGAGAACGAACGGATGGCCGCCGAGGGGCACGAGCTGCGGCTGGTCAACGCGGTGCCCGACGATCTGATCGTGCTCGCCGATGGCGAACAGCTTCACCGGGCGCTCGCCAACCTCGTGCGCAACGCCCGGCAGGCGATCCTGCGCGGCGGCGCGGCCGGCGAGATCACCGTCAGCGCCGGCGAGGACGCCCGCGAATGGATCATCCGCGTGAGCGACACCGGCCCCGGCCTGCCGCCCAAGGCGCGCGAGCATCTGTTCAAGCCGTTCCGGGGCGGGGTCAGCAAGGGCGGCACCGGGCTTGGCCTGACCATCGCGGCCGAATTGGTGCGCGGCCATGGCGGCAACCTGATGCTGGAAAAAAGCGACGAGGGCGGCACCTCGTTCTGCATCACCCTGCCCAAGGGAAATTTCGCGGCGACGTCATGAATCTGTCCCCTGCCCCCTTGCATCATTCGGTGGCAAAGTCTAAACGCTGCCCCAACGGACCGATAGCTCAGCTGGATAGAGTACTTGACTACGAATCAAGGGGTCGGGGGTTCGAATCCTCCTCGGTCCGCCATTTTGCCATGTTAAGCCCTTGAAAATAAAGATAATCAGAAAAACCTTGCCTCCTAATTATCCCCCACCCGAACGGGGACTGCGCCGGAATGTGCCGGAAAAGGGCATGGTGGATTTCAGCGGCAAGGGCGTTGCGACACTTGCGACACGGCCACCGCCGGATAGCCTCTCGCCGTGAAGGTTACTTGTCGCCGAGTTCGCTTGCCAGCTTGCGGGCCTCGCGGCGCATGGCGTTCGCCAGCTTCCGCAGCGCCACCGCTTCGCCGCTGCGGCAACCGTGCTTCCAGGCCGGATTCGCTGGCCCAGGTCTCGCACCGCCGCCCGCGCCGTGCATCCGGCACACCCTCCACCCGCGAACGGCAGGGCTTCGGCAGGGCTGCCCGGTGCGCTTCGATTTCGCGGCGCACCTTGGCGCAGCGTTTGCCGCGTGCAGGGGGTCGGCGTCAGCTTTCATTGCCAGCCCTCCCCCGGTGCTCGACGTTCCCGACGATCGCCTGCCCGCCTTCCTCCACCGTGACACGCTCAACGCGCACCACCTGTTGCCCCTTCGAGCGATACCGCTTCAACGTGTCCATTTGCGCCGAAAACGTGCGCGCCAGCTTGTTAAATGCCCTTTCTGCGGCGTCCTGTTGCGTGATATTCTCGGCCTTGTTCAAGCGCCCCGCGAGCGTCATCGTCGCTTGATGGGTTGCCGCCATTTGCGCCAGTAGAAGCGCCTCGGCTGCATCCTCGGGCCTCATGGAATCCACGAAACCCAGCACGAAATCCGTCGCTGCGGCGTCTGTCCGCATGCCATGCGAGCCAAGCGCTGCCGCTTGCGAGATAAGCCCCTCTGAAACCGCCACGTTCCCGGAAGCTTTCAGAATCCGGTCCCACTCTCCGGTTATCCTAACTTCGAGCGCGCCCATATCCGTCAGGCCCAGCGCCGCGCGGGGCGGCTTGCGTTCGGCCATCTGCGCGGCCCAGTTCCCTGCCTTGCCCGGTTCCTTAGCCATGTGTTTGCCTTTCGCTGTTAATCGAATATCCCGGCACCGGCGCACCGTGTCGCGTTATTTCACCAGAATTTTTGGGAGTGAGAAAGAATAACCCCGCCCCGCGAGAGACCCCCCTCCCGGATCGCCCGGCATTGGGACCATATCCGCGCCCGCCCTTGCCCGCGTGTTGCCTTGCCGCGCCCTTCAAGGCGTTGCGCACAGCGCGAAAGCACAACCCCGCCCCGCGAAAGCCCAGCGCGCTGGCGTTGCGTTCGTGTCGGGCCTGTGCCCCGCTGTCGTGACCATGCAACATATCTCCCATGTTACACCATAACGCTTCATGCCAGCCAGTGAAACCAGCCGGTGCCGTGAGGGTTTGGGTTGTGCCAGCGCGGTCTTGCATTGCCGCCTCGCGTGAGGCACGATAGCTGCATGTCGCTCAGTAAGTTCCGCCGCTTCCTCTATACCTTTGCCAAGTATCTCGGCGATGCGCAGGCGGTCACGTCCAAGCGCAGGGGCGCGGTCTCCCGCAGGGTCGGGCGCAGGATCGCCGGGCGTATCACCGGCAAGGGCTTGGGCAAGCTGTTCAAGTAGGATCACGCTGCCAGGATGAGCGCGCGGAATCGCTCTGGGTCGAAGCTGCCACGCACCGCCTCGGGGTCCAGCCCGGCCAGCGCGCAAACAATCGCAAAGTCCCGTGACCCCAGCCAGCCTGCATCCCGACCCTTGGCCACGTCATGCAGCCCGTGCGCCAGCACCGCGTGCCATAGCCTTGCCTCCGGCGTGCGCGTCATTGCCAGTTCTCCGGGTTTGTCACGTCGTCCGCCCTGCGCCGCCACTCGTCCAAGGCGGTGATCCCAGCCGCGCGCCGGGCCTCGATCCATGCCTCGCGCTCGGCCTCGGCCCGGTCCTGTCCGCCGTCGAATTCGCGGATCGCGGCGCGCTCCTCGTAAAGGTCGCGGGCGAGTTCGGCGGGCGTCATTTCGGGCGCTGGGAGTTTTTCGCCGCCGGACAAAACCGACTTTTCTGACAAAACCCGCTCGGGCGAAGGTTCTGTCGGTTTTGTCGGTTTTGTCCCGGCCACGGATTCCCTTCGCGCGGCCTGTAGCCAGCGGGTCATGCCTGCCCCCCGAGAATGGCCGGGTTGACGGTGTAGAGCCGTTGCGGCCTGCCGCCTTGCGGGCCTGTCTGCACCGGCACCGCTCGGATCGCGTCGCCCTCTATCAACGCTTCGAGAGCGGGATCGAGGGCAGCTTTCGCGCCCAGCCCGGCCCGGTCGAGCCGCAACACGTCCCGAGACGTGAAGCGCGGCCAGCCCTGTTCGCGGATCACCTGCACAAGCCTGCGGGCAGCGCGCTCGGCCTTGGGTGTGGCGGCGTCCGCATAGGCGCGGCGGGCCATCGGCAGGAAGTAGGCTTCGACAAGGTGAGCTGCGCGGCCAAAGTGCTGCACGGTTATCTGGTGCGGCTCCTCGGCCCCTTCGGACGCCCATTCGAGAAACGCCAGCACCAGCGACAAGCGCGCCGTCAGCCCCGGCAATTTCCCGATAAAGGAAAGCATCAGCCCCTCGGCCTCGGCCTCCCATTGGCGCACCGCCAGCCGAAACTCGTCCATCAGGTCGCGCGCGCCATCCGTGAAGCCGACTATCCAGGGGCGCTGTTGGTCGTGCTCATCGGTCAGCAGGTCGAGCGTGAGAAGCTTCTCGATTATCCGCCGCATATGGTCTTCATCGGCCCATGCGCCGGGGCGGCGCAGCGGTGCAGGCTCGGGCCAGATCGGAAGAAACCGCGCGAGAAGCCCGTCATCGTCGGCCTTGAAAAGTAGAGATTTCAGGCGGTCAGGTTGAACACCACCCATGACCGCGATTGTGAGCCGATCAATCGTGAGCGGTTCACGGCCCATGCGCTCGACCGTGTATCCGCGCCCGCCGTAGGCTTCGAGCCAGAAGGGCCGATCACTGCCCCCTCCGGAATATCTTGCCATGCCTTCGAGCCAGCCAGCCAGTTCATCGCGCATCTGCAATATGCCGCGCGGCTGTTTTGCGAGGATCGCCCCCAGCCGCTCGATAGTGCCATCATTGACCACCAAGCGCGGGATATGCGGCGGCGGTCCCGCGTCGGCCTCCTGCGGCTTGTCCGGCGGCGTCTGGCCTTCCTTGATCGCGGCCTTGACCGCCTCTTTCCATGTGGACTCGGCCAGCTTGGCAATCTCGGCCTTTTCGGACCATGCCTTCTTCTCGGCCTCTGCGGCTTCACGCAAAGGCTTTTCAGCAGCGCGCAGCGGTTGCAGGGCGGCGTCTATCGCAGGTGACTTGCCTGCACTCGGCAACCCGATCAGCATGGCCCAGATCACCGGCGGCTCGGCCCAGCCGCGCCATGGCGACACCCAGCGGGCGTTGCCAATGACGCTGGACAAAACCGACAAAACCGACAAAACCGCGTAGTCGAGCGGCGCGCCCTTGGCCTCTGCGGCCTCACGCGCCCATGTCGCAAAGCGCGGGCCGAATACCTCGTCGAGCGGCAGTTCCGGCGCTGGCGGGACTTCCGGGCGCAGGAATTTCGCATCCGGTGCAGGCCAATCTGGCACGAAAGGCACGGGTTCGGGGACGTTCATGCGGCCACCGCCTTTCCGGCGCGCACGTCGCACCAGTCCCGGCCATCAGGGGCTGGCAAGAGCGATACTTGCCAGCCAAGCCCGTGAGCACGCTCGGCCAGGTCGTTACCGGCGGCGCGGCCCGGCTCATCGCCATCCGTGGCAACCGTCAGCCTACCCGGTGAGGGCGGCAGGCGCAGCGCGCGCATTCCGCTAGTGGACAACGCCGCCCAGATCGTCGCGGGACGGCCCAGCAGCCCGCTAGCGAGGCTCAAGGCGGTTTCGATACCTTCTGCCACCACCAGCGGCCCCGGCCCCTCAGTGAACCGCACAGCGCCGCCACGGGTGCAGCCAAGCATCAGCTTGTCGCCGCCGTCGAGACCGGCCTTGCCGGTGCCGTCCGGGCGAATGAATGTCCGGTGAATTGCGAAGCTGTCCGCGCCCTCGATCAGCGCCACCATTGCCGGAAACCGCCTTGCGGTCGGCCCGTGCCAACAAGCGCCGTGAAAGCGCAAGGTCGAGGGCAGATCGCAGGTGATTCCGCGACCTCGCAGATACCGCTCAGCCGGGGTGCCGGTGATCGGCAGGCTTTCGGTCCAGCAGCGTTCGGCCTGCTTCGCCCGCTTCTCGGCCTGCGCGCGTTCTTCGCGTTCGCGCTGGGCGATAACCGCCGGATCGGGCGGGCGGTAGTCACCGGATCGGATGCCCGCCGCCGCGAGTATGTCCGCGAAGGCGCAGGCGCTCTTTTTGCAGTGCGCCAATAGCCTGCCATCGGTGCCATCCGAAAGCGTGAGGGCGTTTTGCCCCTTGCGGCGCTCGGGTTGGCACGCCGGGCACGGCGCGCAGCCGTAGCGGCCATGCCAGCGCCCGCCAAGCGCCGCTGAAAGGGATCGAGCATCGGTCATGTCGCGCCCTCCAGCTCTGCGCGGGCCTGCGCCGTTTCCTCTGGCGTCATGCGCCGGGTCTTGTATATGTCGAAGCTATCGGGGAAGCCGCCATGCAGCAGCCCAAGCCCGACCGGCAGGTGACACTTGCGCGTCACCAAAAAATCAAGGGCGGGATCTGGGAATAGGTAGCAGGCCCAATAAACTGTCAGGTCACCGGCTGGCCACGTCCGCGCGCAGCCGGTCGATCCGTCGAGATTGAAACCGGATGCCTCGATGCCTGCGCCGTCCTGCGGCAACAATTTCAACCCCAGGGCCGCGATGGCCTCGGCATTTGCGGTGCCCATATCCGCCACGATGGCGGAATTGCAGCCCGCCCGGTGCAACTTCATGTATCGCTGCGCGGTGCGCCCGGGGATGCCGGTTTCGGCCAGCCAATCGCCCCAGGCGCCATGAGCGCAAAGGGCCTTGGCCTCGTCCAATGCAGCCCCGGCGGCAAGGGCGCGATCTGCGGCCTTTTGCGCGTGATGCATGGTTTCGGCATGTGCCTGCCGGGCCTCGGCGGCAAGCGCAGGGAGGCGGTTCGATCCAGTCATTGCGGCCACCATCAAAACGGCGATTCGTCGTCGTCGGCGGGCGACGGGCGAGGCGTTTCGTGGAAAAAGTCCTCGATCTGCCCCGATAGCGGGTTGCGCGCGTTCGCTGATCGGCCTTCGAGCTCAAGCAGCGCGAGAACAGCCTCGCCCGCCGCCCATGCCTCGGCGCTCGTGCCGAAGTCTCGGCAGAGAACTTCCCCGGCGTCGTGATATACGCGAAGGCAGAACCGGCCATCGTCGCCGTCCTGAACCGAGACCGCCAGCCACGTTGAACCTTTAGCGAGGCGCGAGGCGTGTTCATCGCGCAGCGCACGAATGACTACCGACTCCGCCTCGGAAAAGGCGCGGTCGTCCGGCTTGAGCGGGAGTTTCCTTTCCACAGTGTAAAGCGCGGTCCAGACCTCGGAATCGTCCATCGCCGCAATCGCCGCCAGCGCGGCTTCGGCCTTCTCGGCCAGCGGGTCAAAAACCGCGCCCAGCTTGGCGATTGCGTCGTTGTTTCCGTCTTTCATGTCGCGTTCCGTTCGTGATTTGTTTCCGTGATTTTCCATTTTCTCGGTCCTCCTCAGAACGGGATTCCGTCGCCGTCGCAGTCGGCGGGCGACGGGCGAGGCGTTTCGTAGGTAAATTCGCCCTCGCGCCCGGCTACGCGAAGGAAAGAGCAGACCGCGTCGAAAGCGGCCTTGGCCAGGTCGAACGTCGCAAATTCAAGCGAATTGATATCCACGCGCCCAGCGACGATGTGCACAAACCACCCACTTTGGCCGGACCAATCGGGCGCGCGAAGGTGGACGTCGAGGGGGTGGTCGCCGCGAGCGGAATCGGCGGCGGTTGCCTTTTCCAGCCTCTCGGCAATGATTCGGCAATGCTCGTCGCCATGGTCGCCGAACTCACGAACGAACCGAAGCGCGTCGAATTTTTCCCGCGAGTCCATCGCCTTGATGTGGGCGTCGATCTTGTCGAGCGCGACCCGCAGGGGGAAGGTCACGCGGTCGAGATTATGCGCAATCGACTCGCGCGTGTCTGTGAATTGACGTGTCATTATAGTGCCTTTCGAGATATTGCCCGACCGGCGCGACGGTGTTATAATTCTCCGAGAGACCGCCAAGCCTTCTTGAAGAATTGCCCCCGTCCGCGCGTTGCGGGCGGGTAAATTATGCTGCTGATTTCGTTTCGCGAGCCTCGAGCCAAGCCTCTATGTCGCTTTCACGCCAAGCCACCAGGCGCGCGCCAAGCGCAACAGGCGCGGGGAATTCGCCGTCTTTTATCCATTGATAAATCGTCGAGCGCGAAAGCCCCGTGCGGGCCTCCACTTCGGGGCGTCGCAAAAGTTTCTCGGCCATTTTCCGGTCCTTTCCGTTATGGCGCAACGGGATTGTTGCGGCTCATGTCGGAAAATGGCACAAGGTGTTGTGACAGTGGCGGGGCGTGTCACAACTTTCGGTGTCGATACCAAGCTTGGCGGTTCGCGGCGGCGCTGGCACCAGTGCCTTTTCGCGCCAGGATTTCGGCGGCCTCTTTGACCTTTTTGCCGCTCTCTACAAGGCGCGCCATTTCTTCGAGAACCTGATTGGTGCCCGGCTCCAGCGCGCCCTTTCGGCCCAGGCCGCCCTGCGCGCTGCCCCGCCGAACCTTCGCCCCGGTCAGGATGGAGGGACGATATGAAAGCCGCCACGTCCATTCAGCGCACAGGCGGCCAATTTCCATGATCTGCGCAAGCATCATCTCGCTGTCCTCGCGGCCATCCCTATGCCGATCCAAGACAAGGTGGCACCGCAACCCTACTTGCCCGGCATACCAGGCTTCGGAATACGGATCGGCCACGCCGTCACCGCAAGGATACGCGCCCTTTTCGTATCCGGCTGCGCGCAGGATTTCGTCACACTCGGCAAGCTGCCGTTCGAGTTTCCGCCAAAAGAAGCCCTCTAGAAACTGGTCGAGAGTGCGGGCAAGGCCACCGTCTTCATCGTCGTCATACCAATAGCGCACGCGATTATGCAGCCCGTCGCCGCCGAGAATTTCCACACGGGGCGGCTTGCGTTCGTCACTCATCCCGCACCGCCCAGCGCGACCACGTTGCCGTTCTGCACCGCCTCGCCGCGAAGGAACCCGGCCCATGCTGCCATCATGTCGCGCCGCCGTTCGAGCATGTCGCTTCGCTGATACGCGCGTTCCACGTCGCTGCCTATGAAATGCGCAAGCGCGATCTCGGCCATGTCGCGGGGATACCCCTGTTCGGCTGCCCATTGCCTGAACGTCGAGCGAAGCCCGTGAGGCACCGCCGGGCGCTTGTTCTGCGGGTCGAGATACCCGGCCCGGCCCGCCTTCACCTCGGCCTCTTGCATTCGGCGCATGACGGCGGAAATGCTCATGTCGGAAAGCGCCCCGCCCCGAGGCGCGAAGAACACGTAGTCGCTGCCCTTCATCCTTGGCAGAGCCTTCAACAGCGCCACAGCCTCTTGCGTCAGCGGCACGCGGTGCGCCCTGCCAGCCTTCATGCGTGAAGCGGGGATAACCCATAACGCCGTGGTTAATTCGGTTAATTCGGTTAATTCCGGCAAGGTGACTTCTTCCCACGTCATGCCGCGCACCTCGCCCGAGCGTGCCGCCGTGAGCGCCAGGAATTGCAAAGCCCTTGCGGCCATGCCGTCACGGCCCGAAAGGTCTGCCCACCAGCGCGGCACGTCTGCCAGCGCCAGGGCGGGCTGATTGCCGGTTTTCGCCACCTTGCCGGGCTTCGGCAGTATCTCCGAAAGGTTGCCCTTCCAGCGGGCCGGGTTGTCTCCCTTTCGGTGCCCGGCCACCGTGGCCCAGCTTAGGACGGCCTCGATCCGCCCGCGCAGCCGCTTCGCGGTTTCGGTCTTGCCTTGCCAGATCGGGTGCAGGGCCTTGAGCACGTCCTGCGTGTCGATCTCCGAAACCCGCTTCTGCCCCAGCACCGGCACGGCGTATGTGTCGAGCGTCGAACGCCATTGCTTCTTGTGCTTCTCGTTGCGAAACTCGTGAAGCTTCGCGGCAAGGTATTTGTCCACGGCGTCCGCGAAGGTAAGCCCGGCCCGCGCCTCCCGCCGCTCCTGCAATGGGTCGCGTCCTGCATGAATAGCCCGCTTGTTTTCGAGCGCGGCCTGCCGTGCCATGGCGAGGGTGACGACCGGCGGGCTGCCCAGCCCAATCTCATGCCGCTTGCCGCGCGCCATCACGCGCTGCACCCATTGCCTCGATCCCGCGCCGGTAACGCGAAGGTAAAGCCCAAGGCCGCCCTTGTCGTGATACTTGCCCGGCGTTGCAATCGTATCAACGAAACGCGCCGTCAGCCTGTTCCGCTTTCGTTCAGGTATACCATGTTTCGAGGGATCCATAACTTTGCCTTCCCAATCTATCCCCCACCCGAACGGGGACTGCCCCGGAATATGCCGGAAAGCGCTGGACAGTGAAAGGTTAAAAACGCCTTATATCAAAGGCTTTCGCGGACCAATACGGAATGGCCCGGAAATGCCCATGGCGGCTCCTCGGTCCGCCAAAACCAACCAAGAAAACAAGAGGTTAAGGATAGCGCGAAGCTAAGCCTTTCCCTCCTGTTTTGCCCTTGTCACCGGATTTGTCACCGGATTTCGCGCAGCTTGTCACCGGCCCGGATTCGGTCCCAATGTCCGGCCCCATGCGGGCGCTGATACCGATAGACGGGGTTCGGATTTTCTTGCGCCGCGAAGTGAGAAAGGAAATGTCCACCATCCGGGTCACGGTCTGCGGTCGGATCGGCGGCATTGGCACCAGAACGCGCGGCTTGCGTTGCCGCCTCGGGTGAGGCACGATCAGGGCATGACGTTCAACAGTTTTCGCCGCTTCCTCT
Organism: Roseovarius sp. UBA6167; assembly: GCA_002428225.1. Classification (GTDB taxonomy): domain Bacteria; phylum Pseudomonadota; class Alphaproteobacteria; order Rhodobacterales; family Rhodobacteraceae; genus Roseovarius. The sequence continues at coordinate 1,744 of DIUD01000084.1, read as the reverse complement.
ATACCCTCGCCAAGTATCTCGGCGATGCGCAGGCGGTCACGTCCAGGCGCAAGGGCGCGGTCTCCCGTCGCGTAGGTCGCAGGATAGCAGGGCGCATCACCGGCAAGGGCTTGGGCAAGCTGTTCAAGTAACCTACGCGGCCCGGTGCCGATTTCGGGTTGTGAAAGGGCGGTGGTGACAGAACGCGATGCGCTGGCGAAACACAATGAACGGATGACGGCGCTTGCCGGTTTCGTGAATGCGCTTGGCTTAAGGCTTATCGGGTTTGCCGTCCTGCGGCCCTTTACTGACAACCTGACCGATACTGACAGTCTGACCAATGCGGCTTGGACAACGCTTGGCTGGGGAATCGCCGGACTCGCAATGCACGGGCTTTCGCACTATATTCTAAAGCGTCCCGCCGTTAGCCTGCGACATACCCGGCAGCCTTGAAGTAATTCCAGCACTCGTCGGGTGAGCAGAGGTCGCAGATCTTGGCGATTGCGTTGAACATGTCGGTGAAGGTGCGCGCTCCGATCCGGCGCAGGTGTGCTTTGAGTTTGGAGAATGCCATTTCGATCGGGGTGAAGGGCGTCTTGGAATTGATCCTGAGGATCAATTCAGCCCTGAACGGGCGAAGCCCCGGTTGAGATCGGGACTGTAGGGGTTGGAGGGATCGGGAAAGGCCCCAGTGGGGCGGTTTCCCCGAACAACGGAACAAGAACCGGCACCCTGCCGCGCGTATTGCTTTCTCCGCGTCGCCGGTTCTGTGTCGCCGGTTCTGTGCGTGGCGAGATTGTCCGGAATGACCACGGTTCCGGGTGAGGGTTCCGGCACCAGCGCCTTTTCGACGTAAGCGGCGAAGGCCGCGCCATCCATGGCCCCTTTGATCACCCAGGGGGCGATCATCGGCTCGGCGGTGCGGCCGGCCCAGGCGATGGCGATGCCGTGAGCGACATGAGCAGGCCGAGCTTGCGCGGGTCGGTGAGGCGCGTGTCCTCCATATTGAGGCCGCGGGTCCTGGCATCGCCGAAGAGGCTCTCGATCGCCCAGCGTTTGCGGCAGGTGCGAAGGGCGATTTGCGCCTCGACGTTGGTGACCACGATCAACCAGTCATCCCTGAGCGGCCTGGCGGCGATGGTCAGAAGCGGCGCGTGGCCCGGGGCGGTGTCCTCCCGGCTGCCGGGACGGGCGCGAAAGACCCGGCTTCGCCGAGCCGGGCGCAATCGGACCCGCAGGGTCAGCTCATGCCCCTCCCCGGTGGTGATGCGGAGGTTGTCTCTGATACGGATGGCAAAGGGATATTGTTTTTACGCAAGAATTCCATCCAGTCTGCGCCTGCGAATTCACGGTCGGCCAGAAGAAGGCGGATCGTCGTAGCGGGGAAATATGCAAGATAGCGCTTGATCAGGGTCATGCGCATGGCGGTGTCGGAGCAACCGCAGCTCTCGATCACCGTCCAGAGCAGAGGCACCCGGAACCGGCGGGTGACGACCGCCAGCACGAGGAAATTCACCTCTCTCTTGCCGATCTGCCAGTTCGTGCGGTCGAGTGCGAACAGCCGCGACCCATGCTGCCCCAAGAGGCCGATCAGCAGCGGCAGCGCCCAATCCTCACCCAAGCGGACATGCTGAAAGACCCGCTGCAGCCGCCGACATGTCGATGCCGTCTGCACCGTTCCGGGGCGCTCGCACGCGATATGACTGAGGTTCACACTTCGCGCGCTCACCATGCCGAGCATCTCCAGACGGCTCTTGCTCAGGTC
>DIUD01000035.1 GCA_002428225.1 Roseovarius sp. UBA6167 | reverse complement strand
GCGGCAAGGGCGATTTCGTCGGAATGCACGATTTCGGCGCCTCCGCCCCCGCCGAAGTGCTCTACGAGAAATTCGGCATCACCGCCAGGGCGGTGGCCTCCAGGGTCAAGGCGTTGCTCTGAACCGCCCCGCCGAGGGGGCGCGAGCAGCCCCCTCTGCCACCCCGGATCGTCACACCCGGCAAAACTGCCTTCGAGACGAAAAAAAGCCCGCAAGGGGCTATTTTCAGTGACCTTGTCACATTGGCCGCATTGGTCGGAGTGAGAGGATTCGAACCTCCGGCCCCTGCCTCCCGAAGACAGTGCTCTACCAGGCTGAGCTACACTCCGACCGTGAGACCGGCGAATATACCTGACTTGCCTGCTTGGCAAGGGGGGACAATGGTAGTTTTATCTGCCCAAAAGCTTGTCAATCGCTGCGCGCCCGACCACAACAGGGACATGGGCAGGCTGCTTCTCTCCCTGGGTCACGGCTATTCGGCGCAGGCGCTGGCGCGGCTCCTGCTGCCGCAGGGCTGGCGCATCATCGGCACCACGCGCGACGAGGGCAAGGCCGCGCGCCTCGCCGCCGGGGGAATCGAGCCGCTTTTGTGGGGCGATGACCTCGCCCCTGCCCTCGCCCGCGCCACGCATATCCTCGCCTCCGCAGGCCCCACCGAGGCGGGCGACCCGGTGCTTGCCCGATACCGCGCCGAAATAGCCAGCGTCGCCCCGCGCCTCGACTGGGCGGGCTATCTCTCGACCACCGGCGTCTATGGCGATCATCGGGGCGGATGGGTGGATGAGCGCACCCCCCTCGCCCCCGCGACGAAACGCGGCCGGCTGCGCGTCGCCGCCGAGGCCGAGTGGCAATCCATCCCCGGCCTGCCCCTCCATGTCTTTCGGCTGGCGGGCATCTACGGCCCCGGTCGCGGCCCGTTCGAGAAGGTCCGACAAGGCACGGCGCGCCGCATCATCAAGCCGGGTCAGGTGTTCAGCCGCATCCATGTGGACGACATCGCGCAGGTGCTCGCGGCCTCGATCGCCCGGCCCCGGCCCGGCGCGATCTATAACGTCTGTGATGACGATCCGGCCCCGCCCGAGGACGTGATCGCCCATGCCGCGCATCTCCTGGGCCTGCCCATCCCCGAGGCCGTGCCCCATGACAAGGCCGACCTCACCCCCATGGCCCGCAGCTTCTATGCGGAATCAAAGCGCGTCTCGAACCGCCTCATCAAGGAGGAGCTTGGCGTCATCCTGCGCCACCCCGATTACCGCAGCGGGCTTGCCGCGCTTTTGGCCGAAGAGAGCTGAGCGCGCTCCTTCATCTTACCGGGAATATCCCGGTAGCAACGCCGAGCACCCGATGAAAAAGGGCCGCGCCGGGCGCGACCCTTTCCCGTTTGCCTGCAAGGGCTGGCTTACATCATGCCGCCCATGCCGCCCATGTCGGGCATCCCGCCGCCACCGGCGTTTTCTTTCTGCGGCTTTTCGGCAATCATCGCCTCGGTGGTGATCAGCAGACCGGCGATCGAGGACGCATCCTCGAGCGCGGTGCGCACGACCTTTGCCGGGTCGATCACGCCGAACTTGAACATGTCGCCATATTCATCGGTCTGCGCGTTGTAGCCGAACTTGAGGTCGTCGCTTTCGCGGATCTTGCCCGCGACGACCGACCCATCGACACCGGCATTCTCGGCGATCTGGCGCAGCGGTGCTTCAAGCGCCTTGCGCACGATGGCGATCCCGGCGTTCTGGTCGGAATTGGCCCCGGTCAGACCGGCAAGCGCCTTGGCCCCCTGCATCAGCGACACGCCGCCGCCGACAACGATGCCTTCCTGCACGGCCGCGCGGGTCGCGTTGAGCGCGTCATCGACGCGGTCCTTGCGCTCCTTCACCTCGGTTTCGGTCATGCCGCCCACGCGGATCACCGCCACGCCACCGGCCAGCTTGGCCACGCGCTCCTGGAGCTTCTCGCGGTCATAGTCCGAGGTGGTATCCTCGATCTGCTGACGGATCTGCGCCACGCGGGCCTCGATCTCGGCCTTGTCGCCCAAGCCATCCACGATGGTGGTCTCGTCCTTGGTGATCGAAACCTTCCGGGCGCGACCGAGCATGTCGATGGTGACATTCTCGAGCTTCATGCCAAGATCTTCCGAGATCACCTGACCGCCGGTCAGGATGGCGAGATCCTGAAGCATGGCCTTGCGCCGATCGCCAAAGCCCGGCGCCTTGACGGCCGCGATCTTGAGACCGCCGCGCAGCTTGTTGACGACGAGCGTGGCGAGCGCCTCGCCTTCCACGTCCTCGGCAATGATCAGCAGCGGCTTTTGCGACTGGATCACGCTCTCGAGCAGCGGCACCATCGGCTGAAGCGACGAGAGCTTCTTCTCATGCAGCAGGATCAGCACGTCTTCGAGCTCTGCGACCATCTTGTCGGCATTGGTGACGAAATAGGGGCTGAGGTAACCGCGGTCGAACTGCATCCCCTCGACAACCTCAACCTCGGTCGCAAGGCCCTTGTTCTCCTCGACGGTGATCACACCCTCGTTGCCGACCTTCTGCATCGCTTCGGCGATCTGGCGGCCGATTTCGGCCTCACCGTTGGCCGAGATGGTGCCGACCTGCGCCACTTCGGCGCTGTCCTTCACCGGGCGGGCAGCGGCCTTGATCGCGGCCACAACCTTGGACACCGCGAGGTCGATCCCGCGCTTGAGATCCATCGGGTTCATGCCGGCGGCAAC
>DIUD01000037.1 GCA_002428225.1 Roseovarius sp. UBA6167 | reverse complement strand
GAAAATCTGCCACGAACTGCGGGTGTCGCGGAACACGGTGCGGAGAGTGATCCGGACCGGGGTCACGGAACTGACTTGCGAGCGCAGCATCCAGCCGCAGCCGAAGATCGGGCCCTGGAAGGCCGAACTCGACGAGATGCCGGCCGCGAATGCGCGCAAACCGAAGCGGGATCGGCTCACGCGGATCAGGATTTTCGAGGAACTCAGCGCTCTTGGATATCGTGGTGGCCACGATGCTGTTCGTGCGTGCCTGTCCGCGAGAGACACAGGAGATGGTCTTCGATGCCCATGACAAGGCGTTCGCTTTCTTCGGCGGCGCCTGCGCCCGTGGAATTTACGATAATATGAAGACCGCGGTGGACACGATCCTTGTTGGCCGTGACCGCAGCTATGTGTCGGCGCGATGCAAGGATCGCTGCGGGGGCCATACCTTGACCTTTGCCCCCGCGAGGTGCGGCGGTGAGTGGGAAATATGCCGGTTTCCCGCACCACCGCACTTACCTGGATCAGCCTCGGAAAGACTCGCCCCCTTCCCCAGGCATACTTTACTTTGCTAGGGCAGTTTCCCCGATACTGATCCATGTTGTATCGCACACCGGGTTGGCTGCTAGTGTCGTACATAGGGTTGCCGGTCCAGGGTGATCCCGAAAGGGGAAAATGCCCTCCATGAACCGGATCATCTACTTCATAGGACTGTTCGTGGTCATCGTGTTTGTTCTGGGCTTTCTGGGACTGCGCTGAACGCAAACTCCCTTCGCTGCACCCAAGAGTGAGACCCGCCAGCGTCAGCCCATCAAGGTTGGCCAACGCCAAAGTGAGCCACGGCATAATCCGCGGCACCCGATCCGATGCCAGGAGATTTCCCCATGAACAAATCCGCCCCCCTGAACACAAGTGCAACCCCGACCGAGCATGACATCGCCCAGCAAATCGAGACCCTGCGCGCCGATCTTGCACACCTTACCGCAACCATCACCGAAGAAATGTCCGACGGGATCGAAACCGCCGGGCGCAAGATCGGCCAGACCGGTCGTGACGCCCAGGCAACGGCCACCAACGCGGTGCTTGGCCATCCGCTGACCGCGATCGGCATTGCGGCAGGGATCGGCCTCTTGCTTGGCCTTGTCGCGCGCAAGGGTTGATCCGTGACCCGTCTGCCGCTTCTCGCACCGCTGCGTGATGTCCTTGCTGCCCGCACCGGGGCGGCGGCGGTCCGGGCGGCGGCGGCGACCCTGACGGCAGCTCTGGTTGTGGTATCGTTGCTGCTTCTGCTCGCATCGGGTCTGTCCGCGCTGACCGGCCTGTTCGGCTTTCCTGTAGCGGCGCTTGCGGTGGCGATCCTTGTCGCGTTGCTGGCTCTTGCGGTGCACCTGATCGGAGGCACTCTTGTGGATCGCCGAATGGCACGGGTTGCCGAGGCGCAATCCCGGAGCGAGGCTGATGTCGCCCTTGCAGTGGCGCTGACCCGGTCAACCCGTCCGCTCCTTCCCATCGCGGCCTTTCTTGCTGCCTTCCTGCTGGCACGCCGGTCCTGATGAGCCCGTGACGCGCATCTGCACTGATGCAGGTTAGTGCCGGGGTCATCGCGTCTGATCACGCTGATGGTCAATAGGGCGTTCGCTCGTAACGCCCGGCGCGCAGGAACCGCTCGCGCTCGATCTGCATCGCCAGCTCGAACGCCCGGGCGAACACCGAGGCAATGTCTGTGGGCCCCGTCTCAATCAGCTGTTCCAAGATCGCCTCAACCGCCGTATCCTTTCGTCTGTCCATTCGCTCTTCTCCATGGTTGGTTTGCAACTCCATGGAATACCAGAATGGGCAGCCCCTGCCGGGGCGCGCCCCGGCAGGGGCTCATGGCCCCAACCTCAAGCGAATTTCCAGACCTGAGGGTACACCACCGTCGCCGTTCGTGGCCACTTCAACCTCCGTATTCGGGGAGAGACTTGAAAAGGCGCGGGGTCAGGACGACGGTGTTTGCTGGTGCACGATCCGCAGCCAGCCGCCGGCGTCGTTGAGATGGGACGACGTGCAAAGGGCCTCGTAAATCGGCGTGTCGTCACGTTCCGCGGAGACGTGATAGGCGAGGATGGCCACATCCTTTTCCCGGGCAAAGCACCGCTCCGTTCTACCAACGGAACGCCAGCGCTGCGCGACCTGGCTTTCCCACCAGAGCTGATTGCCCTGAAGGATGCCACCGGATAGGGAAAGACAAAGACGGCCCCCTTGGCCGTCACCGTCCGGGCGCTGTCGGCACCTTCGGTCCAAAACCGCTCTTCCATGTCCCAAAGCGTGCCTTCATCTGTCATGGTTCAATCCGTCATCATGAAATTCAGCACTCTCTGCGTGGTGCCGCTTTCCGTCCAGATCAGCGAACGCCGTCCCTGGCTGGCTTGCCCAGAAAGAAGCGCACCATCTTCGCTAATGCATCAGGGCCCTGAGTGTCGATCCCGGATCCCGTAACCTGCGGTCGTCATCGCTCTGCAATATGATCCGGCGCATCGGCTTCGAAGGCCTGGCGCCAATGGGCAACCCTGCCCGAGTCATGAAAACGCCGGTCCAACATCTGTCGGACCGGCGTCTTGGTTCGGGGATTATTCGTCGATGCGTTCGACGATCCTCGTGGCGTAGGCATCAATCAGCGCATTGTAGAAATCGTCCTGCGACGGGGCGACTGTGACCCAGTCATGGGGCACCTGAGGCTCTCCGCTGACGGCCTGCATCCGCAGGGCATAGCTGCCGATCTGAGCATCACCGCTTGATCCCTTTGCAACTGCGGAAGGGCTGTTGCTACCTTCATACGTGGTCACGGTGCCTTCAAGCTGGTTGAACTCACCCGAGTCTGTCAACACCGGGTTGCCGTTGATCGCCACGTTGTTGATCTCGACCGAGATCCGCGGCGCGTCAGCCGTGTCGTCGATGGTAAGTTTCGAGGCGATCGCGATGGCGAGGTCCTCGTCCAGCGTCGGCCAGAACTTGAGGACATTGTTTTCCTCATAGGCACTCAAGGTGGATTTGACTTCCAAACCGGAGAGCGTCTTTTCGAGAGCGGTCGACGGACCGGCTGCTGCGAGGACGAACGCACTGCAAATGACTGTGGTCTTGAGAAGGTTCATAGTGACTTTCCTTGATTTTATCACCATCGCCAGAGGTAAGTGGACGACCGTGATAGGCAGCTCGCACGGGTCCTGTCTGGAGGTGAACTGTGAACGTCTACGGGCGTCGTGCAGATTTTCCCGCTCGACCGTTGCTTGTCACAGAGACGACGGCCTCCGGCACTTACCTGCATCAGCCTTGCGACGACTCGTTTCAGCTAGATTTTGAACCGATGAACCCACCAAGCCGCGCGTTTGCCTTGGAGAGATGCGAGGTGCCGCGCTTGGAGGGCAGCTGTCGATGCGCAGGATTGAGAGCCTCAATGTGTATCCTGGCCCGCTTTTGAGAGGAAACCGACGTGACGAATTATTCCCTGAAATCGATCACGGCAATTCTCGCCGCCATATCTTTGCTGCAGCCCGGCCAGACGCTGGCACAATCCAGCGTCAATGCGAACGCGAACGCTGCCGGTGGCGAGATCAAAGCCGCGGCGGAGACAGACGCCAGCACCGACGCAGCGGTGGCGGCAGAGGCCAGCGCGGAGGCGAAAGCCGAAGTCGAGGCTGCGGCGGCAGAGCAAGCGGCAGCTCAGGCCGAGGCGGACGCGGCGGCAAAGGAACAGGTCGAGGCTGAGGCGGCGGCGGCAGAGGCAGAGGCAGAAGCGAGTTTGATCGAAACCCTGAGCGGTGCTCCGATTGAGGCGCTCGCGACGGAGGGAGATGTCAAAACCCCAACCGATGTGACATCCGAGACCGTCACCGAGCAGACAAGCCGTTCGAGCAATGAAGAGTTCAAGGAATGGAGCCCCGAAAATCAGGACGCCGCCGCCACCCAACAGACTGCCGCACCACAAGCGAAGTCAAGGAATGGGATGAGCGATCTGCAAAAGGCGGGCCTGCTCGCGCTTGGTGCAGTGGTGGTCGGCGCAGTCTTGTTGAACGGCCAGCGCGTCGAGGCAAATACCGGTGATCGGGTCATCGTGGTCGATGACGACAATGACTACCGAATCCTCAAGGATGACGATGCGTTGCTGCGCCAACCTGGTTCGGATGTGCGCACCCAGCGGTTCAGCGACGGGTCCACGCGCACAAATGTCGTGCGCAGCGATGGCACCGAGATCGTTACTATCCGCGACTCCGCCGGGCGCGTCCTGAGACGCGTTCTGATCGAGACGGACGGGCGTGAATATGTGCTGTTCGACGACACCCAGACCTTTGCGCCGGTGGTGGTGCGTGACCTGCCCGAACCATCTGTCGACACGTTCGACTATCAGGCGGCCAGCGACCGCGAGAGCCTGCGCGCGGCCCTGCTTGCCGCCGACCGCCGTGACATCGGACGCAGCTTCAGCCTGCAACAGGTGCGCGAGATCAACGAAGTGCGGCAGTTGAACCCCGAAATCAATCTCCGGAACGTCACCTTCGCCACCGCCTCATCCGCTATCCAGCCCTCACAGGCCGAGCAATTGCGGCAGATGGGCATGCTGATGCGCGACATCATCGCCGAGGATCCGACGGAGCTGTTTCTGATCGAGGGCTACACGGATGCAATCGGCGAGCCGGGCTACAATCTGCTGCTGTCGGACCGGCGCGCCGAGTCCGTGGCGCTCGCCTTCAATGAGTATTTTGATGTGCCGGCCGAGAACATGATCGTGCAGGGCTATGGCGAACGGTTCCTGAAAATCCCCACGCAGCAGGCCGAACGTGTCAACCGCCGTGTCGCTGTGCGCCGGATCACAACGCTCATGCGGGACAGCGGGCGATAACCGACACATGGACCCATCAGGGCCCCGGACCGACGGTCAAAACCGCTGCTCCGCCCGGCTCTTCCTGATGGCGTCGGGGCAGTGAGGGCCGGCCGGCGGCGTTGAGCCGTCGCACGAAGGCTGTCGCGACAATCAATGCCGGTGTGGCGATCAACGCCCCGGCGGCCCCCCAAAGCCAGGCCCCCAGGGCGATTGCCACGAAAACGGCGATCGGCGCAATCCGGATGCGCGAGCCGATGATCATGGGTGTCACCACGTTGGCCTCGATGGCATTCAGCGTCACGAGCACGGCAAAGGGTATGAGAGCGACAACCGGATCGTTGAATGATGCGATGCCGACGGCAAGCGTTACCACGGACAGGATGGCAAGCCCGACAATGGGCATGAAGTTTGCGAGCGCGGCCGCGACACCCCAGAGAGGCGCATGCGCCATGCCGATCAGGTGGAACGCGATCGCGATGACGAGCCCGAGGCCCAAGTTTACAACCGTGATCGCCAAAAGGTAGCGCGCGACGTTCGTTCTTACATCTCGCATGGCCCGGCCTACCGCCCGACGCGTCGATGCCTGGGAAATCAGCGACAGGCCCCGTCGGGCCAGCATCACGCGATCACGTAGCAGAAAGAAGGTCAGCATGGCCCACAACAGGGCACCTGCAGCGACCTTCGGCGCGCCGATCGCCCAGTCTGCCAGAAGTCGCTGACCTCCATCCACCAGTTTATCCATGGCGTCGTCGCCCGGGTCCTTTTCGTCGTTCGTGTCCGACGCAGGCGGATTGCCGGGGTTGGTGACCAGGCTTCTCTCCGACTCGACCGGGGCCTCGGCGCCCGACCCGCCGTTGGACGACGGTGACAGGTCGTATATGATCTGGCGCGCCCGCGACTCTGCCTCGCGCAAAATCTCCGGCCCGCGTGTGTTCAGGACCTCTGCCGAGGGCGCGAACGCATACACGGTGATCGCCGTCCCGACCAGAAGACCTCCGACAACAATACCGGCACAGAGCGACGCGGGTGCTCCTGTATGTTCCAGCCATCGGACCGCTGGCGCGAGAGCGATCGCGCAGAGCAGAGCCAGTAACGTGGGAACGGCGATCAGACTGGCCGCATCCAGCGCGGCCACGACCATCACACCCGCGATGATGCCCAGAAAAAGAGTCTGGACCGAACCGCGCTCGATCAAGGAGAACCATCCACCGAATGGCGTGGGACCTGGTCGAAGCGACGCCATCTTCGGGTGGGTTTCTGACATTTTTGCGCTGACCTTTCCGGGAATTTGCGGCATCAAAGTATGTTCGGATCACAGGGAAAGCCCAAGATCGCACATTTGCTGGCTGGGTCAGGGAACGGCTTTTGCCCGCGCGTCCACGCCCACCTTGTCTGAAAGAGCTTCTGGAACAAGGCGTGCCGTCAGACGTTAACACCACACTTGCAGAACTCAGAAACAGGGCAGGCTTTCCTTGGCGCCATTCTCATCGTTTTGTTCGTGTGCATACTGATCAGACGGTTCGGACCGATGTCGCGATGCCTGCTGTCAGTGCCGCCGCACGGAGTTCCCACCGGCAAGGATGCCGTTGATCAGTGTGGCGACCGCCGCGTGCAGCGCATCCTCGTCGCCGGACAGTGCATTTTCATGCGCGGCGGCGGCATCCTTGAGAATGCCGACGATCTCTTGTTCGGGAAGGATGTTGCGATCATTGAGGGCAAGCAGCAGTGATTCACAAATGGCCAGCGCAGCGGTTCCAGCAATGTCAACGGGAAGGGACATATCAGCTTCACTTTCAAATCGAGGTCGATGCGCCGGTCCTCATTAACCCGCAACATCGTGCGATCATAGGCGTCTTCTGTTATCATGCACTGATGCAAAGCAGTTTCGGCACTTCACTTTCCGGCTATTTGTGTCGGGGAATCCCGCCCAAAACCGTAGCAATGGAAGTGAGAATGTTGCCTCTGGACAGCCCGTTGACCCGAAAACTCTCGGCCTTCGTTGCCCTGTCGGATGTTGATCTTGAAACGCTGGCGCGGTTTCACCGACGTCGCCGCACCTTCTTGCCGGGGCACGAGATGATCCATGAGGGGCAATCCAACGCATCTGCCTTCATCCTGGCCGAAGGCTGGGCGCTATCCTACAAGGTGCTGCCCGATGGCGAGCGGCAGATCGTGGATTTCCAGGTTCCGGGCGATTTTCTCGGCCTGCGCAGCATCCTGTTCCGCACCGCCGATCACAGCATCGAGGCGGCGACGCGCATCGAGGCCTCCGAGGTGCTCGCCTCGGATATCTTCGATGCCTTCGCGCATGCGCCGCGTCTTGCCACCGCAGTTCTCTGGGCGGCCTCGCGGGACGAGGCGATGGTGGTGGAGCATCTGGTCAATCTGGGGCGTCGCTCGGCCGAGGAACGCATGGCGCATTTCCTGCTCGAGCTCGGGGCGCGGCTGATGCTTGTGGGTCTTGGGGACAAGACCGGCTATGCCTGTCCGCTGACGCAGTATCACCTGGCCGACGCGCTCGGGCTGAGCGCGGTACATGTGAACCGCGTGCTGCGTCATCTGCGCGATGACGGCCTTGTTACGTTCCGGAAGAGGCATGTGATCTTCAACGATATTGACCGCCTTCGTGAGATGGCCGGGTTTGACACGGCCTACCTCGACCAGGACGGGCCGCTCCTGCGTTGACGCGCCGCCCCGGCAGGTCTTGCCGGAGCGGCATCGCTTCAGTCTCGCCGCAGCTTATGCCAGCGCGTGCGTGGCCGCGTCGAGTTCGCGGTTGCAGTCGCTGTCATTCTTCGCCGATTGCGCCTTCTCGGCGGCTTGGAAATGCTTCATCGCCGCGTCCTTCTTGGGGCCGGCGGCAGCCTTGTCGCAGGCCGCCTTGACGCTCTTCATCTTCTCGGCGGTGTTGGGCGCAGGTGTTTTCGAGTCCATCGAGTGGATCCTTTCAAGTGTCTGGACGAATTGACAAGTTTTCCTGCCGGGCCGGGCTGGAGACCGGATATCCCCCGACAGGAAACCTTGCCGACACTCGCACCAAACGTCCGACGACTGAATGTAATGCCGTCACCCAAAACCCTACCCGGTTCTCTTCGCTGCGGGACTGATCCAGATTAGTGTTGGAGATGTTAACCCGGATAATGCATTTGTTGCCCATAATTCATATAAGGCGCTCGTCTGCAGACGGTCTCGATGAAATCCTCACCGTGGTCAGGCTTGGGCTGCCGCTTGAACTCCGGCGCTCACTGGCCAGCACCAATATCATCGAGTCCATGAACAGCGTCATCCGACAGGTCTGCCGGAACGTGAAACGATGGCGGGATGCCAGGATGGCCTCGCGATGGACCGCCGCAGGGATGTTCGAAGCCAAGAAGGGCTTCCGGCGTCTCAAGGCCTACAAGCAGCTACCAATTCTCAAGCAGGCCCTCATCGTCCATCGACAGAACCGCCAGCTTGACCAGGTCAAGGATGCCGCATAACCTTCAATGACGCAGCGCCGCTCAGACGAGTTTCAACATCGATCGGGACATTCCCCCTGACCGGCCTCGCCCCCGTCACCCGACAATCCGGCCAGTGGCAGGGACAGTCATTCATCACAGGCGGACGCAAGCCATTGCGCGACGCCCTCTACATGGGCGGTGCGTTTGGGCGTTCAGGCCGACCGGCGCGCGCCCGCGCGACCAGCGGGAACGACGCCCTTGACCGTCGTGATTTCCAGGCGTCCCCGCCGGATCATGCGCCGAGGGCGGCCAGCGCGCGCTCCAGCCCGGCGCGCCAGTCGGGGCGCGCGATGCCGAAGTCGCGCGCCAGCGCGGTGCAATCCATGCGCGAATTCAGCGGTCGCCGCGCCGGGGTCGGATAGGCGCTCGTCGGGATGCCCGCGACCGACGCAGCGCGGCCCGCGCGCGCGAAAATCTCTTCGGCAAAGCCTTTCCAGCTGGTGTCGGGTGCGCCGGAAAAGTGATACATGCCGCCCTTGTCCCCATCCGCGACCATTGCCCGCGCCATGTCCAGGCAGGCGGCGGCGATGGCATCTGCCGGGGTCGGCCCGCCGATCTGATCCGCCACGATGTCAAGCGCGTCGCGCGACTGCGACAGGCGCAGCATGGTCTTGAGGAAATTGTTGCCATGCGCAGAGAACACCCAGCTCGTGCGCAGCACCGCCCACTGGCCGCCGGCCGCGGCCACCGCCCGTTCGCCCGCCAGTTTCGAGCGGCCATAGGCGCCGATGGGACCGACCGGATCGGTGGGCCGCCAGGGTCGCTCGCCCGCGCCAGAAAATACATAATCGGTCGAGATGTGGACAAGGGGAATATCCAGCGCGGCACAGGCCCGCGCCATCGCGCCGGGGGCCTCGCCGTTGATTACGGTGGCCAGTGCCTCTTCCTCCTCGGCGCGATCCACCGCCGTCCAGGCGGCGGCATTTATCACCGCGTCGGGGCGATGCGCGCGGATCGCCTCGGCGCAGGACGATGGCCGGGACAGATCCGCCGCATCGCGCCCCAGCGCGACAACCTCGGCCTGCGCCTGCAACTCGGTGGCCACCTGGCCTGTCTTGCCAAAGACGAGGATTTTCATGGCCTTCCCCTTTCGATCCGTGCCCTAGCCGGTGCCAAGACGCCTGCCCACGCCGTCGCGCGATTGCAGCGCGCGCCACCAGCTTTCGTTGTCGAGATACCACGCGACGGTGCGTTCAAGCCCCTCCTCGATCGTCACCGACGGCCGCCAGCCAAGTTCTGCCTCGATCCGTGCCGCGTCGATCGCGTAACGCGCATCATGGCCGGGGCGGTCGGCGACAAAGGTGATCTGATCGGCATAAGACCCCCGCGCCCTTGGTCGCATCCGGTCGAGAATGGCGCAGAGCGCCTTTACCAGGTCCAGGTTGCTGCGCTCGTTGCCGCCGCCGATATTGTAGCTGCGCCCCACCGCGCCCTTGCGCACCACCAGCAGCAGCGCCTCGGCGTGATCCTCGACATAAAGCCAGTCGCGCACGTTGGAGCCGTCGCCATAGATCGGCAGCGGCTTGCCCGCGAGCGCATTGAGGATCACCACCGGGATCAGCTTTTCGGGAAAATGATAGGGACCGTAGTTGTTGGAACAATTGGTCAGCACCACCGGCAGGCCGTAGGTCTCGTGCCAGGCGCGCACAAGGTGGTCCGAGCCCGCCTTGGACGCCGAATAGGGCGAGCGCGGATCATAGGGCGTGTCCTCGGTAAAGCGGATCGCGGGATCGTCGGGCAGCGAGCCATAGACCTCGTCGGTCGAGATGTGGTGAAAGCGAAAAGCCCCGGGCCTGCCCTTGCGGGTCCAGTGGGCGCGGGCCGCTTCCAGCATGTTGAACGTCCCGACAAGGTTGGTCTCGACAAAGGTGGCCGGCCCGTCGATCGAGCGGTCAACATGGCTCTCGGCGGCCAGATGCATCACCGCGTCCGGCTCATGCACGGCAAACACCCGGTCAAGCGCGGCGCGATCGCGGATATCGGCCTGCTCGAAGGCGTAATTCGGATCGTCCGCGACCGGCGCGACATTCTCGAGGCAGGCGGCATAGGTCAGCGCGTCGAGATTGACCACCGCGTGCCCCTGCGCAATCGCCTTGCGCACGACCGCCGATCCGATGAACCCCGCCCCGCCGGTGACAAGCAGTTTCATGATCTCATCCCTGCCATGTGAACGGGCTGTCGAAATCCGCCATGCCGGGGGCGGCGGCGTCCTTGTCCGAGATCACCGGCGTGATCGCATCAAGCGGCCAGCCGATGCCGATATCGGGGTCCGACCACAACAGCGCGCCCTCGGTCTCGGGGGCGTAATAATCCGAGCATTTGTAGATGATCTCGGTATCCGGTTCGAGCGTCATGAACCCATGCGCAAATCCCGCCGGCACGAGCAATTGCCGCCCGTTCTCGAAGCTCAGCTCATAGCCCACCCACTGCCCCCAGGTCGGGCTGCCCTTGCGGATATCCACCGCCACGTCGAACAGCGCGCCGCGCCCGCAGCGCACCAGCTTGTCCTGGGCGTGCGGCGGGGCCTGGAAATGCAGGCCGCGCACCGTGCCCCTTTCGCGCGAGAGCGAGTGATTGTCCTGGACGAACTCTACCCCGATTCCCGCCTGCAGCAGCTTTGCGCGACTGTAGCTTTCGGAAAAGAAGCCGCGATGATCGCCGAAACGCGGTGGCGTGATCAACACCACGCCCGCCAATGCCGTGTTTTCAACCTTCATCCGCGCGATACTTTCTCAGAATCCAAAATCATGGTTCCGGTAACATACGCTTGCCGGCCTGTCATTCGCAGAGATGCCGCAGGGGCGATCAGTAAAACATGGCCGCGTTGTTCATCAGCACGATGCGCAGCGCATAGACCCCGATCAACACGGCAAGCGGCGCAAGGTCGATGCCGGACATGGGCGGCAGGATGCGGCGCACCGGGGCATAGATCGGTTCCAGTAGCCGGTTCAGCCCATACCAGATCTGCGCCACGAATTGCTGACGGGTGTTGAGAACCTGGAAATTGATCAGCCACGACATGATCACATGCGCGATGATGAAGAACCATACCACATCGAGGATCAGCATCAGGATCTGGAAAAGCGATTGCATGGGGCGCGTGTCCTTTGGTGCGGGTCGGCAACAGACCTAAGCGGGCGCGCAACGAAGCGCAAGCCTGACGCGCGGATGCGGTTGACGGGGCGGGCGCGGGCTGACAGAGGAGGGCGGAAACGTCGCGGAGACCCTCCATGTACCCATTCGCTCGCATGATATGGCAGATTGGCCTGCACCGCAAATCCCCGCCCCTGCCGCTGACGGGGACGCATGTCTCGCACCATTATTGCCTGCCCTGGGATATCGACCTTTGGCGCGAGCTCAATAACGGGCGCACACTCACGCTATATGACCTGGGGCGGATCCCGATGTTCAGGCGCGTCGGTCTCCTTGGCCTGATCGAACACAACGGCTGGGGCGTGACTGCCGCCGGGGTGAGCGTGCGCTATCGCCGCCGGGTGCGGGTATTCGATCGCCTCGAAATGCGTTCGCGCATCATCGGCCGGGATGCGCGCTTTTTCTATCTCGAACAGTCGATGTGGAACACGCAGGGCGACTGCACCAGCCATTGCCTTTATCGCGTTGCGGTCACAGGGCAAAGCGGCATCGTGCCGACGGCCGAGGTGATGGCCGCTTTCGGGCACGAACAGACCCCCTCCCCGCTGCCCGACTGGGTGCGCGCCTGGATCGCCGCCGAGGAAACGCGCCCCTGGCCGCCGATGCAGGAATAGCTTGCTAGCGCGGGGGCGAACCTGTCTTATCGCGCTCGAAACGGGGGCAGTCATGGCGGAAATCTCGCAGCGCAAGCGCATCTGGGGCTGGTATTTCTTCGACTGGGCAAGCCAGCCCTATCATACCCTGCTCGTCACCTTCATCTTCGGGCCTTACTTTGCCTCGGTCGCCTCGGAGTATTTCCTCAATTCCGGCCTCGCGCCCGAAGCGGCGGCGGCGCGGGCGCAAACCATGTGGTCGCAGGCGCTGACCATCTCGGGGCTGATCATCGGCTTTGGCGCGCCGGTCATGGGGGCGTTTGCGGACCGGACCGGGCGGCGCAGGCCGTGGATCGCGGTGTTTTCCGTCATGTATGTGGTGGGCGCGGCGGCGATCTGGGGGATGCTGCCCGATGGCTCGAACCTGTGGTGGGGGCTTGCGGCCTTTGCGCTCGGCTTCATCGGGGCGGAATACGCGCTTATCTTCATCAACGCGCAACTGCCCTCGCTCGGCACCGACGAGGAGGTGGGCGCGATCTCCGGCTCGGGCTTTGCCTTCGGCTATGCGGGTGGCGTGCTGTCGCTGTTTTTGATGCTGCTGCTCTTTGTCGAACAGCCCTCGGGCAAGACGCTGATCGGGCTTGATCCGCTGTTCGGGCTGGACGCGGGCGCGCGCGAGGGCACGCGCCTTGTCGGGCCTTTCGCGGCGCTGTGGTATGCGGTGTTCATGATCCCCTATTTCCTCTGGGTGCGCGAAAGCGGCCCGGCCACGCGCGGCGCGCGGGTCTCGGAGGCGCTCGGCTCGCTATGGCGCACGGTCAAGGGGTTGCGCCACCGGCTCAGCCTCAGCGCCTATCTCGGGTCGTCGATGTTCTACCGCGATGCGCTCAACGGACTTTACGGCTTTGGCGGCACCTACGCGGTGCTGGTGCTGAAATGGTCCATCACCTCGGTGGGCATCTTCGGCATCATCGGGGCGATTTCTGCGGCGCTGTTCAGTTGGGCAGGCGGCAGGCTGGACGCGCGGTTCGGCCCCAAGCCGGTCATTACCGTGGCGATCTGGGGGCTGATCGCGGTCTGCGTGACGGTGGTGGGCATGGACCGCACACAGATTTTCGGGCTGCCGCTGTCGGAGGGATCAAACCTGCCCGACATCATCTTTTTCGGCTGTGGCGTGCTGATCGGCGGGCTTGGCGGCACGCTTCAGGCGGCCAGCCGGACGCTGATGGTGCGCCACACGGACCCGGCCCATCCCACGGAAAACTTCGGGCTTTATGGTCTTTCCGGGCGGGCAACGTCGTTTCTCGCACCCGCATCCATCGGCGTGGTCACGGCCATGACGGAAAGCGCCCGGATCGGCATTTCCCCGGTCATCGGGCTTTTCCTGATCGGGCTTTTCCTGCTACGCTACGTCAAGCCAGAGGGAGATCGCGGACCATGGGGCGTGTCACGCTAATCAGTGCCCTGGTGCTCGCGCTCGCGGGCTGCATGGAGACGAAAGAGACCACGCCCGCGGCGGCGGCGGTCGTGTCGTCGCAGAACATCCCCGCCGCGATGCGCGGTGTGCCCGCGAAACAGCTGTTCGGCGCGGCTCCGCAAGGCTCGGCGCAGGTGCCCGCGCCCTTCGGCGGCTATGCGCGCGGCTGTCTGGCCGGGGGGGCGACCCTGCCCGAGACGGGGCCCACCTGGCAGGCGATGCGGCTGAGCCGAAACCGCAACTGGGGCCATCCCGAGGCGATTGATTTCGTGCAGGATCTGTCGCGTTTCGCCGCCACGCAACCGGGCTGGAAGGGGCTGTATGTGGGCGATATCAGCCAGCCGCGCGGCGGGCCGATGGTCTCGGGGCACGCGAGCCATCAGATGGGGCTTGATATCGACATCTGGCTGCGCCCCGCCGCCGATCTGGGCCTGAGCCGCACGGCGCGGGAAAACATCTCTTCGGTGTCGATGCAGCGCGCGAATGGCGCCCATACCAACAGCCGGTGGACCCGTGCCCATCACGAGATCGTCAAGGCCGCGGCCAGCGATCCGCGCACGGCGCGGATCTTTATTTTCGCGGGAGCAAAGGCGCAGATGTGCCGCGACGAGACCGGCGACCGGGCCTGGCTGCGCAAGGTGCGGCCGTGGTGGGGGCATCACTACCATTTCCATGTCAGGATGAATTGTCCATATGGAACAACAGGTTGCCAGGCGCAGGAGAGCCCGCCGCCGGGCGACGGCTGCGCCGAGGCCGATCAGTGGGTGCGCAACATCCTTAACCCGCCGCCGCCCGATCCCGATGCGCCCAAGCCGCAGCCCAAGCGCGAATTGACCATGACGGACCTGCCACAACAATGTGTCGGAGTGCTTCAGGCCGGATAAGAGATTTCGTTTTGAAATCCGCGCCATCCGTGGCACAATCAAGCTAACGTCAACCAAGCGAAAGGAGGTGGTCCAGTGTCTTTGAAGGGATTGGAGCGTGAGGTCGGAACAGTTCGGGGGGCGCGCGCCTAGAGCAGCCTCGGGGCGCAATGACCCCAGCCGGATTGGTGCGCCTGACCGGCCCGCCTCCGCGACTTCAGGAAGGCCGCTCCGCGAGGGGCGGCCTTTTCAATCGGGCAGGGACTGAACCGGCTGGGACGATGCTGAAGATCACCGACGAAATCGCCATCGAGGACTGGGAGCTGTCCGAACAGTTCATCCGCGCCTCCGGCCCCGGCGGGCAGAACGTCAACAAGGTGGCAAGTGCTGTGGAGTTGCGATTCGAGGCCGCACGCTCGCCCAACCTGCCGGCCCCGGTCAAGACACGGCTCAAGCGGCTGGCGGGGCGGCGCTGGACCGGCGAGGGCGCGATCGTGCTGCAGTGCGACGAAACCCGCAGCCAGGTGCGCAACCGCGAGATCGTGCGTGACCGGCTGGCCGAGTTGATCCGGCAGGCGTTGGTCGCCCCGAAACGACGCATCCCGACCCGCCCCACGCTTGGCGCGAAGAAACGCCGCCTCAAGGCCAAGAAGGTGCGCGGCGACGTGAAGGCGCTGCGCGGCAAGGTGGAAGGGGAGGAATAGGCGCGATCGGGCCGAAAACCGGGCAATACCCTTGACGCCGGGGGCGCGCTCCCCTAACAGACCCCATCCGCAAGGCCCCGGATTCGTCCGGGGCTTCGCTGTTGTTCGCAAGAGCAAACCGAGCCGGGGACCTTCGGGGCCCTTTAACCAAAGGTGGGTCCGCCCATCCGACATACAGGCGGGGCAACCCGCCGCTAGCTAACGGAAGACAGAAAGCATGGCACTCAAGTCGTACAAGCCGACGACGCCGGGCCAGCGCGGGCTGGTGCTGATCGACCGTTCGGAGCTGTGGAAAGGCCGTCCGGTCAAGTCTCTCACCGAGGGGCTGACCAGGAACGGTGGCCGCAACAACACCGGACGAATCACGATGCGCCGCAAGGGCGGCGGGGCGAAACGCCTCTATCGGATCGTTGATTTCAAACGCACCAAATCCGACATCCCGGCCACCGTCGAGCGAATCGAATACGATCCCAACCGCACCGCCTTTATCGCGCTGATCCGCTACGAGGACGGCGAGCAGGCCTATATCCTCGCGCCGCAGCGCCTTGCCGTCGGCGACACGGTCGTGGCCTCGGCCAGGGCCGACATCAAGCCGGGCAACGCGATGCCGTTCTCGGGAATGCCGATCGGCACGATCGTCCACAATATTGAATTGAAACCCGGCAAGGGCGGGCAGATCGCGCGCGCGGCTGGCACCTATGCGCAATTCGTCGGCCGCGATGGCGGCTATGCGCAGATCAGGCTTTCTTCGGGTGAATTGCGCCTCGTGCGGCAGGAATGCATGGCCACGGTTGGCGCGGTCAGCAACCCCGACAACAGCAACCAGAACTACGGCAAGGCCGGCCGGATGCGCCACAAGGGCATCCGCCCATCCGTCCGCGGCGTGGTGATGAACCCGATCGACCACCCGCATGGCGGTGGCGAGGGCCGCACCTCGGGCGGCCGTCACCCGGTCACGCCATGGGGCAAACCCACCAAGGGCGCACGCACGCGCAACACGAACAAGGCGTCGCAAAAGCTCATCGTGCGCTCGCGTCACGCCAAGAAGAAGGGCCGTTAACACATGGCACGTTCTGTATGGAAAGGCCCCTTCGTCGATGCCTATGTCCTGAAAAAGGCTGAGGCAGTGCGCGAATCGGGGCGTAACGAAGTCATCAAGATCTGGTCGCGGCGCTCGACCATCCTGCCACAATTCGTGGGCCTCACCTTTGGGGTCTATAACGGGCGCAAGCATGTGCCGGTGAACGTCTCCGAGGACATGATCGGCCAGAAATTCGGGGAATACTCCCCCACCCGCACCTATTACGGGCACGCGGCCGACAAGAAAGCGAAGAGGAAATAAGCCATGGGCAAGGAGAAGAATCCCCGCCGCGTGGCGGAAAACGAGGCGATGGCCAAGCTGCGCATGTTGCGCACCAGCCCGCAGAAACTCAATCTCGTCGCGGCGATGATCCGGGGCAAGAAGGTGGACCGCGCGCTGACCGACCTGACCTTTTCCAACAAGCGGATCGCGCAGGACGTCAAGAAGTGTCTGCAATCGGCGATCGCCAATGCCGAGAACAACCACGGGCTTGACGTGGACGAGCTGATCGTCGCCGAGGCCTGGGTGGGCAAGAACCTGGTGCTCAAGCGCGGTCGCCCGCGCGCGCGCGGCCGGTTCGGCGCACTGCGCAAGCCGTTCTCGGAACTGACGATCAAGGTGCGTGAAATCGAGGAGCAAGCCTGATGGGTAACAAAGTCAATCCGATCGGCATGCGCCTTCAGGTCAACCGCACCTGGGACAGCCGCTGGTTCGCCGACACCAAGGACTACGGCAACCTTCTGCTCGAGGATCTGGCCATGCGCGATTTCATCAAGAAAGAGTGCAAGCAGGCCGGCGTGAGCCGTGTGATCATCGAGCGCCCGCACAAGAAGTGCCGCGTCACGATCCATACCGCGCGCCCCGGCGTGATCATCGGCAAGAAAGGCGCCGATATCGAGACCCTGCGCAAGAAACTCGCCGCGATGACCGCGAGCGAATTGCATCTCAACATCGTCGAGGTGCGCAAGCCCGAGCTTGACGCCGCGCTGGTGGCCGAGAGCATCGCGCAGCAGCTCGAGCGCCGGGTGTCGTTCCGCCGTGCCATGAAACGCGCGGTGCAGAACGCCATGCGCATGGGCTCGCTCGGTATCCGGGTGAACGTGTCGGGCCGCCTCGGCGGCGCCGAAATCGCCCGCACCGAGTGGTATCGTGAGGGCCGGGTTCCGCTGCACACGCTGCGCGCCGATATCGACTACGCCCTGGCCGAAGCCACGACCCCCTACGGGATCATTGGCGTCAAGGTGTGGATTTTCAAGGGCGAGATCCTCGAGCACGATCCCGGTGCGCGCGATCGCAAGGCTCAGGAACTCCAGGATGGCCCGGCCCCGCGTGGCGCCGGCGGCCGTCGCTGAGGAGGACTGAAAAATGCTTCAACCAAAGCGAACGAAATTCCGCAAGCAGTTCAAGGGCCGCATCAAGGGCGAGGCCAAGGGCGGTTCGGACCTGAATTTCGGCACCTACGGTCTCAAGGCGACCGAGCCGGAGCGCGTCACCGCGCGCCAGATCGAGGCCGCACGCCGCGCCATGACCCGCCACATGAAGCGCCAGGGCCGCGTCTGGATCCGCATCTTCCCGGATGTGCCGGTCTCGGCCAAGCCGATCGAGGTCCGCATGGGCAAGGGCAAGGGCTCGGTGGATCGCTGGGTCTGCAAGGTCAAGCCCGGCCGCGTCATGTTCGAGATCGACGGCGTGGGCGAGGCGGTGGCCGTCGAGGCGCTGCGCCTTGCCGCGATGAAACTGCCGGTCAAGACCCGCGTGGTGGTCCGCGAGGACTGGTAAACCGGATGGGGTCAAGGCCCTGCCGAACGGATTGGCCCCGTGCGAGCGATCGCGCGGGGCCATGTGCATCACGGATCCCGCGCGTCATGCAGAGGTCTTGGGCCTTGAAGATCGAGACGCGCCAGCCGCCGCCGGCACGCTACCCATCGAGGATGGCGCGCACCTGTCTTGCATAGGCATCATAGCTCAGCACGGCCTTGTTCCCGGCCACGCCGTGATAATAACTGCGCCCCGACGCGGTGGGCAGCCCGGCCCAGATCCGGGTGAGGTTGTGCATGAATCTCTCGGCGCTCATCTCTCCGCTCTGCACACGGGCAAGTCCGGCATCCCCGAGCAGCAGGTCGGCAAGCCGATCCTGCATCCCGGGACCAAAGCGCGCCGTGGCCGAAAGGCCGAGGCGCCGTGCGGAGTGCCGCAGGGTGGGCGGAATGAACTGATAGCGACCGATCGCATGGGGCTGACCGGGCGTGGCGTCGATCCAGTCGTAAATCTCCTGCAACGTCATGGCGGTCGGCGGTTTCGGCGGCCTGATACGCGCGCCATGCTGCACGGCGTCATAGCCGGCTTGCCCGGCCTCGGCCCGCGCGATGAGGTCGCGCAGGCGCGCGGTAGCGGTCCCGCCCTGGCGCACAGGGGCCGCGAACCGCTCGGGCAGGGCCGCAAAAAGCCCGCCATCGGCAGCGCCGACAAAGAGGCTGGCCGAACTGGCGTGTGCACCTGCGCTGTCTGTGTCAAAGAGCGGCGCGCGCGCGGGCCGCAGGCCGGTCAGGGCGCCGGGCATGGACCCGGCCAGCGCCGCCGTAGCCGCCATGAGCAGCCCGAAAATCAAGGGAAAAAGCCGGCGCATCGGACACCTCGTCACTGGTCTTGACCGGACACTCGCACATGGCGGTAAAGAAACGGTTTCGCGCGCCCATCACCTGAAGACACTGAAACTGCCCACGTTCCTACGGGAATACGAGAAGCAGGCCCTCGGCCAAGGCCAGGGGAACCGCGTTTGGAGCTGAGGGTTCGAGCATCGGGGCTTGCGCATGAAGCCTGGATCGATTCCGGATGGGGGGGCATGTCCTGGAG
This sequence comes from Roseovarius sp. UBA6167, assembly GCA_002428225.1. GTDB lineage: Bacteria > Pseudomonadota > Alphaproteobacteria > Rhodobacterales > Rhodobacteraceae > Roseovarius. The sequence continues at coordinate 234 of DIUD01000037.1, read as the reverse complement.
CCTTGTCCCCCGATGCGGATTTTCCTGTCCGGCAAGACCCGTCCAAGGGGATCGCTCACCATGAAACTCAAGCGCGCAGGATCACACTACACGACACAGGGCTGGCTGAGGGCGGCTGGATGGAGTCAACTGGACGACTCCGACCAAGGAAACGTCCGATGCCGAACCGAGCCATTGCCGCCCTCGCGGAAATACTGCGCCCCGGGATTGACCTGAGCAAGAGCCGTCTGGAGA
>DIUD01000040.1 GCA_002428225.1 Roseovarius sp. UBA6167 | reverse complement strand
CCTGCCAGGAAGCCGGTGGCGATCATGTGCCGCTCGATCACCCCGCCGATGGCCGCGAGGATCGAGGGCACATAGCGCCCCTGCATCCAGGCGCCGCCGCGCGGATCGAAGACCGCCTTCAGCTCTTCGACCACGAAGCTGACATCGCCGCCGCGCCGGAACACCGCCGAGATCATCCGCGTCAGCGCCACGGTCCAGGCAAAATGCTCCATGTTCTTGGAGTTGATGAACACCTCGAAGGGCCGCCGGTGCCCGTTCAGCACGATGTCGTTGACGGTGACATAGATCGCGTGGTTGCTGTCGGGCCATTTCAGCTTGTAGGTGGCGCCTTCAAGCTCGGCGGGGCGGTCGAGCGGGTCGGCCATGTAGATCACTTCGCCGCCCTGCGACGGCATGTCGCCCACCTGTCCGGGCTGCTTTTCCGCGGTCTCCGAAACGCTGAGAACGCTGCCCGTCACATCGTTCGGGCGATAGGTGGTGCAGCCCTTGCAGCCCGATTCGTAGGCTTGCAGATAGACATCGCGAAATGCCTCGAAACTTATGTCGGGCGGGCAGTTGATGGTTTTCGAGATGCTGCTGTCCACCCATTTCTGCGCCGCCGCCTGCATCCGCAGGTGATCCTCGGGCGTCAGATCCTGCGCGGTGACGAACCAGTCGGGCAAGGGCGCATCGCCCATCATCCCGCGCCACATGGCCACGGCGTAATCGACCACCTCCTCCTCGGTGCGCGATCCGTCCTTTTGCAGCACCTTGCGGGTATAGGCATGGGCAAAGACCGGCTCGATCCCGCTGCTGACATTGCCCGCATAGAGGCTGATCGTGCCGGTCGGCGCGACGCTCGTCAAAAGCGCGTTGCGGATACCGTGGCGCGCCACCGCCTCGCGCACCGTCTCGTCCATGGTCTGCATCGTGCCCGAAGCAAGGTATTTTTCCGCGTCGAACAGCGGAAATGCCCCCTTTTCGCGCGCCAGATCGACCGAGGCGAGATAGGCCGCGACGGCGATCTTGTGCATCCAGATTTCGGTCTGGCGCACCGCCTTGTCTGCGCCATAGCGCAGCCCCACCATCGCCAGCGCATCGGCAAGCCCGGTGACGCCAAGCCCGATCCGCCGCTTCGCGCGCGCCTCCCCGGCCTGCTGCGGCAGGGGAAAGCGGCTGACATCCACCACGTTATCCATCATCCGCACCGCCACGCGCACCAGATCCTTGAGCGCCGCCGCATCAAGCCGCGCGCGCGGCCCGAACGGGTCGATCACCAGCTTGGCAAGGTTGATCGAACCCAGCAGGCAGGCGCCGTAAGGCGGCAGCGGCTGTTCGCCGCAAGGGTTGGTGGCCGAAATATTTTCTATATAACTCAGATTGTTGGCCTGATTGATCCGGTCGATGAAGATCACCCCGGGCTCGGCATAATCATAGGTGGCCTGCATGATCCGGTTCCACAGGTCGCGCGCCTGCACGGTGTGGTAAACCTTTCCATCGAACTGCAAGTCCCAGGCACCATCCGCCTGAAGCGCCGCCATGAAGGCATCGCTCACCAGCACCGAGAGGTTGAAATTCCGCAGGCGCGCGGGGTCCGACTTGGCGGCGATGAAGGACTCGATATCGGGGTGGTCGCAGCGCATCGTGGCCATCATCGCGCCCCGGCGCGAGCCCGCGCTCATGATCGTGCGGCACATCGCGTCCCACACATCCATGAACGAGAGCGGCCCGCTTGCATCCGCCGAGACGCCGCGCACCGCGGCCCCCCTGGGCCGGATGGTCGAGAAATCATAGCCGATCCCGCCGCCCTGCTGCATGGTCAGCGCCGCCTCGCGCAGGTGGTCGAAAATGCCGCCCATGTCATCGGGGATCGTGCCCATGACGAAACAGTTGAAGAGCGTGACCTTGCGGCCCGTGCCCGCCCCGGCGGTGATCCGGCCCGCGGGCAGGAATCTGAAATCCTCCAGCGCCTCGTAAAACCGCTCTTCCCATTGCGCGGGCTCCGCCTCTACCTCGGCCAGCGCCCGCGCGATGCGCCGCCAGGTATCCTCGACACTGGCATCCACGGGCGTGCCGTCGGCCGCCTTGAGGCGGTATTTCATGTTCCAGATCTGTTCGGCGATCGGGGCGGCAAAGCGGGTCATCGGCGGATCCTCGGGCGGGGGTGGCAGGCCAGACATCCACAATAGCTTGAAGCCCGCGTCATTTCCACTACCCTATCTGCTCATCGGGAGAATCGTATCTTGGCCTTGCATCTCATCAAACTGAGCGTCGGCACCACTTGCGTGGAAGACCTCGAGGCGTGGCATCGCGATCCTCGCGCGCAAGGCCCCGACGGGCTGCCGCGCCATGTCACGCGGATGCGACCGCGACGCGCGACAGAGCTGCTCGGCGGCGGCGGGTCGATCTACTGGGTGATCCAGGGCCTTGTGCAATGCCGCCAGCGCATCGCGCGGCTGGACGAGGTCACGGGCGACGACGGCATCCGCCGCTGCGCCATCGTGCTCGAGCCGGACCTGATCCGCACCTCCACGGCACAAAGGCGCCCCTTCCAGGGCTGGCGCTATCTCGAGGCGCGCGACGCGCCGCCCGATCTTGGCCGCGCGCGGGCGCATGAGCAAAGCCTGCCCCCGGCCCTGTCTGCCGCGCTGGCGGAAATCGGCGTGATCTGACCCCTGTCGCGGACGCGGCCTCGGCCGCCGGGATTCGGGCAAGGGGCCGCAGGGGTGCTGATGGCGGTCACTCCCGCACCGCGCCGTCGCCCGTCACCAGGTACTTGAAGCTGGTGAGTTGCTCGGCCCCCACCGGCCCGCGCGCGTGCATCTTGCCGGTGGCGATGCCGATCTCGGCGCCCATGCCGAACTCTCCCCCGTCGGCGAATTGCGTCGAGGCGTTGTGCATCAGGATGGCGCTGTCGAGCCGGGCAAAGAAGCGCGCCACCGCCGCGTCGTCCTCGGTCACGATGCAATCGGTGTGATTCGAGCCATAGCGCCGGATATGGGCGATGGCGGCGTCGATGTCATCGACCACCTTTGCCGCGATGATGCTGTCGAGATATTCGCGCCCCCAGTCCTCTTCGCTGGCGGGCGTCACGCCGGGAATGGATTGCAGCGCGGCATCGCCGCGCACCTCGACGCCCGCGTCGATCAGCGCACGGATCACCCCCTGCCCGATGGTATCGGCAATCTCGCGGTGGATGAGCAGACATTCGGCGGCGCCGCAAATCCCGGTGCGGCGGGTCTTGGAATTGAGCACCACCTTGAGCGCCTTTTCCGGGTCGGCCTCGGCGTCGAGATAGATATGCACGATGCCTTCGAGATGGGCAAAGACCGGCACGCGCGCCTCGCGCTGCACCAGCCCGACAAGGCCCTTGCCGCCGCGCGGCACGATCACGTCGATATGGTCGGTCATGGTGAGCATGAGCTGCACCGCCGCGCGGTCGGTGACCGGCACGCGCTGGATGGCGTCCTCTGGCAGACCGGCGGATTTCAGCCCCTCGACAAGGCAGGCATGAATCGCGCCCGAGGAATGAAAGCTCTCCGATCCGCCGCGCAGGATCACCGCGTTGCCCGCCTTGAGGCAGAGCGCGCCCGCGTCGGCGGTGACGTTCGGGCGGCTCTCGTAGATAACGCCGATCACGCCGAGGGGCGTGCGCACCCGCTTGATATGCAGGCCATTGGGCCGGTCCCATTCGGCGATGACCTGGCCCACGGGATCGTCCTGCGCCGCCACCGCGCGCAGCCCCTCGACAATGGCCCAGAGCCGCTTTTCATCAAGCATCAGCCGGTCGAGCATGGCAGGCGTCAGCCCCTTGTCGCGCCCGGCGGCCATGTCCTGCGCATTGGCGGTCAGAATCGCGTTACGCTGCGTCCAGACCGCCTCGGCGGCGGCCTCAAGGGCGGCCTGCCTGGCCTCTGGCGTGGCGATGGCCAGCTCTGATGCGGCCACGCGGGCGCGCGCGCCGATCTCGGCCATGAGGGCGGGAATGTCGGTGAGATCCTTCATCGGATTGCCTTGCGCTGCTGAGACCCCCCTTATACCGCAGCCCCGCCCCCGCCTGCAAACCGGATTTCGGCGCGAACGCCCCGCTCAGCGCCCGCGCAGCCGGCGAAAGCACAGGATGCGCCCGCGCGACGGCCCCGGATCGTAGGTGAGGCCGGATTCGGACATGCAATCGACGATGCGCTTGATCGCCGTGTCGGGGTAACGGCCCGGATGAAGCTCCATCATGACGTGGCGCACATGCGCGGGCCAGGGCGCATCGAACAGGAGCTCCTCCGCGCCTTCGATATCCATGATGACCACATCCGCGCGGGTGCGGCCCAGAAGATCGCCAAGGCCCAGATGCGGCACCTCGACCAGCGTCCCGGGCGCGGCCCCCGCGTCGGCGATGCGCGCGGCCCAGAAACTGCGCCCGCAGTCAAGGGCAAGCGGCGCCGCGCCCCCCGCCATGCCGCCGACCGCGCCATGCACGAGCGTCACCGCGCCCAGGCCGTTGCGTTCGAGATTGGCGCGGATGACCGGCAGCATCAGCGGGTTGGCCTCGACCGTGGTGACATTCTCCGGGCCGGCGATCCGCGCGCAGACCGAGGCGACATAGCCGATGCCCGCGCCCAGTTCGAGCACCCGCTGGCGCGGCCTGAGGCGCATGGCGGCAGCCTGCGCCTCATCCGCCTCATAGCCCCCCGAGGCGAGCTTGGCACGGATGCGGTCATTGAGCAGCGCCTCGGGCACCTCGAGGCGCAGCCCGTCGATCTCGTATTTCGTCATACCCTGCCCCTTGCCGTTGATTTCGTGCCGCCGAACCCCTAGACCATCCTCACCAGAGATCGGGGGCGCAGGCAATGCAACTCTTTGTCGGGCTTGGCAATCCGGGCGCGAAATATGCCGGCAACCGGCACAATATCGGCTTCATGGCGGTGGACGCCATCGCCGCGGCACATGGCTTTGGCCCGTGGCGGGCCAGGTTCCAGGGACAAGCGGCCGAGGGCAGCCTCGGCGGCGAAAAGGTGATCCTGCTCAAGCCCGAGACCTTCATGAACCTCTCGGGGAAATCGGTCGGAGAGGCCGCGCGCTTCTACAGGGTCGCGCCCGAGGCGGTGACGGTTTTCCATGACGAGCTTGACCTTGCGCCGGCCAGGCTGCGGGTCAAGCGCGGCGGCGGGCACGCGGGCCATAACGGGCTTCGCTCGATCACCGGGCATATCGGGGCGGAGTTCCAGCGCGTGCGCCTCGGCATCGGCCATCCCGGCCACAAGGACCGGGTGGCGGCCTATGTGTTGCAGGATTTCGCCAGGGCCGATGCCGGCTGGCTCGACGCGCTGATGCGCGCCATCGCCGAAGCCGCGCCATGGCTGGCCGAGGGCAAGCCAGACCGCTTTCAGACCGCCGTCGCGCAACGCATGGCGCCGGCGCGGCGCGCCCCCGAGGCACACGCCGCGAAGCCGGCGGCAGCGCCGAAAGAGCCGCCCGCGCCGGACCCCCGCAGCCCGATGCAAAAGCTGATGGACCGGTTTCGCTGAGCAGGCAACCGGCGCGGCTCAGCCGCCGGGGGTGATCTCGACGCCGAGATGTTTGGCGACGGTAAAGATGTCCTTGTCCCCGCGCCCGCACATGTTCATGACCAGAAGGTGATCGCGCGGCAGGTCCGGCGCGATCCTGGCGACATGGGCAAGGGCATGGCTGGGCTCGAGCGCGGGAATGATCCCTTCCGTCTCGCAACAAAGCTGGAACGCCGCCAGCGCCTCCTTGTCGGTGATCGAAACATACTGCGCGCGGCCGGTATCGTGCAGCCAGCTATGTTCGGGCCCGACGCCGGGATAATCGAGCCCGGCCGAGATCGAATGGCCCTCGAGGATCTGCCCGTCATCGTCCTGAAGCAGATAGGTCCGGTTGCCATGCAGCACGCCCGGCCGCCCCCCCGTCAGCGAGGCGCAATGCTCCATCCGGTCATCGACACCGTGGCCGCCGGCCTCGACGCCGACAAGGCGCACCTGCTTGTCGTCGAGGAACGGATAGAACAGCCCCATCGCGTTCGACCCGCCACCGATGGCCGCCACCAATGTGTCGGGCAGGCGGCCCTCGGCCTCAAGCATCTGTTCGCGCACCTCGCGCCCGATGATCGACTGGAAATCGCGCACCATCGCCGGGTAGGGATGCGGGCCGGCCACCGTGCCGATGCAATAAAACGTATCGCGCACGTTCGTTACCCAGTCGCGCAGCGCATCGTTCATCGCGTCCTTGAGCGTGCCGCGCCCCGATGTCACCGGCACCACCTCGGCCCCCAGGAGTTTCATTCGGAACACGTTGGGCGCCTGCCGCTCGACATCATGCGCCCCCATGTAGACCACGCATTTCAGCCCGAACCTGGCGCAGACCGTGGCGGTGGCCACGCCGTGC
>DIUD01000052.1 GCA_002428225.1 Roseovarius sp. UBA6167 | reverse complement strand
CCTGGTGTTCGCAGATCGGCTTGCCAAAGGTCTTGCGGACCTGGGAATAGGCGACCGATTCGTCCAGCGCCGCCTGTGCCACGCCGACGCCGCGCGCCGCGACATTGATGCGGCCAAGTTCCAGCCCGGCGAGGATTTGCTGCAAACCGCGGCCCTCCACCCCGCCGATCAGGCGGTCGGCGGGAATCCGGTAGTCCCTGAACACAAGCTCGCAGGTGTCGATGCCGCGATAGCCCAGCTTGTCGAGCTTGCGCGCAACCGCGAAGCCCGGTCCCTTCTCGGCCAGGAACAGGCTCATGCCCTTGTGGCGGGGCTGCGCCTCGGGATCGGTCTTGACCAGCAGGGCGATGCAGTTCCCCTGGTCCGAATTCGTGATCCATGTCTTGGTGCCGTTCACCACGTAGTCCTCGCCGTCGCGCCGCGCGCGCGTGCGGATCGCCTGCAGATCGGTGCCGGCGTCGGGTTCGGTCAGGCCGATGCCGCCGCGCAACTCGCCGGTGGCAAAACGCGGCAGATACAGCGACTTCTGCGCCTGGGTGCCGTGGCGCTGCACCGCCGAGGCCATGATAAGGTGCGAATTGATGATCCCCGACAGCGACATCCAGGTGCGCGAGATGCGCGTGATGATTTTCGCATAGGTCGAAGTCGAGAGCCCCAGCCCGCCATAATCTTCGGAGATGATGCAGCCGAACAGCCCCATCTGCCTCATCTTCTCGACGATTTCGGCGGGATAGGTATCGTCATGGTCCAGCCTGCGGACATGCGGCGCGACCTCGGTCTCGAGGAAGCGGTCCAGCATGTCGAGAATCATCGCCTCCTGTTCGGCGTCCTGGTCGGTCATGGCGGTCTCCTGCATCTCAGTTGCCGGCCAGAAGGGCGGCGAAATCCCGGGTGTCGTCGATGTCGTCCAGCGACAGCACGGCATCCTCGACCCGCGAGAGCGCGCGATCCGACAGGGCCATCGCGGCGTTCTCGCGATACTTGGCGACGATCTCCCCGGCGCTGAGCGGACGGTCGGACGAACCGCGGTTGATCTCCTCGCGGTGAGAGACCTCGCGCCCGTCCGTCAGCCGGACGATGACCTCGCCCGAGTAGTATTTCGGAAAAGGCGAATTCGGATCGACCTCGTATTCAACCTTCTGCGCCAGCGCAAGCGTCTCGGCGTCGTTGAGCGCATCGGGTTCCAGCTCGCGCAGACCAAAGCGGCCATGGCGGATGCCCGAGGCGACCGCGAACGGGATCGAGAACTGCGCATCATAGGCGTTCTGCGGGCGTTTCTTGGTGGCCACCGGCTCGCACACGGTCTTGACCACCTCGGCCGGGATCAATGCGCGAACGCTGTCGATCATGTCGGGCGTCAGGCCGTGCCGGTCGCGCAGGATCACGGCCGCGTCGGCGCTGGCATGGGTGAAATGGCAGGCCGGCAGCGGCTTGACCGCGACATTCGCAACCTCCCAGACCTCTCCGAGCGCCCGGGTCGCCAGCGACAGGTCGCAATCTGCGGCCAGCGGACCGAGATGGCTGGCGTAAAGCCCGAAGCGGCCCTCGTAGGCGGCCCTGGGCCCGACGAAACCATTGCGCGCCAGCGCGGCGGCGGTGATGCCCTGCGCACCAGCCATGCCGGGATGGAGCCGCTTGGTCCAGGCACCGTCCTGGAGGAACTCCATGCTGCCCGAGGCCAGTGACAGCGCGATCCCCTGCGCCGAGGCCAGCTGATCCCCGGTCAGGTTGCGCATACGGCCCGCGATCAGCGTGGTCGCGAAGATGCCGATCAGGCCGGTCGGGTGGAACCCGATCTGGTGGAACCCGCCCCTGGCGACAGAGCCCAGCCGCGTCGCGACCTCCATTCCCGCGATATAGGCGGTGACGAGATCGTGACCGCTGGCGGCCAGATCGTCGCCGATACCCAGCGCGGTGGGAAAGCAGCTTGCCGTGGCGTGGATCACGCCCTGCGTGTGGGTGTCGTCGTAGTCAAGCCCGTGGATCAGAAAGCCGTTCATCGTCACCGCGTCACGCAGCCCCAGATGGGCGCCGTAGCCGATCACGGGAGACGCGCCCTCGCCAAACTCGCGCAGCGCGTTCAGCGTCCGGTGCGAGAAATCGTATTGCGTCGAGGCCAGCGCGATCCCCACCGCGTCAAGGATCAGATAGCGGGCGCGGCTCCGCACCTCGGCCGGGATCGCGTTTCCGTCGAGGCCGCCGACAAAGCCGGCGAGCTGGTGCGAGATGGGGGCGGTCGGGCTGGTGGTGTCGAACATGACGTGCCTTTCAGTGGATAAGCGCAAGCGGGATTGCGCAGACAAAGGTGATCTGCATCAGCCCCGTCAAACGGACGCGCGGCGGAACTGGCGCCGCGATCAGTAGCCGGCGCTTTCGTCGATGTTGCCGTCGCGTTTCTGGATCAGGGCAGAGCGTTCAAAGGTCATGAAGACAGTGCCATCGGCCTTTGTGCCGGTGGTCCGGACGGTCACGATCCCGGCGTTCGGGCGCGACCGGGATTCGCGCTTGCCGAGGACTTCGGATGTCGCATAGACGGTCTCGCCCGGAAAGACCGGCGCGGTCAGGGCGATATCCTTCCAGCCGAGATTGGCGATGGCCTTGCCGGACACGTCGGCAACCGTCATCCCCACAACGATGGCAAGCGTCAGGCCGCTGTTGACCAGCGGCTTGCCGAACTCGGACCTGGCCGCATAGGCGCTGTCGCAATGCATCGGATGCAGGTTCATCGTCATCAGCGAGAAATTGATGTTGTCGCTTTCGGTGATCGTCCTGCCGGGGCGGTGCTCATAAACGTCACCGACTTCGAAATCCTCGTAATAACGACCGATTTCGCCGCGATAGTGCTGTGGCCCGATAGTCTTCACGGATCTTTCCTCTTACCGCCCTGCGATTCGTCTGATAGCTCAATCTGTAGTCATATCCGAATGTCCGGTCAAATGTGCTGGCGCTGTCCCGCAGGCCATACACACATGCCCCCATGACAACGGCGACAGGTTTGGCGCATCGCGCCTTTTTGTGCCCCCAATGCCTGTTTCGCATTCGCGCGGTATCGACTATATGAGACCCTATGTGACCTGCAGGACCGCGCCCATGACCCCGACCGCACCAATCACCCAGGATGTGCTGACCATCCCCCGCAAGCTGCCGGAGGGGAAGGTGAACCTTGTGGGCCTCACGCGCGAGGGGCTGCGCGCGGCGCTGATCGCAGCGGGGACGCCCGAACGGCAGGCGAAGATGCGCGCGGGCCAGATCTGGCAGTGGATCTATCAATGGGGCGTGCGCGACTTCGCGGCCATGACCAATCTCGCCAAGGGCTATCGCGCCGATCTGGCCGAGCGGTTCGTCATCGACATTCCCGAGGTGGTGAACCGTCAGGAGAGCGCGGACGGAACGCGCAAATACCTCGTGCGGATCGCGGGCGGGCATGAGGTCGAGGTGGTCTATATCCCCGAGACGGATCGCGGCACGCTGTGCATTTCCTCCCAGGTGGGCTGCACGCTGACCTGTTCGTTCTGCCACACCGGCACGCAAAAGCTGGTGCGCAACCTGACCGCCGGGGAAATCATCGGGCAGGTGATGCTGGTGCGCGACGACCTCGACGAATGGCCCAGACCGGGCGAGGGCGCGGGAGAGCGGCCGCGCCTGATCTCCAACATCGTGCTGATGGGCATGGGCGAGCCGCTTTACAATTTCGAGAATGTACGCGACGCGATGAAGATCGCCATGGATGGCGAGGGGATTTCGCTGTCGCGCCGCCGCATCACGCTCTCGACAAGCGGCGTGGTGCCCGAGATCGCGCGCACGGCGGAAGAAATCGGCTGTTTGCTGGCGGTGTCGTTCCATGCCACGACGGATGAGGTGCGCGACCGGCTGGTGCCGATCAACAAGCGCTGGAAAATCGAGGCGCTGCTTGGGGCCTTGCGCGACTATCCGCGCCTGTCGAATTCCGAGCGGATCACCTTTGAATACGTCATGCTCAAGGATGTGAACGACAGCGACGAGGATGCCCGCCGACTGGTGCGGCTGATCGCGGGGATTCCTGCCAAGATCAACCTGATCCCCTTCAACGAATGGCCCGGAAGCCCCTACACGCGCTCTGACCGGGCGCGGATCGAGCGGTTTGCCGACATCATCTACAAGGCGGGTTATGCCAGCCCGATCCGCACCCCGCGCGGCGAGGACATCATGGCCGCCTGCGGGCAATTGAAATCCGCGACAGAGCGGGCGCGCAAGAGCCGCGCGCAGATCGAGGCCGAGACGAGGCAGTGAGCCTGGCCGGTTTCGCCCCCCTGCCGCACCCTCTGAACGCCGAGGGCAAGCCGCGCCGCGTGGGGGTGGAGATCGAGCTTGGCGGTATTTCGGAGGCGGGGGTGGCCCGGCTCTGCGCCGACGTGCTGGGCGGCGAGGCGGTGCAGCGCGACAGCCATATATGGGCCGTGAAAGGCTCGGACATAGGCGATGTCGAGGTCTATCTCGACATTTTCCTGCGCAGCGCGACGAAAACGAGACTGCGCGACCTGGCGCTCGACCTGGGGCGCGAGGTGGTCCCCGTGGAGATCGTGACCGAGCCGCTCCTTATGGACGGTCTGGCGCGGCTCGACGCACTGCGCGAGGCGTTGCGCGACGCGGGCGCGCTCGGGAGCGGCGCGGGGCTGCTCTTTGGTTTTGGCGTACATTTCAACATCGAGGTGGCAAGCGAGGCCGATGCTGACACGGTACGCCCGCTGCTGGCCTATGCGCTCATAGAGGACTGGCTGCGCGCCTCCTGTCCGATCGACGAAGCGCGCCGCCTTCTGCCGTTCACAGACCCTTACCCGACCGAATTCGTGCGTGCGCTGATCGCGGCGGGGCTGGGGGCCACACGCAGCGATCTGACGGGTCTTTATCTGGCCTATACGCCAAGCCGAAATCGCGGGCTCGACATGCTGCCGCTTCTCGCGCATTTCGACCCGGATCGCATCGCGGCGGCAATCGAGGACAAGACCTCGGCGCGCCCCACCTTTCATTTCCGCCTGCCCGATTGCCGCATTGACGAGGGCGACTGGTCGCTCGCGGGCGAATGGCGGCGCTGGGTGCTGGTGGAGCGAGTCGCGGGCGACAGCGCGCTCCTGCGCCGTCTGTCAGATGCCTGGGAGGACGATCACGGCCTCCTGACCCTCTCGCGGCAAAGCTGGGCCGCGCGGGCGGGCCGCATATTGCAAACGGCGGGGCTCAACGGCCCATGAGCACCCGCCCGGTGATCGGTGTCACCGTCTCGCGCCGCTCGGGCTGGCGCATGTTTCCGCTGATCGCGCTCAACGTGTGGCTTGCGGGCGGGCAGGCGCGGCGCTGGCAGGCGGGGGGCGCGGTCGATATGGGTGCGGTGGATGGGGTCATCATCGGCGGCGGCGACGACATCTCGCCCGATCTCTATGGCGGGCGGATCGTCACCTCGGCGCGGCTCGATCCCGCGCGCGACGCGCTGGAACGCGGTGTTGTGCTGGATGCGTTTGCGCAGGGCCGGCCCGTTCTTGGCATCTGCCGGGGCAGTCAGATGCTCAACATAGCGCTTGGCGGCACATTGCATCAGGACGCCTATGCGACCTATGACGCCAGCGACCACAAGCGCACGATCCTGCCGCGCAAGCTGGTGCATCTTGAGCCCGACACGCGGCTGGCGCGGCTGGCGGGCGCGGCCCCGATGAAGGTCAACGCGCTGCATTCCCAGGCGGTAGACCGGCTGGGCGCAGGGCTGCGCGTGGCCGCGCGCGATCAGGGCGGCATGGTGCAGGCGATCGAACGGGTGGAAGAGCCTTTTGCCCTTGGCGTGCAATGGCACCCCGAGCATCTGTTCTACGCCCGACGACAGATGGGGATTTTCCGCGCCCTGGTCGTCGCCGCGCGCGCCTGCCGCGCGCAGGCCGCGCAACTGCCGGGCGTCGATGCCGCCGCGCCCTGAACAGTCGGGATACTTCCCCGTCCCGGCCACAATCCGGCGCGGATGGTGCCGCGTAGCCCTGTGCCGGCTGACCTGAGCCTGCTGCTTCATCTTGCCGGAAATATCCCGGGGGGGCGCCCCGCAGGGGCGGCGGGGGCAGCGCCCCCTTGCCACATCTCCAAAAACGACAAACCCCCGAAGCGGAGGCACGGGGGTCGTCACTTGCGTGTCGGAATATCTTGCGGCGAGCGCCTCAGATCTGACCTTCGCGCTGCGCTTTCTTGCGCGCCAGTTTCCGGGCGCGGCGAATCGCTTCGGCCTTCTCGCGCGCTTTTTTCTCGGACGGTTTCTCGAAATGTTGCTTGAGCTTCATTTCGCGGAAAACGCCTTCGCGCTGCAATTTCTTCTTCAGGGCGCGGAGCGCCTGATCGACATTGTTGTCGCGAACACTAACCTGCATATGGTGTCACCACCTTCCTAAGTTAAAGTTGCAAGATTTGCAGGAAGTGGCCGTATAGCAAAACGACCCGAACTTGTCTAGGGTGCGCGGGCGGAGGAAATGCCCATGTCCGAGACCGATCTGAAATCCCGTCTGCTCGAGACCGCCAAGCCCCATGTGCCCTTTGACGGGTGGAGCGAGGCTGCGCTGCGACTGGCCGCCGCGGAACTGGACGTGGATCCCGCGCTGGTCGCGGCGGTCCTGCCGCGCGGCGCGGTCGATCTGGCGCTGGCCTGGCACGAAGAGGGAGATGCCGCGATGCTGGCGCGGCTCTCGCGGGCCGATCTCGGCGCGATGCGGTTCCGCGACCGGGTGGCATTCGCCGTGCGCGCGAGGCTCGAGGCGGTCGAGGACCGCGAGTTGGTGCGGCGCAGCATGACGCTCTTCGCGCTGCCGCAGAACGCGGGTGACGGCGCGCGGGCGCTGTGGTCCACCGCCGACCGGATCTGGACGGCGCTGGGCGATACCTCGCAGGATATCAACTGGTACACGAAGCGCGCCACGCTCTCGGGTGTTTATGGCGCGACGCTTCTCTACTGGCTGGGCGACGACAGCGAGGGACAGGCCGCGACATGGGAATTTCTCGACCGGCGGATCGGGGATGTGATGCGGATCGAACAATTGAAGGCAAGGGCGCGTGGCAACCGGCTGCTGGCCGGTCTGATGGCGGGGCCGCTCTCAGTCCTGGGCCGGGCGCGCGCGCCGCAGGGCGCGCGACAGGCGGGAATGCCCGGGCGCTGGGGCAAACCCGGTTGAGGAAGGGCACAACATGAGCGAGACGATGCAGGCGATAGAGATCACCGAACCAGGCGGACCAGAGGTGTTGCAAATCACCACCCGGCCCCGGCCGGTGGCACGGGCGGGCGAGGTGGTGATCCGGCTGGCCTGGGCGGGGGTGAACCGGCCCGACGCGCTGCAACGCGCGGGCAGCTATGCGCCGCCTCCCGGGGCTTCGGACCTGCCCGGGCTCGAGGGCGCGGGCGAGATCGTGGCGCTTGGCGAAGGTGTCACCGGCTGGCAGCTGGGCGATGCGGTCTGCGCGCTGCTGCCGGGCGGCGGCTATGCCGAATATGTGGCCACACCCGCCGCGCATTGCCTGGCCGTCCCTGCAGGCATGGGGCTGCGCGAGGCGGCCTGTCTGCCCGAGACCTTCTTTACCGTCTGGAGCAACGTGTTCCAACGCGGCGGCCTGAAGGGTGGCGAGCGGTTTCTGGTGCATGGCGGATCATCGGGCATTGGCACCACCGCGATCCAGCTTGCCCATACCCTAGGCGCGCGGGTCTTCGCCACCGCCGGGTCGGCCGAAAAGTGCGCGGTCTGCGAGGATCTGGGCGCAGAGCGCGCGATCAACTACCGCGAGGCCGATTTCGTCGAGGTTCTGCGCGCCGAGGGCGGGGCCGATCTCATCCTCGACATGGTGGGCGGCGATTACCTGCCGCGCAATGTGCGCGCGCTCGCCGATGACGGGCGGCTGGTGCAGATCGCCTTTCTGCGTGGGCCGAAGGTCGAATTGAATTTCGCACAGGTGATGGTGCGGCGGCTGACAATCACCGGCAGCACCCTGCGCCCGCAAAGCGATCTGGCCAAGGCGCGCATCGCCGAGGGGCTGCGCGAGACCGTCTGGCCGCTGCTCGAAGCCGGGCGCATCGCGCCGGTGATCGATTCCGAATTTCCGCTGGCCCAGGCGGCGGCGGCCCATGCCCGGATGGAATCGGGCGCGCATATCGGCAAGATCGTGCTGAAAGTCTCCTGACCGGCGCCCGCGGCAGGGGCCGGATTTATGGATATTTCTGGCAAGATGAAGGCTCGGCGTCCGGCAAGCGCGGCCCCGGTTGCGTATCCGGCGCGCATGTCGTCCCTGCTCCGGGTACCGGCCCGAGCGATCCGGCGAGAGACATCCGCAACCCGTCCGGGGGTCGCCTCGTGATACCTCTGTGCGCGTGCGGGGCGTTTCACCGCGCGCTCGCGCCTGCGAACGACCCCGGGGAGATTACCGGGGGCGCGGCGCGTATCTCGGGGCTTTGCTTTTTGTCGCGGCTTGCGTATATGACAGGTGATTTCCCCGACAATGGAAACTCTTCCGGCCCGCCGGAGCCGCCCTTTCCGGGCCACGGGGAAGATTTGAGCGAAGGAGAGACATCACCATGTCCAAGCCGATCATGGCCAGGGCCACCGCCGTCTGGCTGGTGGACAACACGACGATCAGTTTCAGGCAGATCGCCGATTTCTGCGGGATGCACGAACTGGAAGTGCAGGGCATCGCCGACGGCGATGTGGCCGCAGGGGTCAAGGGGTTCGATCCGGTGGCCAGCAACCAGCTGACCGAGGCCGAGATCGCCCGGGCCGAGGCCGACCCGGCCTACAAGCTGCAGCTGAAATTCAACCCCTCCGCCGTGGGCGAGGAAAAGCGGCGCGGGCCGCGTTACACGCCGCTCTCCAAGCGGCAGGACCGCCCGAATGCGATCCTCTGGCTGGTCAAGTTCCACCCCGAACTGACCGACAGCCAGATCGCCAGGCTGGTGGGCACCACCAAGCCCACGATCACCTCGATCCGCGAGCGCACGCACTGGAACATCGCCAACATGCAGCCCATTGACCCGGTGGCGCTTGGCCTGTGCAAGCAATCCGAGCTTGACGCCGCCGTGCAGAAGGCGGCCGCGAAGAAGGCCGCCGAGGGCGCGCCGCTGAGCGATGACGAGCGGCGCAAGCTGCTGAGCACCGAGCAGAGCCTCGAAGCCGAGGCCGAGCCGCGCATCCCGACCGCGATCGAGGGGCTTGAGACATTTACCCTTGGCGGCCGTCCGGGCGCGAAACCGGAAAGGCACCGTGACGCCGACAGCTTCTTCAACCTGCCCGACGACGATGGTGAGGAGGACGAGGACGACCACCGCTGAGCCTCTTGGCGTCCTCGTCGATGGAATGGACATGCGAGACGCGAACCATCAGGCGGCCTCAGGACCAGGCACGATCAGGGGAATGAACCGCAGGCGCGACCCGGCCCCCGTCAACTGCCCTTTCGGCAGGCTCCGAGATTACTCTGTTCGTGACACCCGGGGCAATCATCCATCGCCAAGGCAACCCATATCAGGCCGCAATTTCTGCTTTGTGTCCTTGTGCGTCCGATTTCGGCCAGGACACCAGGATAACTGCCGGGTTACCAATGGCCCCGTCAATCAGCGCCCTGGGCAATTGACCCAAGGTGCAGCAGACGGTCTTTTCCCGCGCCGTCGATGCATGGCTTGTCACCTCGGTCTGAAGCGACATGGGGATGCCAGCCGCCTGCATGCCTGAAATGATCGACTGCGCCTTGCCGACACCCATATAGATTGCCAGAGATGTGCCCGGTTTCAACATGGTCGCCCAGTCGGGTTCGGGATCGCCGGGTTTGCAGGCAGCGGTCGCCAGCATCAGCCGGTCCGTCACGCCGCGCTCGGTCAATCCGCGCCCGAGGCTGGCTGCGGCGGCGCTGGCGGCGGTCACGCCCGGCACAATCTCGACAGGAATACCCGCATGGCGCGCGGCCTCCAACTCTTCGGTCACGCGACCGAAAACGCCCGGATCGCCCGATTTCAGCCGCACGACCCGGCGGCCCTGCCTTGCCGCCGCCACGATCACCGCATTGATGCGATCTTGTGGCCACGAGCACGCGCCCACCTCCTTGCCCACGAAGACGCGCTCGGCGTCACGCCCTGCCAGTTCCAGCACGGCAGGGTCCACAAGGCGGTCGTAATAGATCACATCCGCTTCTTGCAGCAGGCGCAGCGCGCGCAGGGTCAGCAGATCTGCGGCACCCGGTCCCGCCCCGACCAGCGCAATCGCGCCTTGCACAGCGCCTGCGCCACCTGGGGCCAGCGTGTCCTTGACCGGCTTTGCGGCCTCGCGTCCCGCCCCGCGCCCGATCCCCGCGACGGCCAGCACCGAGCGCACCCCGTCCGCCTGATGTGAATTCCAGCCATGCCGCAACACGCGCTTGCCCGTTGCGGCAACCAGACGCGCCGCCAGCAGAAACCACGGCAAGGCGCTCGCGCGTCCGGCGGCGACAACGCCCTCATCGCGTTCGCACGACGCCGCGTCACGGTGATCTCGACCATGCTCCAACGCCGCGAACCATTCGATCCGACCGGAAAAGTGGCGTGACTTACGCATTACTCGGCCGCCTCCAGCCTTTGCGCCAGAAGGGCGGCCAGTTCCGGACGGCAAGACCCGCAGCTTGTGCCCGCTTGCAGCGCCGCACCGATCTGCTCGACGCTTGTCAGGTTCTGCGCCGCAATCGCGGTGGTGATCGTGTTCAGGCCCACATTCAGACAGGCACAGACAGTCGGGCCCGGATCGACCACGCCCGCACCTGGACGCCCGGCCAAAAGGGCTGCTCCCGCTTGTCCCACTGCGGCCTCCAGATGGCCGCGTGCAAGCTGCACGGGTTCGGGCGCGACAAACAGCGCCGCCAGCGCGCGCCCGCCATCCATCAGCGCAAGGCGGTGGGTGCCGCGCACGCGATCCTCGACACTGAGACAGGTCGCCTCGGGCAGGTCGAACAGGGCGCGGGCATAGGCTTCCCAATCCCGCGGCCGCGCCATCCCCGCCAGTTCGCTGCGCCAGCCGCCCGCGTGGCGTGCGCGCGCCCAATAGATCGCATCAGGGTTCTGCGCCCCGACCGAGACCCCAAAACCATACCATGCCGGATTCAGCGCGGCGATCGCCACGACCGAAGCCTTGCTTTCCGGCTGCCCCGATACCGGATCGGTCACGGCGGCCACAAGCGCATCGACGCGCCCCGTGGGGGCCGTTTCACCCGTCCAGTGCATCGGTGCGAATACTTGCCCGGGCGCCACGCGATCCGTGATCGACACACGCAAGATGGCTTGCCCCTGCGGGCTGGTGACACGCGCCAGAGTGGCCGGGGCAAGGCCCAGCGATGCGGCATCGTCGGGATGGATTTCAAGGAATGGCTCGGCGATGTGCTGGTTCAGGCGCGGGGCCAGCGCCGTGCGCGTCATGGTATGCCAGTGGTCGCGCACGCGGCCCGTGTTCAGCCGGAAGCGATAGCGCGGCGCTGTCTTTGCCACAGGCGGGCGCGGGGTGATGGGCAGCATACGGGCGCGGATGTCGGGGGTGAAGAAACCGCCCTGCCCGAAAAATCGCCCGCCAGTCTTTCGCGCGTTGACCGGCCAACGGGTAGGCGGCAACGCGTCGTAATCGGCCCGAGCCAGCCCCGAGATATCGAAATCGCGGCCAAGATCGCCCGCAATGCCTGACAAGGCGGCATGTTCAGCAAAGACTTCGGCGGCACTTTCCCAGCCAAAGGCGTCGCCCCATCCCATTCGTGCCGCCACATCCGCGATCATGCGCCAGTCATCACGCGCCTGGCCCGGTGCAGGCAGAAAGGGGCGCTGGCGGCTGATGGTGCGGTCGGAATTGGTGACAGTGCCCGATTTCTCGCCCCAGGCGGTCGCGGGCAACACCACATCGGCCAGCCGCGTGGTGTCGGTTTGCGTCACGTCGCTGACCACGACAAAGTCGCAGCCCTTGATGGCCGCAGCCACCGCATCGGCATCGGGCATCGACACGGCGGGATTGGTGTGGATGATCCACAGTGCCTTGATCCGCCCCTCGGCCACGGCGCGGAACATATCGACGGCTTTCAGGCCGGGCGCTTCCGGCATCGCAGGGCTGTTCCAGAAGCCCTGCACAGCGGCGCGGTGGTCAGGATTCTCGATATCCAGATGACAGGCCAGCATATTGGCCAAGCCCCCCACCTCGCGCCCGCCCATGGCGTTAGGCTGGCCGGTCACGGAAAACGGCCCCAGGCCGTTACGACCAATGCGGCCCGTCGCCAGATGGCAATTCAGGATTGCGTTCACCTTGTCGGTGCCACTCTCGGACTGGTTGATACCTTGGGAATAGACCGTGACAACCCGCTCGGTCGTGGTGAACCAGTCCAGGAATTGCGCAAGATCGCGGTCGTCCAGCCCAGTCAGCGCGGGACAACTGGCGCGCGCGGCGGCCAGCGCACCGTCAAATCCGCTGACATGGCGCGCGACATAATCGTGATCCACCGCGCCGCGATCGGCCAGCGCGACCAGTAGCGCATTGAACAGGGCCGCATCGCTACCGGGGGCGAGCGAAAGGTGCAGGTCCGCGATATCACAGGTCGCGGTGCGGCGGGGGTCAACCACCACCACTTTCGTGCCACGCGCCTTTTTCGCCGCAACCAGCCGCTGATAGAGCACCGGATGACACCATGCCAGATTGCTGCCCACCAGCACCACCAGATCGGCCTCGTCCAGATCCTCGTATGTGCCGGGCACGATATCCGCGCCAAAGGCCCGGTTGTGCCCGGCAACGGAAGAGGCCATGCACAGCCGCGAATTGGTGTCCACATTTGCGGTGCCCATATAGCCCTTGATCAGCTTGTTGGCGGCATAGTAATCCTCGGTCAGCATCTGCCCCGACAGATAGAAGGCGGCGCTATCGGGCCCGTGATCGCGGATGGCCGCCCCGAAACGCTCGGCCACCAGATCAAGCGCCATGTCCCATGCGGCAGGCGCGCCACCGATCAAGGGGGTCAGGATCCGTCCGTCCAGCCCCAGCGTTTCGCCCAGGGCTGTGCCTTTGGAACATAGCCGCCCGTAATTCGCAGGATGGTCCGGATCACCCTTGACCTGAGCGCCACCATGTCCGTCGGGGGTTATCAGCACCCCGCAACCCACACCGCAATAGGGACATGTGGTGCGGATCGCGGTCACGCTGCCGTCCCCCGGATCAGGCGCGCCGCGTCCAGCAGGATGCGCCCGCCTTCAACCCGTGCCGCATAGGTGGCCACAGCGCCTTTGTCCGCCCCCGTGGCCAGACCGTCGGCCAGCCCGATCACCATCCCGTGCAGCGGACAGGTCACATCATGTCCGTGCACGATCCCCTCGGATAGAGGCCCGCCTTTATGCGGGCAGCGGTCATCCAGCGCAAAGACCCGATCGTCATGGGTGCGAAACACAGCCACGCAGCCATGCACCGTCTTCACCACGCGCGCCCCGCGTCTGGGGATGTTGTCCAACGCCCCGATATCAAGCCAGCTCATTCAGCGACCTCCTTCGTCAGATCGGCCAGTGGCGCGAAATCGGCCTGTGCCTGCCGTGTTGCACGATCCGCCCACGGGTCGCGCTGATATACGCCTTGCGACAGATCGAACCGGGCAATCAACGCGGCGCGGTTTTCCGGATCTTCGACCACCCGCGCCCTGACCCAGTCCAGGCCGACCTTGGCCAGCCACCTGTAGGGGCGGTCCAGATATCTGGCATGTTCGCGGTAAAGCTGGACGAAAGCCACGGTCAGGTCGATAGCTTCGCCTTCCGTGGCAACCTTTGCCAGTCGCTCGACCTCTTTGAGGTCCATGCCCGCCGCACCGCCGACGCCGATCTCGTAGCCTGAATCGACGCAGATGATCCCGACATCCTTGCAGGTCGCCTCGGCGCAGTTGCGCGGGCAGCCGGAGACGGCCATCTTCACCTTGGCCGGCGTCCACGAGCCCCACATGAATTTTTCGATGCGAATTCCCAGGCCGGTGGAATCCTGCGTGCCGAAACGGCACCAGTCGGAGCCGACGCAGGTCTTCACGGTGCGCAGGCCCTTCGCATAGGCCTGGCCGGAGACGAAGCCGGCCTTGCCCAGATCGGCCCAGACCGCCGGCAGGTCCTGTTTGCGGATGCCCAGCATGTCGATGCGCTGGCCGCCGGTCACCTTGACGGCCGGGATGTCGAATTTGTCGACCACATCCGCGATGGCGCGCAGTTCCGCCGACGAGGTCATGCCGCCCCACATGCGCGGCNNTAGGTGCCGTCCTTCTGGATGTTGGCGTGGGCGCGCTCGTTGATGAAGCGCGACTGGTAGTCGTCGGCATATTCGCCCGGCCAGTCGCAGACGAGATAGTAGTTGAGCGCCGGACGGCACCTGGCACAGCCGCAGGAGGTCTTCCACTCCAGTTCCTGCATGAGCGCGGGAATGGTCTTGAGGCCCTTCGCCCTGATCAGGCGGCGCACATCGTCATGGCCCAAACTTGTGCATGGGCACATCGGCTGCACGGCGGCCGGGTTGTAGGCCTCGCCGAGCGTCAGCGCCATCAATTGCNNTCCAGCGATTTCAGGCCCTTTTCGGCGATCGCACAGACGATCTTTCCCTTGCATACGCCGTTGCAGCCGCAGATTTCCGCATCATCCGGCAAGGCTGCAACGGCCGCCATAGGGTCCGGCGGCTCGCCTCCCTGATAGGCCTGGCCGAAGATCAGCGTGTCGCGCATTTCGGCGACGTCCGTCTCCTTCTTCAGCAGATCGAAGAACCAGGGGCCGTCGGAGGCGTCGCCGTAGAGCACCGCGCCGAGGATGCGGTTTTCCTTCAGGACAATGCGGCGGTAGATGCCGGCGGCGGCGTCGCGCAG
>DIUD01000059.1 GCA_002428225.1 Roseovarius sp. UBA6167 | reverse complement strand
CAGCCCCCGGGGGACCGGTTTCCCGGCGAACGCAAGGCCGGCGAACGCAAGGGTCGGCCCGCAGGGAACGCTGACGCGCATCCGGGCCGAGCGCGGCACCCGCCCCCGCGCCTCGCGCGATACCCGCTAAAAGTGGAGCCGCATTTTCGGCGCCGTCTGCCCAGGCCGCGGAGCGACCGCCGCGCTGGTCATGCCCAACGCCGACACCGAAGCCACGCACGCCCATCTGATTGAGATCTCGAAGACCGTTGCATCGGGCGCTCACGCCATCCAGGTGATGGGTGGTGCCGGCTGGCATGGGGCAAAGGCGCTCCGCGTAACCTAAAACATCACCATCGTGATGTTATCGCTCTACGCGCCGGAGATGAACCCGGTCGAGAACATCTGGACCTATCATCGAGCAAACTGCCTCGCCATTTCCGTGTTCGACACCTATGACGACATCGGTGCGCGATGCTGTAAAGCATGGAACTTCTTCGCAAATGATCCCGAGCGCGTCCGCTCTATCAGTGACCGAGCATATGCCAAAGCGGTCAATTCATAGGGCCGTTGGGATGAGAGGTTTCTGCCTGCCGGTGCGCGGCTCTTGCCGGTCCCCCTGTCGCGATCGGGGATCGCGCGCTCTGTCTGTCGCAAGGGTTTCGGGTTTGCGTCAAACCGTCAGATTGATCCCCATGGGCAGCTTGTTCTGCCACTGATCCGACGCCGTTCCCCGGAACGCGCGGCGGTTTTTTATCCGCCCGCCAATGGGCACGCCGACGCTGACACCCGTGCGATCACGCGCAGGAGGTCTGCACGGCAATCTGCTCCATCGCCTCGGTCGCCGCTTCAAGCGTGAGCAGGATCGAGGCGTGGCGGTTCTTGTAGTCGCGCGCGGGGCGCAACACTTCCAGTTCTTCAAAGGGCGCGGGTGGCGTCGGACCGTCCGATTTCAGCATCTCGCGCAGCGCATCGCGGGCCGCGCGCACCTGCGCCAGATCGCAGCCGACGATATTGGCGCCCACCACGCTCGCCGCCGCCTGGCCGAGAGCGCAGGCGCGCACCTCGGCGGCATAGTCGCTGACACGGCCGCCGTTCATCGACAGATCGACCGTCACCGTCGAGCCGCAAAGCGGCGCGCGCCGCTTGACGCTGGCCTGTGGCGCGGCAAGGCGGCCGTGCCGGGGAATGTCCGACGCGAGTTCCAGGATGCGCGCGGAATAGAGCTTCATCAGGTCGGTTTCGCCGCTCATGACTTTCCCTTTCGTCCGTTGCCCCATAAATAGACGCGACTGCCCCGGATGCAAAAGGATTTCGCCATGGGATTCGATCCCGCGACACTGAACTATGATGCACGCGGCCTTATCCCCGCCATTGCCCAGGAGGCCGGGACCGGCGAGGTGCTGATGATGGCCTGGATGAATGGCGAAGCCGTGGCGCGCACGCTTGAGACGGGGCGCGTGACCTACTGGAGCCGCTCGCGCGCGGCCTTCTGGGTCAAGGGCGAAAGCTCGGGCCATGTGCAGGACCTGGTGGAAATGCGGGTGGATTGCGACCGCGATTGTCTCCTTTTGCTGGTGCGCCAGACTGGCCCCGCCTGTCACACCAACCGGCAGTCTTGTTTCTATCGGGCGGTGCGGGGCTGTGCCGAAGTCGAGATCATGGCGCCGATGACGCGCTAAGCGCCGGGGGTTTTCCACCCCCGGACCCCCGGAGGATATTTCCGGCAAGATGAAGGCTCAGAGGCCGACCATCGCGCGGATGTCGTGCGGGCTGGCGCCGTTGGCGCGCCAGGTGGCAAGGGCGCGCGCGTCGTCGCGCTTGGCGAGGCGTTTGCCGTGTTCGTCGCGGATCAGTCGGTGGTGGTGATAGGCGGGGGTCGGCAGGCCGAGCAGGCGCTGGAGCAGGACGTGGATTTGCGTGGCCTCGCGCAGGTCCTCGCCCCGGATCACATGGGTAACATGCTGATCGGCGTCGTCGAGCACGACCGAAAGGTGGTAGGAGGCCCCCATGTCGCGGCGGGCGAGGACAACGTCGCCCACGGTCGCGGTCATGTCTTTCGGCGCATAAGTGTGATTTTTCTCGTTTATTATCAGTTCATTGTCAAGCTGTCCCAATGCGCGCGCCATGTCGAGGCGCAGCGCAACATCCGTGGGCATCGCCCCGGTGGCCGGGGTCGCGGGGCGGCATGTGCCGGGATAGATCAGGCCATCGGCGCCGTGCGGCGGCGCGCCCTCCTGCGGCGCCGAGGCGGCGGCGCGGATATCGGCGCGGGTGCAGGTGCAGGGGTAGAGCAGGCCGCGCTCCCAGAGCGTTTGCAGCGCGGCGCGGTAGCGTGGCAGGCGGGTGGATTGGTGCAGGACCGGGCGCGGCCAGTCAAGGCCGAGCCAGCGCAGATCGTCGAATATCTGCGCCTCCCATTCCGGGCGGCAGCGGCTTTGGTCGAGATCGTCGATGCGCAAAAGGAATGTGCCGCCTGCCGCGCGCGCCCTGTCATGGGCCAGCATCGCCGAGAAGGCATGGCCCAGATGCAGCGGCCCGGTGG
>DIUD01000021.1:15431-18015 GCA_002428225.1 Roseovarius sp. UBA6167 | reverse complement strand
CGAACGGGTTCATCGACATCTTCACATTCGCAAGATCAACCCCGCTGCCATCCGCCTTCACTCGGACTTTCACGTTGTAGTCGATCACGCGCTTGACAGGTACCAGAACCTTCATAAACGTGGGTCTCCTTGTGGTTACGAGGGGACGAAACGCCCCCGACTTGGCTTTGCCGCGCGTTCATAGCGGCTTTGGCGCGGCGGCAACAGGGCAAAATCGTCACGTCCCGGGCCCGCGACGCCCCGTTTTCGCGGTTTGTGTCCCCCGGATCATTGCGAGAAAGCGTCAGCGATTGGCGCCGGGAATCCAGAGCACATCGGCCTTGCCGCCGTCATTGGCCATGCGCGCGGCGACAAACAGCCAGTCGCTCAGCCGGTTGAGATAGCGGATCGCCGCCCCGTTCACCTTCTCCAGCGCCGCCAGTTCCACCACCAGCCGCTCGGCGCGCCGCGCAACGGTGCGGCACAGGTGCAGATGCGCCGCAAGCGCGCTGCCGCCCGGCAGGATGAAGCTGCGGAGCGGCTCGAGATGCGCGTTCATCGCGTCGATCTCGGCCTCCAGCCGTTCGACCTGCGCGGGCGCAATGCGCAGCGGTGGATATCCGGCCTCGGCGTCCTTCTCCATGTCGGGGCGGCACAGGTCGGCCCCCAGATCGAAAAGGTCGTTCTGGATCCGCTCCAGCGCCGCATCGGTCTCGCCCTCGGCATAAAGCCGCGCCAGGCCCAGCGTCGCGTTCACCTCGTCCACCGTGCCGTAGGCGGTGACGCGCGGCGAATGCTTCGCCACCCGCACACCATTGCCAAGCGCGGTCTCGCCCGCATCGCCCGTGCGCGTGTAAATCCTGTTGAGCACCACCATGGCCTTATCCCCCCTGCCTGCGCACAAGAACAAAAAGCACGATCAACAGCACGGCCACGAATTGCGCGATGATCCGCCACCACATCAGCCTGTTGGCGCGTTTGGCGTTCTCGACCCCCTCCTTGCCAAAGGTCGAGATGCCCCGGATGAGAATGAGCGCCGTCACCAGGCACGCCGCCGCCACCATAAGAAAGAATGGATCGCTGAGCATGTCGCCTCCTCGTCCGCTTCGCATCCGCGCGTTCCATCTAGGCCAATGCGCGCCGAAAGCGAACCGGAAAATCCGCAACCGGCGCACAATGGCCCTACGGGGATCACCCCCTGGAAAGCACCCAGTCGAGCGCCCGCGTCGGCAGAACCCGTCTGAGCACGGCCATCACATGGGTCGGTGTCGTGACATGATAGCGCGCCTTCGGGTGCCGCGCCTCAAGCGCATGGATAAGCTTTTTCGTCACCGCCGAGGGCGGCCATTGCGGGCCCTTCGCGCTGCCCTTGTAGAGTTGATCGAGAAGACCGGCGCGATACTCTTGCGCGCGCGCCGAGTTCTCCCAGTCGATCCATGTCTCGAACTGCGTGATCGCGTTTTGACGAAAGGCTGTCTCGATCGGGCCGGGATCGAGGATCGAGACCGTGATCCCGGTGCCGGCAAGCTCCATCCGCATGGCATCGCTCAGCCCCTCCAGCGCGAACTTCGTCGCCACATAGGCGCCGCGCCACTTCATTGCGACAAGCCCCAGAACCGAGGAACATTGCACAATGCGCCCGTGTCCCTGCGCGCGCATCACCGGGATCACCTGCCGCGTAAGGTCGTGCCAGCCGATCAGGTTGGCCTGGAAGATGCGGCGCAGCGCCTCGGGGGGGACATCCTCGACCGGGCCGGGGATCGCATAGGCACCGTTGTTATAGAGCGCGTCCAGCCGCCCCCCGGTGGCCGCGAGCACCTCTGACAGCCCGCTTGCGATGCTCGCCTCGTCCTCGTAGTCGATGCGCGGCGCCTCGAACCCCTCGGCGCGCAGCCGGGCGCAATCGACCTGCTTGCGGCAGGCGGCAAAGACGCGCCAGCCGCGCGCGCGCAAGGCCCGCGCCGCGTCATGCCCGATGCCCGACGAGCAGCCGGTGATGAGAACGACCCGCTTGTCCATGCCCACCTTCTGACCCGTCGCGCGGCGCGATGCAAGCGCGCCCGGTCCGCTTGGCGCTTTACGCCGCGCGCGGGCGTCTGTATCACCATATCCATGAGCGATCTGCTGGACGACCCCAACATGCGCCCCGAGGCGACCGCCGAACCGCTTCGACGGGCCATCGGCGAGCGTTACCTCACCTATGCGCTCTCGACCATCATGCACCGCGCGCTGCCCGATGCGCGCGACGGGCTCAAGCCGGTGCACCGGCGCATCCTCTACGCCATGCGCGAGCTGCGCCTGACCAGCACCGGAGGGTTCCGCAAATCCGCCAAGATTTCGGGCGACGTGATGGGCAACTATCACCCCCATGGCGACGCCGCGATCTATGACGCCATGGCGCGGCTCGCGCAGGATTTCGCGGTGCGCTATCCGCTGGTGGACGGTCAGGGCAATTTCGGCAATATCGACGGCGACAACCCCGCCGCCGCGCGCTATACCGAGGCCCGCCTGACCGCATTCGCCGAGGCGCTGCTCGATGGCCTTGCCGAGGATGCCGTCGATTACCGCGACAATTACGACGGCACGCTGCGCGAACCCGTGGTGC
>DIUD01000021.1:6957-15356 GCA_002428225.1 Roseovarius sp. UBA6167 | reverse complement strand
ATATCCCCGGCCCCGATTTCCCCACCGGCGGCGTCATCGTCGAGCCGCGCGAGAGCATCGCGCAGGCCTATCGCACCGGGCGCGGCAGCTTGCGCTTGCGCGCCCGCTGGCAAGTCGAGAATCTGAACCGCGGCGGCTGGCAGATCGTCATCACGGAGATCCCCTATCAGGTCCAGAAATCGCGCCTGATCGAGCGCATCGCCGAGCTGATCCAGACCCGCAAGGTGCCGATCCTCGCCGATGTCCGCGACGAGAGCGCCGAGGATATCCGCCTCATTCTCGAACCGCGCACACGCAATGTCGATCCCGAGATGCTGATGGGAATGATGTTCCGCAATTCCGATCTGGAGGTGCGGTTCTCGCTCAACATGAACGTGCTGATCGACGGCGTGACGCCGCGGGTCTGCTCGCTCAAGGAGGTGCTGCGCGCCTTCCTCGACTTCCGGCAAGAGGTGCTCTTGCGCCGCTCGCGGCACCGGGTGGACAAGATCGACCACCGGCTCGAGGTGCTCGAAGGGCTGATCGTGGCCTTTCTCAACCTCGACCGCGTGATCGACATCATCCGCTACGACGATGATCCCAAGGCCGCATTGATGCGCGAGGACTGGGGCCGGACCTTTGCGCGCGCCACCTCCGAGGCCGATTACGTCTCGCCGCCACCGGGCGAGGCGGGGCTTTCGGAGGTGCAGGCCGAGGCGATCCTCAACATGCGCCTGCGCAGCCTGCGCCGGCTTGAGGAGATGGAACTGCGCGCCGAGCGCGACGCGCTGATGGCCGAGCGGGCGGGGCTCGAGGATCTGCTCGAGGATGCCGCCCTGCAATGGACCGCCATCGCCGATCAACTGCGCGAGGTGAAAAAGACCTTTGGCAAGGGCCACCCCATCGGTGCCCGCCGCACCACTTTCGCAGAGGCGGGCAGCGTCGAGGAGGTGCCGATCGAGGCGATGATCGAGCGCGAGCCGATCACCGTCGTGTGCTCGCGCATGGGCTGGATCCGCGCCATGACCGGCCATATCGACCTCACCCGCGAGTTGAAGTTCAAGGATGGCGACGGCCCGCGCTTTCTGTTCCACGCCGAAACCACCGACCGGCTGCTGATCTTCGGCTCCAACGGGCGGTTCTACACGCTCTCTGCGGCCAACCTGCCCGGCGGGCGCGGCATGGGAGAGCCCGTGCGCCTGATCGTCGATCTGCCCAACGAGGCCGAGATCGTGGCGCTCTTCATCCACCGTCCGGGCGGCAGGGTGCTGGTGGCTTCCTCCACCGGCGACGGCTTTGTCGTCCCCGAGGACGAGGTGCTGGCCCAGACCCGCGCGGGCAGGCAGGTGCTCAACCTGCGCGCACCCGCCCGCGCGCAGGTCTGCCGTGCGGTCACGGGCGATCACGTCGCCTGCGTCGGCGAAAACCGCAAGATGCTGGTCTTTGCCCTCGACGAATTGCCCGAACTGGGGCGCGGCAAGGGTGTGCGGATGCAGAAATTCAAGGATGGCGGGCTGTCGGACGTCACCACCTTTGCGCTCGCCGACGGGCTGAGCTGGCGCGACCCGGCAGGCCGCACCCGCACCGAAACCGACCTCACCGAATGGCTGGCCAAACGCGCGAGCGCGGGCCGAATGGCCCCACGCGGCTTTCCCCGCGACAACCGGTTCAACTGACGCGCGGGGCGGATGGCTTTTTTGCTGACGCTCGGGATTCGGGGCCTCTGTGCGGAATCAAGGCCGTAGGCCACCGCGCATCGCCGGGCCGCCCCCCGGCACGGCGATTTGGCTGATGTAGGCGCAATGCCGTGAGGCTACAGGGATTTGGCAGGCATAAAGCACTCCCAAACCGGCGTTGGATCGCCGCACTGTGGCCTGTCGATGCGCGGCTCAGTGACTGAAGTCAACGGCAGCAAGGCGCGAGACCCGCTACCCCCGCCGCTCTCCCAATGAGAGCGTATGCGCGCGCAGCCATTGCATGAAACCACGCGGATCGTTCTCGAGCATCGCCATGCGCTCGGGCGTGATCGGCGCGCCCACCACCGGCTTTTGCGGGCGGTTGCAGCTGCGCACCACCTCGTGCAGCAACAGGCCCTGCCGCATCGTCGCGGAAATCCGGTTGGCAATCTGATAGCAGCGCGAATTCGAGCCGGGAAAATAGATCGGCACCACCTGCGCGCCCGAGCGCCGGATCATCTGCGCGGTAAAGACCGCCCATTCCCGCTCGATCACCGGGCCGAAAAGCGTGTCCGACGAGGCCACAACGCCCGAGGGAAAGACGCTGATCACGCCGCCATCCCGCAAGTGCGCCATCGCCTTGGCGCGCATCTCGACCGATTTTCGCTGCGCGTCCGGGTCATGCGGGAACGGCACCGGGATCATGTAGGAGGCCGCGATCTCGTCGATGCCGGTGAGCAGCGCGCGCGTCAGGATCTTGTAATCCGTGCGCCGCCGCCCGATCAGATCGGCCAGGATCATCCCGTCCACAAGACCGTGGGGATGGTTTGCCACCACCACCACCGGCCCCTCGAGCGGGATGTTCGCCACCTCCGCGTCGGGCGTCAGCAGCGGAATCCCCATCGTATCGAGCGCCGCGCGCCAGAATGCCTGCCCGGTCGGCGCGCCGCGCTTCTCGAAAGCGCGGATCATGCGCAGGATGGTGATCTTGCCGGTCAGCCACTCCATCGCCCGGATGACCGTGGCGGTGGTGGCGCTGTCGAAACTGTTGGCATAGGTCAGGCTGCGGCGGTCATACTTGGTGAAGACGACCTCACCCCCCGCCTCCTCGCCGGCCTGTGGCTGCGCCTTGGTGCTCACTCGGTCCGTCCCGTTCCGTTCTGTCAGGGGCCGCGCGGCCTACATGTCTTCGCCGAAACGGTCGGCGACCAGCGCCGCCAATGCCTCGGCCAGCGGCTCGGCGTCTGCGCCCGCGATTTCGACGTCAATAGTGCTTCCCCGCGCCGCTGCCAACATCAAAAGCCCCATGATGCTGTCGCCCGAGGCCGACTGGCTACCGTAATGCACCTCGACCTGGGCGTCAAACCCCTCGACCACCTCGACGAACTTGGCGGCGGCGCGCGCATGAAACCCCTTTTCGTTGACGATCTCCAGGGCCCGTCGCGTGCTCTCACCCATGACCTGTTCCTTTATTCCGCTATTCCGCCGAAACGTTGTGGCTGTCGATATACTTGCGCCCCGCCTCGAGCGCAGCCCTGACCGCATCGGGCACCGCCATGTGGCGGCTTTTAGCCAGCTTGATCAGCATCGGCAGGTTCGCCCCGTAAAGGATCCGACGGTTGTCGGGACGGCAGGCGCGCAAAGACAGGTTGGAAGGCGAGCCGCCGAACATGTCGGTGACGATGACCACCCCGTCCCCGGTATCGACGGCGTCGGCGGCGGCGCAGATCTCGTCCTGTTTTCGCTCACGATCATGATCGCCCTCGACCGCGACGGCCAGGACACACCCCTGCGCGCCGACCACATGCTCGACCGCTCTCAGATATTCGCGGGCGAGCCCGCCATGAGCCACGATCACAATGCCGATCATGACCGCCCACTCCCCGCGTCTCGCAGCTCCATTTCCCGGTGCCTTACTGACACCGGCCAGCCCTGTTCCGCAAGCCTTACCGTCAGCATTTCCACCATGGCGACACTGCGATGGCGCCCGCCGGTGCAGCCGAACCCGATCGCAAGACAGGCCTTTCCCTCGGCCTCGTGGGCAGGCAACACCAGGTCGAGCAGCGCACAAAGACGTTCGAAGAAAGCGGCAAAACGCGGATCGTCCTCCACATGGGCGCGGACTTCGGCGCTTCGCCCGTCAAGGGCGCGCAACGGCCCGACCCAGTGCGGGTTGCGGAGAAACCGGCAGTCGAACACCAGGTCGAGACCGCGCGGCAGCCCGCGCCCGTAGGAAAACGACTGCACCGCGACAGCCATCCGCGCCGCCCCCTCGGGCGCGAACCAGCGGGCAAGCTCGGCGCGCAGGTCATGCGGCGACATCTCGGAGGTGTCCACCAAAACGTCGGAACGGTCGCGGATCGGGCCAAGCAGGTCGATTTCTCGCGCGATGCCCAGCTCGGGGCTGCCCGCGCGCGCGAGCGGGTGCCGCCGGCGCGTCTCGGAGAAACGCCGCAGCAGGATCTCGGGCCGGCAATCGAGATAAAGCACCTGCATCACGCCCGGAGCCACGAAAGCGCCGCGCTCGATCACCTCGATCAGCGTCTGCGTCGAGAAATCGCGGTTGCGCACATCGATCCCGAGCGCCAACGGCTTTTCCGGCGCACGCCCGTCCAGGAGGCTCGGCAAGAGCGATAGCGGCAGATTGTCGATCGCCTCGAAGCCCAGATCCTCGAGCACGTTGATCGCCGTGCCGCGCCCGGCCCCGGACGGGCCGGTGACCAGAACGAGCGGGGGCGCTGTGTCGGTGGCAGGAACGGAATATGCCATGGCGCTTGCGATGACCCTCAGGTTAGGCTAGCCCCTTTGAGATAGAGCAGGATCGTGGCCGTGAAGTGCTTATATGGCGCATTTTCGAGCAACGGCAATCGAATACCTTCGACCTCGGTCTGTTTCAGCGGCGGCAGCCTGCTTTCGGCCTCGGCATCGAGATCGACCACCAGCACCAACGGCACGGGGCCGACCGCAGGCACCGTCAGAATGCCCGCGCCGCGCGCCTCGATCCGGCCGCGGATCGTGGCCGGCGCATCCGCCATCAGCCGTGCGCCCTCGCGCCACAGCCGAGTGCGGTCATCGGCCACCAGCCCCGCGCCGAGCGCCATCAGGCGCAGCGCAAGACCCGATTTTCCGCGCCCGGCCGCCCCCCGGATGAGCACAGCCCGCGCACCCCAGGCGACGCAGCTCGCGTGAACCACACTGGCGTTCCTCTCTGGCGCGGCCTCGCCCATCGCTCAGACCTGTAGCCCCACGACGAACCGGACCCCAAGGGGATCCGAGGTCGGATCGGCCTCGGTCGGATGAATGTTCTCGGCCCAGATCACCCCGTCATGCGCCTCGACGATCTGTTTGGAGATCGCGAGCCCAAGCCCGGAATTGTTCCCGAAATCCCCCTCGGGCCGTTCGGAATAGAACCGCTGGAAGACCTTTTCCAGCGCCTCTGGCGGGATGCCCGGCCCGGTATCCTCGACCACCACCAGCACGCGGTTGGCGCGTCGGCGCACCCAGACGCGGATCGCGTCTCCCTCCTCGCAGAAGCTGATGGCATTGGTGATGAGATTGACAAAGACCTGCGCAAGACGCGCTTCCAGCCCGGTGATCCAAACCGGCTCCTCGGGAAAATCGGTGATGAAGTCGATCCCCTTCCTGCCGGCTGCCTCGCCGAGATGATCCCTCAGATTGCGCAGCAGCGCGCCCAGATCGAACGGTTCCTGAGCGTCCCTGACCAATTCACTGTCGAGCCGCGAGGCGTTGGAAATATCGCTTACCAGCCGGTCGAGGCGGCGCACATCGTGCTCGATCACCTCAAGCAGGCGCTCGCGCTGATCGGCGCGACGCGCGATGCGCATGGCGCCCACAGCCGAGCGCAGGCTCGCCAGCGGGTTCTTGATCTCGTGCGCCACATCGGCAGCGAATTGCTCGTTGCTCTCGATCCGGTTGCACAGCGCCGCCACCATGCCGCGCAGCGCGCCCGAGAGCTGTCCTATCTCATCGGAGCGCGCGGACAGGTCGGGAATGCGAATCCGCCCGCCCGCGCCCGCGCCACGGTCGTGCTCGCGCCCGATCTCGGTCGCAGCAGCCAGATCGGCCAGAGGGTTGGCAATCGTCGATGCCAGAACGAGACTGAGCCCGATCGAGATCAGCGTGGCGATGAGAAACATCCGAAACACGCGCTCGCGTTCTGCTGCGGCCTGCCGGGCGATCTCGCCCGACGTATCGGCCAGCGCCATCACCGCAACCGGACGTGTTCCGTGCAGGACCGGCACGGTCGCGCCCGGCACCGCACCAGCGGCGCCTGGCACGATGCCAGCCTGCACCCCCCCTGCAAGTGAGAGGGCGACCATACGCCGCAAGCCCGCGACAAGCTCATCCGTCCCCGCATCCTCGGGCTCCGTTGCAACGGGCGGCGAGACCAGGGACCGAAGTCGCGTCATGAAATCGCCAAACGGCGTCCTCGGACGCGGCATCGCAGACGGCGCGCGTGAGAAATCACCGGACTTTCGCCCCAGTAATTCCCCCGAGGGGGCGAAAAGGAACAGTTCCGTTCCCTCCCGCACCGTCAACATCTTCAACGTATCGGGCACATCGATGCCGTCGCCGGTAGCAAGGTTGACCGGCACGGTCTGCGGCAGGCGTGCGGCGACAACATCCGCGGTCAGCACCGCACGCTCGCGCAGCTCACCCACGTTGCGCGCCACAAGCGACGCCTGCGAGCCGTCGAGATAGAGAATCCCGATCACAAGCACGTTGAGAGCGATGAGGTTGAACGTGACGATCCGGCGGGTCAGTGGCGACGAGCGAAGCGTCAGCCAGCCGCGCCGCCCCGGCTTTGTCCGCGACTTCGCCTCGCCTGCGCGGTCGACCGCACCGGAATCATCGCCGGGGACAAGATATCCACCCTCTCGCGGCGGCCTTTCGCGCATCTCCACCCCCTCGGCCAGGGCCATCGTTCCTTGTTGCATCATGCCTCGTTGTAGCGATACCCGATCCCGTAGAGCGTTTCGATGGCCGAAAATTCAGGATCGACCATCCGCAGTTTCTTGCGCAGGCGCTTGATATGGCTGTCGATGGTGCGATCGTCCACATACACCTGATCGTCATAGGCCACGTCCATCAGCTGATCGCGGCTCTTGACAAAGCCGGGCCGTCGCGCAAGCGCCTGAAGGAGCAGGAATTCGGTCACGGTGAGCGAGACATCGCGCCCCTTCCACGTCACCAGATGGCGTAGCGGATCCATCCGCAGATCACCCCTCTCGATCACCTTGTGTTCGTCTCCCTCGGCCACGGCCGCGCCCGCCGTGGCCTCCTGCCTGCGCAGGAGAGCGCGGATGCGTTCCACCAGAAGCCGTTGCGAAAACGGCTTTTTCACATAGTCGTCAGCCCCCATGCGCAGGCCGAGCACCTCGTCGATCTCGTCATCCTTGGAGGTCAGGAAGATCACCGGCATCTGCGATTTCTGCCGCAGCCGATGCAGCAGGTCGATCCCGTCCATGCGCGGCATCTTGATATCGAGCACCGCCAGGTCGGGCAGCTTCCTGCTAAAGGCGTCGAACGCCTGCTGGCCGTCATTGTAGGTCTCGACCTCGAAGCCCTCGGCCTCGAGCGTCATGGCGACGGATGTCAGGATATTCCTGTCATCGTCCACAAGGGCGATCCTGGACATCGGTTGATCCTCATGCTGCATAGGTTGCCTGTTCTTCCATCGTTACGCGACGCGCTTGCGCGCCCATGACTGTTTCGAGTAGCGAATCAGCTAGCCGCCTCAATCCCAATAAGACAGAAACTCCTTTCCAATGACTAAATCGATCCGGTTTACCTGATCTCGCGCATCCCCAACCGGCCCCCCTGCGGCGGTGATTGCGCTAACTTGCCGCTGATTGCGCTAACTGCGCGAAAGCGTTCTGTTATTTCACCGAACCGTCATGCTAAGACCCAGGCAGCCGGGCACGCCGCCCGACCGGTGCCGCAAACCGGCGCCCCTCTTGATCTGCCTCAGGCAGACACATTTGGTGAACAGGAGCCAGCAAACATGACACGCGGACGGGTGAACCCGAATTTCCGGCTGGAGGATCAGGGCATCACGGGGCTGGGCACGGTCCATTACAACCTGATCGAACCGGCGCTCGTCGAAGCAGCGCTGAAGAATGGCGAAGCCACGCTCGGCCAGGGTGGCGCGCTTCTGGTCAGCACCGGAAAATTCACCGGTCGCTCGCCCGGCGACAAGTTCATCGTGCGCTCTGCCAGCACCGAAAACACCGTCTGGTGGGAAAACAACGGCGCCATGGAGCCGGCGAAATTCGACGCGCTTTACGATGACATGATCGCCTGGCTCAAGGGCCGCGACGTCTATGTCGAGGATCTCGTCGGCGGAGCCGATCCGGCGCTGGCAATCAATGTGCGCATGATCACCGAACTGGCCTGGCACAGCCTGTTCAACCGCTCCATGTTGCGCCGCCCCGAACGCGCGGCGCTCGATGCCTTCATCGCCGACTACACGCTCATCAACTGCCCCGGCTTCAAGGCCGATCCCGCGCGTCACGGCTGCCGCACCGATACCGTGATCGCAATGAATTTCGACCGCAAGCTGATCCTCGTGGGCAATACCGGCTATGCTGGCGAGAACAAGAAATCCATCTTCACCCTGCTCAACTACATCCTGCCCGGGAAAGGCGTTATGCCGATGCATTGCTCGGCCAATCACGCGCGGGGCAACCCGGTGGACGCGGCCGTGTTCTTCGGCCTGTCGGG
>DIUD01000021.1:288-6935 GCA_002428225.1 Roseovarius sp. UBA6167 | reverse complement strand
CCGAGGCCGAGCCGGAAATCTATGCCACCACCACGAAATTCGCCACCGTGGTCGAGAACATGGTGTTCGATCCCGAGACGCTGGAACTCGATTTCGCCGATGACAGCCTGACCGCGAACATGNNCCGCTGGAGTATATCTCCAACGCATCGCCCACCTCGCTTGGCGGGCATCCCAGGAACATCATCATGCTGACCTGCGATGCGTTCGGCGTGCTGCCGCCCATCGCCCGACTGACCCCGGCGCAGGCGATGTATCACTTCCTGTCGGG
Organism: Roseovarius sp. UBA6167; assembly: GCA_002428225.1. GTDB lineage: Bacteria > Pseudomonadota > Alphaproteobacteria > Rhodobacterales > Rhodobacteraceae > Roseovarius. The sequence continues at coordinate 6,665 of DIUD01000021.1, read as the reverse complement.
CTTTACCTCCAAGGTGGCGGGCACCGAGCGCGGCGTCACCGAGCCGGAGCCCACCTTCTCGACCTGTTTCGGCGCGCCGTTCATGCCGCGCCGCCCCGAGGTCTATGGCAACCTCCTGCGCGACAAAATCGCCAAGCACGGCGCGACCTGCTGGCTGGTCAATACCGGCTGGACGGGCGGCGCCTATGGCGTGGGCTCGCGGATGCCGATCCGCGCCACCCGCGCGCTGCTCTCGGCGGCGCTCGACGGCTCGCTCGGCGAGGTCGAGTTCCGCAAGGATCCGAATTTCGGCTTCGAGGTGCCGGTATCGGTCCCCGGCGTGGCCGAGGTCCTGCTCGATCCGCGCCGCACCTGGGACAACGGCGACGCCTATGACGCGCAGGCGGCGAAACTGGTGCAGATGTTCGCCGACAACTTCGCCCAATACGTCCCGTTCATCGACGAGGATGTGAAGGCCGCCGCCATCGGCTGATCTTTGGACGGGGGCGTCCTTTTCGGGCCTGCGGCATGGCCGGGGCCCCAGCGCCCCGGCCCGCCCGGGCGCGGGCGCTGCAAACTTGCGAATTTCGGCTTCCCGTCGTGACGCGCGCGGTCCTTTGCTGTCGTTCGTGATGCGCGCAGCGAATGGCGCGAGCCCGCCCCAAAGCGGACGTGCTGCCGCCGAGTCTTTCTTCTTTTGATCGGTGTGTACTACGAGTCCTTGGGGACGCAAATTCTGACGGGTTGACGAGGGGGTGAGAGCGATTCAACTATGCGCGTGATCCGTCCCGGATTTCTTCCCCTGCAGGGCGCCTTGAACTTGAGGCCTGCGTTCGCAGCCGGCGCGAGGACCATGGGCAGTGTCCCATAGGGTGCCTACAAGTTCTACGCCGCCACTGGCGCACAGCCATTGCGCCAGGACATGCGCCGCAATTTCCCCTTCGCAGGCATCGTGTTCGAGACATACGCGGGCACCGTGACGCTCTCCACCAATGCCACCGAACGCCTGATCCCGGCGAGCGAGGGCATCGCCTTCCCGCTTGGCACTATGGACACCTTCACCACCTACGGCGTCCCGGCCAACCTGCTGGAGGCGGCCAACACCATCGGCCTGCCGCTCTACGCCCGCCAGCATCTGGATGAAAAGGGCCGCTGGATCGACCTGATGACGGAAAACTCGATCTTGCCGGTCAACAAGCGGCCCCGCATCGCGATCCGCCTGCACAGCTCGAACTGACCGGCAGGGGCAATCATCATGACCATCTTCGCCGCCGCCATGGATCGGATCTATGCCAACCCGTCCATGGCGGCGGCCGCTGTCTGGATCTCCGCCACCACATCCGAGAAACGCCCGATCCGCATCATTGCCCGCGCCCCGGATCGCATCACCGAATTCGGCGCGGGCCGCTTTGTCAGCGACACCATGATGGTGGACGTCCGCGTGTCCGACCTGCAGGAACCCCGCCCCGGCGATCTGATCGTGATCGGGGCCGACAGCTTCACCATTCAGGGAGAGCCGGTGCGTGACCGCGAACGCCTGATCTGGTCACTGGACTTGCGATCCAGTGCCTGAGTGGCAGCTATGGACGGGTCCGCGTTGCGTGGATTCGATCCTGCCGCGCGCTACCGTCGTTACCCGCCCCCTGCTTCAGGCGCGTTTGACCAGGCGGATCAGGAAAAGCAGGATCACCGCACCAACCGTGGCGTGAATGATGGCACCGGCAATTCCGCTGCCAATACTAAGCCCCAGCCTTGGCAGAATGAGGCCAGCCACAAACGCGCCGACAATGCCGATCACGATATTGCCCAGCAGGCCATAGCCGTAGCCTTTGACGATCAGCCCTGCGAGCCAACCGGCCACGGCACCAACGAGGAGTATGACGAACAGACTTTCGAGAGCCATTTTGGGTCCTTCCCATTCTACGCACGACCACCCAATCAAGTCGGATGGAACGTGCCACAGGAGCGCCGCATCATGCGGCAGCAACCCTGTCACTCTGGCCCTGTCAGAAATGAACGATCCGCGCCTAGCTTAAATGGCGAGATCGCAGATGTTCCCATCCCACAGCCAGTTCGCCTCTTATCTCATATTACCAACCCTCCAGATAGCACCTTCGCGCCATTCCCGGCGATTCTCGACTACGCGTTGGCCTTTTCAGCGACAACGGTGATGAAACTCAAACTCGACATGCGTCCCGACATTGCGGCCCTGATGCGGGCCGAAGTCGCCGCCGGGGAAAAGGCGGTGTCCGCCGCCATGCGCGAGGCGGGCACCTCCCTGAAATCCGCCTGGCGCGGCCAGATCACCGGCGCGGGCCTCGGCACCCGGCTGGGCAACAGCATTCGCCTGGCCAGTTTCCCCAAATCCGGCGACAGCCTGAACGCGGCGGCGCTGGTCTGGTCGAACGCGCCAGTGATCATTGGCGCGCATGACACCGGGCCGCTGATCCGGTCCAAGGATGGGTTCTGGCTGGCGATCCCGACACCGGCCGCAGGGAAAAGCACGAAAGGCGGCCGGATCACCCCCGGCGAATGGGAACGCCGCACCGGCCTGCGCCTGCGGTTCGTCTACCGCCGCCGGGGGCCGAGCCTTCTGGTGGCCGAGGGGCGGCTGAACACCAAGGGGCGCGCGGTGGCGTCGCGCTCAAAAACAGGTCGTGGGCTGACCACCGTACCGATCTTCCTGCTGGTACCACAGGTCAAACTGCGCAAGCGGCTGGAACTGGCGCGGGATGCGGAGCGGGCGGTGGATGGCGTGCCGGGGTTGATCGTGGCGAACTGGGTTGAGGGGCAAATCGGCTGATGCCTGCAACGCGGGATATTCCGGTCCTTAGCTGCGGGCGCTGCGCGGACCGACCGAAGTGGCAGCAATGCGCAAAAACACCATTTGCAAAGCGCGATCTCCTCGCCGCGACGACCGTCACGGAAAGCCAAGAGCCGACATTCATTGACCAGTTACCATGCTGCAACGCGGCCCGTCGAACCTGCCATTCGCTGCGCGCGCTAAATCCGAGAGGTGACGAAATCTCAGTCAGCGGGGCTTGCGGCCATTGGCAGTATCCAAGACAATGGCAGCAATGATCGAACTCAAAGCCCCGATGATGGTTCGAAATCAAGAAGCTCGAAGGTCATCTTGCCATCGGCGTTGAACTTCTGGACCGTATCGCCAGTGCGCACAGCGCTCAGGCAACGATAGCGGCCCTTATCGGCAGCCATCGAGACACAGACCTGGTCGGTGTCGGTGATCGCATAGGCCCCCGTCCCACTCCATCCACCATTGGCCAGTTCTCCTTTCAGGACATTGGCAGGGTAATAGAAGAACCTGAACATCTTCTCACCCGATTTGGCTGTGACGATATTGCCAATCAAAAGCTCCGCGATCTCGTCAGACGTGAGCCTCTCTCCACCGCTCTTCAGCGCGGTCTCCAAGTCGGTTTCCGCCATTGCGGCGCTTCCTGCAAGGGCAAGGGCAACAGCAGCAGCGGCGGCGCGTGTCAATCGTGTCATGTCAGTCTCCTCGCTTTGAGAATTTACATGTCGGAGCACTTTCTCCGGGCACCACGAATAGATCGCCTGACGCCATGACGCTTGGCTGATGGGCTGGCCCATCGGGCACGCGCTCTGCGCCTGCTCGGGAACGGAGTTCATCCACTGGCAGCGGCACATGCGTGGCGCTCTCTCGCAGCTGCCCATGGCCTTGGGCCCGTGGATCTGGCGGCCGACGGACGCAGCCCAGCGCCCGGCGCAGATGGATTTCCTTGAAGGATTGCAGCCATGAGCGTTCACGGACGGATCGGGCGCGCAGGCAGCGCCCGGGTCAAGCGCGCGCTGGGCGTCCAGGCGGCGCTGGAATGGGCGTTTCGCGTGGAAAAGGCGCAACTGGAACTGCCGCCGCCCCCTGACACCACCGAGGAAGGCTTCGGCTTCGGCTTCGGCCTCGAATACGTCCTGATGCAGCGCGCAGCACTTGGCTGCAAGGTGGACGGCGGCCAGCACAAGATGGGCAGCTACACCCATGCGGATGCCGAAGTGATCGCCGCCACCGTCGCCGGAATGCCCGACAGCCTCGGAGGCATCCGCATGGCGATCCAGTTGACCGAATTGGCGCGCGCCGGGCTCACGCCCGACTGGATGCCCGGCGTCGTGCCGCGCTGCGTACCGGTCGAGACCAAGCAGAACCAACATGGCAAACGCGCGGCCACCATCGTGGTGGGCATCGAACGGGTGCTGACGCGCGGCAAATGGCGCACAATCGATGTTCTGGCCTGCCCGGTCACCTGGCGGCCGCATCCTGAGCAAATCACTTCCGCCCGGCGCGGCTATGACGATTGGTGGCTGGCGCTGGATTGGGTGCGGGACGGGCTGATCGCGGGGAGGATGCTGCGCGAGGTCGAGGTGACAGCGGCGATGCCGAAGCTGCGGCCGTGGCTGACAGCGCGCGCGTCCCGTTAACTGATTGGTATTGCCTATTGGCATAATATGACTATATTGGTGCCAAAGGAGAAGCCCATGCAGTTCGCGACCATCCAGCCCATTGCGGCCCGTCCCGACCTTCCCGTCATCACCGATGAGGAGGCGGCCGCCCTTGCGCGTGCAACCGTCAATCTGTTTCGTGCGTGGGACCTCAGTGACGCAGAGGCCCGCACCCTGCTGGGCGACATGGCCCAGCGCACCTGGGCACGCTGGAAGGTGGGCGACATTGGCCGCATCGATCGTGATCTCCGCGCCCGGATGGCAATCCTGATGGGCATCCACAAGGCCCTGCGCTACCTCTTCACCGACCCTGCACGCGGCCATGCGTGGATCCGCAAACCCAACGAGGCCTTCGGCGGAAAGAGCGCGCTCGACATCATGATGCGCGGCGAGATCACCGACCTGATCGATCTGCGCAGCTATCTGGATGCCGAGCGAGGTGGCTGGTGACAGCGCCTGTCCGCCGCGTGGCATGGCCGCGCACGGTCCGCATCATCCGCACCATCTATCCGCCCATCGACCTGTTCGAGGACATCGCCGACCCTGCGGATTGGGAGGCGCTGGCCTCGGCCGAGGCCAAGTTCAACCCCCGCATCCGCGAGAGCATCGGCGATCTGTCCAGGGTGCCGGTGGCGCGGCGCGTCTCTGGCCCCGGCGCCAGCTGGGTCATGGCACCCTTCGTGCATTGTTCGCCGCTCCGGCCGGGACGGTTCTCGGACGGCACGTTCGGTCTCTACTACGCGGGCGACCGGACCGAGGTGGCGATTTCTGAGACCATCCACCACCACACCCGGTTCATGCGCGCCACGGACGAGGCGCCAGGCTGGACATCGCAGTTCCGCGAGCTGATCGGCTCCGTCGATACCGACCTCGACGACATCGCAGGCCAGGCCGACCTCCTCGACCCCGACAACTACGGCCCGTCGCAGATCTTCGGTGCCGAGCGTCGCGCGGCCGGATCGAACGGCATAACCTGGCCCAGCGTCCGCTATCCGGGCGGTCACTGCATCGCGGTGTTCTGGCCGGACGCGATCCCGATCCCCACGCAGGGGGCGCATTTCGCCTACCACTGGAACGGAACTGTGGTCGATTACGTCAAACGGCTGGACACGGGCGAGGTGCTGGAGGTGCAGTGACATATTCAAATGCATTTCAGGTAGTTGACCTGATCTGATCCGACAAGTCAGGAAAATAGCGGTCGCATGACACACCCGCCACCGCTAGGTTGACAAGAAAAATCGGGGAAGCTCATGACTGCCATCGACAAAATCCTTCAACCGCATCGTGATACCGTCGTCACCGAACGCGAAAAAGGCACCTGTTTCGAGCGCCCTGAACTTTCTTCCTTCCTGAAGGATCCGGCCCAGACCGAAGAAGGGATACCAAGTAACGCCGCCGATTTCGAAGGCTGCGACATCGATCTGACCAACCCATGGACAGCCGCATGAACGCCGTTGAAATCGAACAAGCCGTTTCCGAACTGGCCGGGCAGCCTTTTGAGGCGGCCGAGTTTCCCTATGCCTTCCTCATGGCCTTCGGCAACAAGGACACCACCATCAAGCGCCTGCGCACTGGTGCCTCGAACAAGTCCGATATCGGCGGCGTGCTGCAGACCAACAACATTCACATTGCGACCTGTGCACCAGGCGACATCGCGGCCACGCTTGCCGCGCTGCGCAGTAGCCCCGCCACCACCCGCGCCAAGGCGAAATTCATCCTTGCCACCGATGGCATTGACCTTGAGGCAGAGGATATCACCACCGGCGAAACCATCGCCTGCCGTTTCACCGATTTCCCCGATCACTTCGGCTTCTTCCTGCCGCTCGCCGGTATCTCCACCGTCAAGCAGATCCGCGAGAGCGCCTTTGATATCCGCGCGACCAGCCGCCTCAACCGGCTTTATGTCGAACTGATCAAGGACAACC
>DIUD01000021.1:0-127 GCA_002428225.1 Roseovarius sp. UBA6167 | reverse complement strand
CCTATGTGAACGGCGGGCTGTTTTCGGGCAGCGTTGAGGTGCCGCGTTTTTCACGCATCGCGCAGCGGTATCTTTCCCATATCGGCAATCTGGACTGGACACAGATCAACCCCGACATCTTCGGGTC
>DIUD01000080.1 GCA_002428225.1 Roseovarius sp. UBA6167 | reverse complement strand
GGCCAGGAGTTGAGCGGCGCGAAGCGGATATTGCCGGTGCCGCCGCCGCCACGCCCGTCGGCAATGCGATAGGTGCCCGCCGAGTGCCATGCCAGCCGGATCATGAGGCCGCCGTAATGGCCGTAATCGGCGGGCCACCAGTCCTGGCTTTGGGTCAGCAGCGCACGGACGTCAGCCTTGACCGCCTCGAAATCGAGGCCCTCGACCGCCTCGCGGTAATCGAAATCCTCTCCCAGAGGATTGGTCTTGCGGTCGTGCTGATGCAGGATGTCGAGGTTGAGGCTTCTGGGCCACCAGTCGGTGACGCTCTTGCCGCTCTCGGTCAGTCCGCCATGCATGACGGGGCATTTGCCCATGTCGTTACCGTCCATCTTGTCCTCCGGTTTCTGGTTGCCTGGTAAGGGCTGGCAGAGACGATGCGGGAGACCCAGACGCCCCCCGGCGCCCCTCTGCCGCCCAGATATGAACTGCATCTAGCAGAACAAGGGAATCAGGTGAAATCCTCTTTTGCGATTCAAGCGATAATTCCGGATTATCGCCCCACCCCACAAACCCGGCCCGGCGCAGGACAACGGCCCTCTTGCCCCCGCAGACCCCGCCGCGTAGAACGCGGGCCGAGCCACTGAACGGAGCCGCGCCATGCTGGACATCACCTATCAAGCCCCCGAACCCAAGGTGATTGCCGGCGCCAGGCACGATTGGGAACTGGTGATCGGGATGGAGGTGCACGCGCAGGTTGCCTCGAAATCCAAGCTGTTTTCGGGAGCCTCGACGCAATTCGGCGCGGAACCCAATTCCAATGTTTCCTTCGTCGATGCGGCAATGCCGGGGATGCTGCCGGTCATCAACGAATTCTGCGTTGAACAGGCGGTGCGCACGGGGCTTGGCCTCAAGGCGAGGATCAACCTCTGGTCGGCGTTCGATCGCAAGAACTATTTCTATCCCGACCTGCCGCAAGGCTATCAGATCAGCCAGCTCTATCACCCGCTTGTCGGCGAGGGCGAGATCCTGGTCGAGATGGGGCCGGGCGTGGCGCGCCTCGTGCGCATCGAGCGCATCCACATGGAGCAGGACGCGGGAAAATCCATCCACGATATGGACCCGGACCTGTCCTTTGTCGATCTCAACCGCACCGGCGTCTGCCTCATGGAGATCGTCAGCCGCCCCGACATCCGCAGCCCGGAGGAGGCCGCCGCCTATATCGTCAAGCTGCGCCAGATCCTGCGCTATCTCGGCACTTGCGACGGCAACATGCAGAACGGCAATCTGCGGGCGGATGTGAACGTCTCGATCTGCCGTCCGGGCCAGTATGAGAAATACCAGGAAACCCAGGATTTCGCGCATCTCGGCACGCGCTGCGAGATCAAGAACATGAACTCCATGCGATTCATCCAGCAGGCCATCGAATACGAGGCCCGCCGCCAGATCGCCATTGTCGAGGCGGGCGGCGACGTGGTGCAGGAAACCCGCCTCTACGATCCCGACAAGGGCGAGACGCGCTCCATGCGTTCCAAGGAAGAGGCGCATGATTACCGCTATTTCCCCGATCCCGACCTGCTTCCGCTGGAAATCGAGCAGGAATGGGTCGATGAGATCGCGGCCGCGCTGCCGGAACTGCCCGACGCGAAAAAGGCGCGGTTCATGGCTGAATTCGGCCTGAGCGAATACGACGCCTCGGTGCTGACCGCCGAGTTGGTGAGCGCCGATTATTTCGAGGCCGTGGCAGCCGCGGCAGGCGACGGCAAGCTCGCCGCGAACTGGGTCATCAACGAGCTGTTCGGGCGGCTCAAGAAAGAGGATCACGCGATCGAGGACAGCCCGGTTTCCCCCGCGCAGCTGGGCGCGATCGTGCGGCTCATCAGGTCCGATACGATTTCCGGCAAGATCGCCAAGGATCTCTTCGAGATCGTCTATACCGAGGGCGGCGATCCCGAGAAGATCGTCGAGGAACGCAGCATGAAACAGGTCACCGATACCGGCGCGATCGAGCGCGCGGTGGACGAGATCATCGCCGCCAACCCCGCGCAGGTGGAAAAGGCGCAGGCCAATCCCAAGCTCGCAGGCTGGTTCGTGGGCCAGGTGATGAAGGCCACCGGCGGCCGCGCCAACCCCAAGGCCGTCAACGACATCGTGACGGCGAAACTCGGGCTTTGAGGCCGGCCTCGGGCCTGCTCACCCGCGCAGCACGCCGCCGGTGGCGCGGGTCACTTTCTCGATGATCCTGGCCGAGACGGCCTCGATATCGGCCTCCTTGAGCGTGGCCTCGCGCGGTTGCAGGCGCACGGTAATGGCCAGCGATTTCTTGCCCTCGCCAAGGTTGCCGCCGATGAACTCGTCAAAGACGCGCACCTCCTCGATCAGGGTCTTGTCGGCCCCGGCGGCGGCGTTGATAAGGCTGAGCGCCTCGACGCCCGCATCGACGACAAAGGCGAAATCGCGCTCGACCGCCTGCAGGTCGCTGATCTCGAGCGCGCCGCGCGTAGCGCCTGCCTTGCGCGGCAACGGAATCTCGTCCGGATAGAGCGTGAAGGCCACCGCAGGGCCCTTTACGTCAAGCGCGCTCAGGATACGCGGATGCAACTCGCCAAAGATGCCGAGCGCCTTTTTTGGCCCGAGGCAGATCCGCCCGTGCCGCCCCGGATGGAACCATTCCGGTCCGTCGCGCAGGATCTGCACCCTGGCGGGCGCCCCGATGGCCGCCAGCACCGCCTCGGCGTCAGCCTTGGCGTCGAAGACATCCACCGCGCGGCTGCTGCCATGGGTATCGCGCGGCCCGTTGCGCCCGATGAGCACGCCCGCAACCTGCACATGCTGCTCGCCCGGCTCGCCACCGTGAAAGACATGGCCCACCTCGAAAAGCGCCAGATCCATGATGCCGCGCGCCTGATTGCGCGCTGCCGCGCGCAACAGCCCCGGCAGCAGGTCGGGGCGCATATGGCTCAGGTCGCTGCTGATCGGATTGGCGAGCATGGTGGCGTCATCGCCGCCGCCAAAGAGCGCCGCCGCCGCATGGTCGATGAAGCTGTAAGTGACGCATTCGTTATAGCCAAGGCCCGCCACGGTGCGGCGCGCGATCTGCTCGCGCCTTTGCGCGGGGCTGAGGATCGGCTTGGGCACGCCCGGCATGGCGCGCGCCATCGGGCGGCCCTCGAGCCGGGTCAGCGAGGCGACGCGCGCCACCTCCTCGACCAGATCGGCCTCGCCCAGGATGTCGGGCCGCCAGCTTGGCACATGGGCCATGTTGCCCTCGAGCTTGAACCCGAGCGCCGTCAGCGTCTGGCGCTGCTCGCTTTCGGGGATGTCCACGCCCACGAGCGATTGCACCCGTGCCGGATCGAGCCGGTAGGCGCGCGCCACATCCGGCACCTTGCCGGCAATCACCCGATTGGACGGCTCGCCGCCGCACAGGTCGAGAATCATCTGCGTGGCCAGATCGAGCGCCTCCATGTTGAAGGCCGGGTCGATCCCGCGCTCGTTGCGATAGCGCGCATCCGAGTTGATCCGAAGCGCGCGCCCGGTGGTGGCGATTTGCACCCGGTCCCACACGGCGGCCTCCAGAAAGACATTGACCGTCTCAAGGGTGCAGCCGGTGGCCAGCCCGCCCATGATGCCGCCGATGCTCTCGATGCCCGCCTCGTCCGAGATCACCACCTTACCGGGACCGAAGGTGTATTCCTTCTCGTCGAGGCCGATCAGCGTCTCGCCACCCGCCGTGCGATGCACCCGCAGATTGCCCGTCACCTTGTCGGCGTCAAAGACATGCAGCGGACGGTTGCGGTCATAGGTGAAGAAATTGGTGATATCCACCAGCGCCGAGATCGGGCGCAGCCCGATGGCGCGCAGCCGCTGTTGCAGCCATTCCGGCGAGGGGCCGTTCACCACCCCGCGAATGAGCCGCCCGGCAAACACGTCACAGCCACCGATGGCTGCATCCTCGTCGATGGTCACCGTGACAGGACAGGGAAATTGCCCCTCGACATGGGCCGGTTTCTCGGGGCGCAGCGTGCCGAGACCGCGCGCCGCCAGATCGCGCGCGATACCGCGCACGCCAAGCGCATCGGGCCGGTTGGGGGTGACCGCGATCTCGATCACCGGATCGACGCGGGACGGATCGTTTGCCGCCAGCCAGTCGGCAAAACATTCGCCCACCTCGCCCGAGGGCAGCTCGATTATGCCGTCATGCGCGTCGCCAAGCTCCAGTTCGCGTTCCGAACACATCATGCCCGCGCTCTCGACGCCGCGGATCCTGCCCACGCCGATGGTGGTGTCGATCCCCGGCACATAGGTGCCGGGCCTGGCCACCACCACGGCAATCCCCGCGCGCGCATTGGGCGCGCCGCAGACGATCTGCACCTCGCCCGCATCCGTCGCCACCCGGCAGACGCGCAGCCGGTCGGCATCGGGGTGCTGTTCGGCGCGCAGCACCTTGCCAATGGTAAAACCCGCGAGCCGCGCCGCCGGGTTGGTGACGCTTTCGACCTCGAGGCCCAGATCGGTCAGCGCCTCGGCAATCTCATCGACCGTGGCCGTGGTGTCGAGATGCTCTTTCAGCCAGGAGAGGGTGAATTTCATGGGTCGTTTCCGCCTGCAAGCCCGCGTTTCCCTGCGCTTTAGCGGATAAGTCGGGCATGGAAAACCCCGCTTTGTGGCGGGCGTTCCGAGGCCGTGCTTCGCCGCGCGTGGTTCGATTGCGTGACACCTTGCCGGGCCGCGCGGTCTTGCACCTGCCCCGGCGCTTTGATTTAACCGGCGCATTGCCCTGCCCGGAGGCTGCACCATGGTCGATATCGCCACGCGCGTCTATAATCACCGCTGGAAGATGGACCCGATCGTGCGGTCGCTGATCGATACGGATTTCTACAAGCTTTTGATGTGCCAGTCGGTGCTGCGCAACAAGCCCGACACGCAGGTGACGTTCTCGCTGATCAACCGGAGCACGACCGTGCGGCTGGCCGACCTGGTGGACGAGGGCGAGCTGCGCGCGCAGCTCGACCATATCCGCACCCTCTCGCTCACGCGCGGCGAGAGCACCTGGTTGCGCGGCAACACCTTCTACGGCAAGCGACAGATGTTCACGCCTGAATTCATGGACTGGCTCGAGGGGCTGCGCCTGCCACCCTACCACCTCGAGCGGCGCGACGGGCAATACGAGCTGACCTTCGAGGGCATGTGGCCCGAGGTGATGCTCTGGGAGGTTCCGGCGCTTTCCGTGCTGATGGAACTGCGTGCGCGCGCGGTGCTTGAAGGCATGAAAAAATTCGAACTCCAGATACTTTATGCCCGTGCGATGACAAAACTGTGGGAAAAGGTCGAGCGGTTGCGCCCTCTCGAGGGGCTGCGCATCGCCGATTTCGGCACGCGACGGCGGCATTCGTTTCTCTGGCAGGATTGGTGTGTTCAGGCAATGCACGAGGGGCTGGGCGAGCGGTTCATCGGCACATCGAACTGCCTGATCGCCAAAAACCGTGATCTCGAGGCGATCGGCACCAATGCGCACGAATTGCCGATGGTCCATGCCGCGCTGGCCGAAACCGACGAGGAACTTGCCCGCGCACCCTACAAGGTGCTTGCAGACTGGCACGAAGAACACGACGGCAATCTGCGCATCATCCTGCCCGACACGTTCGGCACCGAGAGCTTCCTGCGGCGCGCGCCCGACTGGCTGGCGGGCTGGACCGGTATCCGTATCGATTCCGGCGCGCCCGAAAAGGGCGCCGAACTTGCAATCCGGTGGTGGCAGGCGCATGGCGAAGATCCACGCAAGAAGATGATCATCTTTTCCGATGGCCTCGATGTCGAGCGAATCGTTCAATTGCACGCACGCTTTTCGGAACGGGTGCGCTGCTCTTTTGGCTGGGGCACGCTGCTGACCAACGACTTTCGCGGCCTGACGGCCGATGATTCGCTCGCGCCCTTCTCGCTGGTCTGCAAGGCGGTTTCCGCTGACGGACGCCCGACGGTGAAGCTGTCGGACAACCCGCGCAAGGCGATGGGCCCGCAAGACGAGATCGCGCGCTATCGCCGCGTGTTCGAGGCGGGTGAGCAGACCGCGATCGAGGTGGAGGTCTGACACGGTCATCGCACCACGAATTCCGCATGCAGCGCGCCCGCAGCCTTGATGCTCGTGAGGATATCGATCATGTCGCGCGGCGCCACGCCGAGCGCGTTGAGCCCGGCGATCACCTCCGCCAGCGAGGTGCCCGGGGGGACTTCGGCAAGGCCGATGCCCGGCTCTTCCTCGATCGCCGCTGCGGTGCGTGGCACCACCACCGTCGTGCCGCGCGCAAACGGGTTGGGCTGCACCACGAGCGGCATTTCCTGAATACGCAGCGTGAGATTGCCCTGCGAGACGGCCACGCGCGAGATGCGCACATCCTGTCCCATGACGATGGTGCCCGAGCGCTGATCGACCACCACGCGCGCGCGGCGCTGCGGCTCGACCAGCAGGTTTTCCACCCGACCGATGGCATGGGCCGGCGAGCGCGCCCGCATCCGCACCAGATCGAGCAGCACAGTGCCCGGATCGAGCATCAGCGCCACAGGCTGACCGACCGCGCCGTTGATCGCCTGCTCGATCCGCCCGGCGGTGGTGAAATCCGGCTCTCGCAGCGCCAGCCGAACGGTTTCCAGTCCGGAAAAATCGAATTCGACCTCGCGCTCGATGCGCGCGCCCGAAGGGATGGAACCCGAGGTCGGCACACCCTGGATGACACCGCCCGCCTCACCTTCGGCGGCGGCGCCCCCGGCGATGATCGTGCCCTGCGCCACCGCGTAGATCTGCCCGTCGGCGGCGTTGAGCGGCGTCATGATGAGCGTGCCACCCAGAAGGCTCCTGGCGTCACCAATGGCCGACACGGTCACGTCGATCTGGCTGCCCGCGCGCGCGAACGCCGGCAATTCCGCCGTAACCAGCACCGAAGCGACGTTCTTCGGGCGAAATTGCTCGCCGGTGACGTTGATGCCGAGACGCTCCAGGATGTTGGACATCAATTCCTCGGTAAAGGGTGAATTGCGCAGCCCGTCGCCCGTGCCGTTCAGCCCGACCACCAAACCGTAACCCAGCAGATCGTTGCCGCGCACCCCGTCGAATTCCACGAGATCCTTGATGCGGATGGGGCTGGCTGTTGCGGGGGCCAGAGCAAGCCCCGCCAGCACCAGAATGATTGCGACAGACCGCGCCACGCCGTTCATGACAGGAAGGCCGCGAGATTGAGCCGCGCCGTGCGCGCAGTGACCGTATAAAGCAGCTCGAGTTGAAACTGCACCCCTTCGAGCGCCGTGGCAGAAGCAAAGATATCCACCGATACAAGGTCGTTGCGCGCGATGGTGAGGGTGGTCATTTCTGCCCCGAGGCGACTCTCGGCTTCGGCGATGCGAGCTTCGGCGCTGCCGAGTTGCGCGCGCAGCCCGATCACCCCGTCCTGCCCGGCCAGAAGGCGCAAGCCGAGATCCCCGGCCATCGCCTGCCGGTCGCCGGCGGTCAGGGAAAGGCTGGCATCGTCGATCAGCGCCGCCATGGCCGCGCCCTTGATCTGCGCCCGGAGCGCGGCATCGTCGGCGCGGATGCGCAGCGCGACGGTCTCGCCCGCGCCGAGCGACACGCCCGCCGCAGAGCCAGCGCCGCCGCGATAGACCATCGTCTCGAACCCCCCGCCCGGCGCATCGAAGAACGCGTCAAGCGCCGCCTCGATCCCGGCCCGGTCGGGCGCGCCCGCGAGCTCTGCGCGCAACGCGGACAGAAGCGTCTCGGCAGAGGCCAGCGGCGCGACATCCGTCCGGTCGCCCGAGAAAAGCGCGCGTCCTGCCGACGCGCCGTTGAGCGCGCCGATCATCGCCGGCAGCGCGCCGCGCGCCTCGGTTGCGAGAAGCGCCGGCGAGGCCCCGGCGGGCACGGAAAGCGCCGCGTCGATGAGACCCTGCGCCTCGGTCTGAACCCGTTCGAGCGCGGTTTGCATGAGCGCGGCATCGGTGGCCGCGAGCCGCGCCGCGCCGCTCTGCGCCTCGGCCATGACAAGCGCGCGCTCGACATCGGCAAGCGGCGCGAGATGTCCCGAAAGGTGCTTCGCGAGATCGGTGGCCTGCCCGGTCGAGACCTCCTGCGTAAGGCGGTTCATCTCTCGTGTGAGCGAAACCGCCTGTCTGCGCGATACGAAATCATGTGCCAGATCGCCGATGGAGTGCAAGGTCATGGTCAGATCCTCAAAAGGGTTTGCATCATCTCGTCAATCGTCTGGATCATGCGGGCATTGGCCGCGAATGCCTGCTCGACCAGCAAGAGCCGTTGCAGTTCCGCGTCGCTGTCAACCCCGCCTTCGAGCTCGATCAGGCGCAGGGCCCCTGCCCGACCGGCGGCAAAGCTCACCTCGCTGTCGGCGGCAAGGCGGGTCTGCGCCACCTGGCTTGCCAGATCGGCAACCGCCCCGGCAAGCGGGTGCGCCCCGGCGAGCGCCTCGGCCAGGGCAGTCAGATAGGGCGCGCGCGCGGGGGGGCCGGGCGTCGCGGCGTAAAGGCCGTCACGCAGGCGGAAGAGCGCGCCGCCACGCTCGGGATCGACGGCCGGGCTGAGCGTGATTCGTCCTGCAAGACCGGTGATCGCGGTCGGATCGAGGCGAGCGCCGCCATCGGAGAAGAGACCGGGCGCGGGCGGCGGGGTGAGGGCCTCGACCCGCTCGACGAGGGCGCGCGCCACGTCGTCGAGCGCGGCCTGGGCCTCGGGCCCGATCCGGTCACGATTGTCGAAGAGCGCGCTCAGCCGGCCTCCTCCCAGGGGGCCGGCCTCCGATGTCGGCACGTCGCGCCCGTCAAGGCGCAGCCCCGACAGCTGACCGCCCCCAAGGCTCATATGCGCCGTCACCAGCCGCGTCGGATCGAACTCGATCACCGCCGCGCGCCCGTCGAGCAGAAGCGCGCCGCCCGTGGTCACAAGCGCCACGGCCCCGTTCGGGCGTTCCACCTGCCGCAGCGGCACAAGCGTGGCGAGCACGTCGATTTCGCGCTGGCGCTGATCCTCCAACGTTGAAATGTCCTGTCCTGCGGCCTGCGCGACAACGATGCGGGTATTGATTTCCTCGACCCGCTGCAGACCGGCATTGAGGCTCTCGACTGCCTGCGCGATCTCGGCATCGGCGCGGCCGCGCAAGGTGTCGATCCCGGCAGACGCCGTATTGAGGGCCTTGGCAAGACCGTCCGCCTCGCGCAGGACGGCAGCGAGGCGCAGGTCGTCCTCGGGGCGGACCGAGGCGGTGACCAGCGCCGCCTCGAGCAGACCGAGCCGGTCGGAAAGACTCCCGGGCGTGTCGGCCGTCGGGATTTCGCGCGCGACTGCCGCGGCAAAGGCCGCGCGCGTCTCGGCCCCGGCCGCGGCGCTGTCGGCCAGCCGCCGGTCGCCCAGAAGCACCGGATCGAGGCGCCGCGTGATTCCGGTCACGCGGACCCCGCCATCAAGCAGCGCCTCGCTGCCAAGCACGCGCGGGGCGTATCCGGGGGTCAGCATGTTGGCGAGATTGCCCGCGATCACATCGGTCCTGCGCGCATTCGCCGCCAGCCCGGTCAGGGCGTTTCCAAGGGCAGAAGTGAGGGTCATGGTCCGGCTCCTTCAGGGCGGCGATCCGCGATCAGCGGATGATGTTGGAGGTTTCCTGCAACATTTCGTCAACGGTCTGCACCACGCGCGCATTGGAGGAATAGGCGCGCTGCGTCTGAATCATGTCGGTCAGTTCGCGCGCCACGTCGGTGGCCGATTCCTGCCGGGCAAAGGCGACCATGTTGCCGGTCGGCCCGTTGCCCGCATCCCAAAGAAAGAAGCCGCCGCTGTCGATGGAAGGACGGTATGTCTGCCGGTCGAGGGCGACCATGCCGTTGGGATTGGGCAGATCGACGAGCGGCACCTGGAAAATGGTCCGGGTCGCCCCGGTGTCGAATGTGGCATGGACAAACCCGTTGGCATCCACCTCGACCGAGACCATGTTGCCCACCGCAGAGCCGTCCCTGGAGATGGACAGCGGCGCGAAGCTGTCGGAGAGTTGCGTCAGTCCGGTCGAACTGCCGGGGCGTCCGATGTTGATCTCCATCGGCCCACCCTCGACGGCGACGAGCAGGCGCCCGGTCGCGGGATCATAGGGCCCGCCGCTCAGGGTCGTGACATCGAGCAAGGTGCCGCCTGCCGTCCGCGAATCGTCGAATGCGAGCGCGTATTCCCCGATCACGGCATCACCCTGCGCGGAATCCCGCAAGGTCATGGTCCACAGATTGGATGTGCCGGTCGTAGGCACGGTCGGGGTGAAGGTGGCGAGGACGGTTTCGGACCGCCCGAGATTGTCGAAATACTCGATCGGGAGGTTCTGCGGCGCGCCAACGGCCCCGGCCTCGGTCTCCGTCGCGGGCAGGTTGACGCCCAGATTGATGCTGGTGGTCGGCTCGCCGCTAAGCTGGTTGACGTTGATCCGCACCGGAACGAGGCCATCGGCGCTATCGCGCGGGAAGGCTGGCACCGTTCCGTTGGCATCGGCAGGCCAGCCCAGGAGCGTGAGCCCGGAGGCTGTGACCAGCCGTCCTTCCGAATCGGTACGAAACGAGCCTGTCGTGCTCAGCAGCATCTGCGGGCTGCCGTTGCCCGCATTCAACTCGCTGGTGAGAGCTACCGGGATGAAGCCGCGTCCGCGCACCGCGAGGTCGGTGGGGTTCGAGGTGTTGACCAATGGACCACCCTGGTCGATCAGACGCTCGGTCGTGGCGCGCACGCCGCCTGCGGCATAGTTGCCGCCCCCGCCCGAGAGCACCATCGAATCGAAGCTGGTCTCTACCCGGCGGTAGCCGGCGGTCGCGGAATTGGCGATGTTGTCGGAAATCGCGGCAAGCCGCGAGGCATTGGCATTGAGCCCCGCGACACTTGCGTTCAGGGAAGAAGAAATCGTCATGGACACGCCTTTCAACTGGATCGTCAATCGTCTCGCCCCCAGTCATACGCGCGCCGGATTAACAGGCGGCTAACGCCTAAACTTGTCCGCAATCGGCCCCTCAGCCCGAGCGCAAGACAATCACCTCCACCCGATTGTTGCGCAAATCCATGGGGTTGGCGACGACGGGCGCGCGGTCGGCATGGCCCGTGACGCGGCGCATCCGCGCAGGCCGCGCGCCCGCCTCCTCCAGCAGAAGGCGCATCCGGTTGGCGCGTGCCGCAGAAAGATCCCAGACCGGGTTATCGACGAGAATCACCGGGCGCGCGCGGGTATGGGCGGCAATCGCCAGGTCGTTCCGCACCAGCCCCACCACCGAAGTGACCAGTGCCGCGATGTCGCGCAGAAGCGCGGTCGGCTCGGCCCCCTCGCCCTGGAAGAGCGGCGCGCCGTCGAGGTCGGAAATCTCGATGATGAGCCCCTCGTCGGTCACGCGCGTCACGATATGGCGCAGGATCTCGTCCGAGGCGAGACTTTCGCCACTGCGCGCGCGCAGCGCCTCCGATACCTCGGCAAAGGTCACCTCGTCTTCTTCGGCCCCTGTATTCGCCACGCCGAGATCCCCCCGCGCCTGTCGGCTCTCGGTGCTGTGGAGGCGCGACGCGCCGGTGCCGCTCTGGGCGAGGCTCTGCTCGGAAAACACCGAATCCCCGCCGAACGCACCGCTGCCGCCCCCCGATACCCGGTTCACGGTCACGGTCGGGTTGAAATAATCGGCTATGCCCTTGCGTTGTTTCTCGGTCGTCGCGCCCAGAAGCCACATCAGCAGGAAAAACGCCATCATCGCGGTGACAAAATCGGCATAGGCCACTTTCCAGGCCCCGCCGTGATGCCCGCCGCCGGCGACGATCTTTTTCCGTTTGATGATGACCGGCGCGGCATTGCTGCGCGCGTCCATTCTCACCACCTTTCTCACCCGTCGCAAGAATTAGCACGCGGGCGATTAAGGGGCCGTTAACACCTCAAGTTTTCACGATTTCACGCCAGCCCCGGCAGCCAGAGAACGATCATCGGAAAGGCGACCAGAAGCGCGATCGTCACCGCATCGGCAACGAAGAAGGGCATCACGCCACGGAACACGTCCTGAACACTGATATCGGGGCGCACACCCGCCACCACGAAACAGTTGAGACCGATGGGCGGCGTGATCAGGCAGAACTCGGCCATCTTGACCACCAGAATCCCGAACCAGATCGCGCACATCGGGCCGGACATGCCGAAGGTGCTGTCGGCCGCGCTGACATTGACCCCGCCATTGAGCGCCATCACCGCCGGATAGACCACCGGCAGCGTCAGAAGCAGCATCCCGATCGCGTCCATGAACATGCCCAGAACCGCGTAGGCCAGCAGGATGAAGATCAGGATCAGCATGGGCGAGACGGTCAGCGAGGTGATCCAGTCGGAGAACGCGCCCGGCAGGTCGGCAAAGCCGAGAAAGCGCACATAGACCAGCACGCCCCAGATGATTGTGAAGATCATCACCGAGAGCTTGGCCGTCTCGAGAAGCGCATCCTTCAACTCGGGCCAGCGCATCCCCCGGTAGAGCGCCATCAGGAAAACGACGAAAGCCCCGATCGCGCCGCCTTCGGTGGGCGTGCCCCAGGCATCGCCGCCGAACGGATTGTAAACGAAGAAGATGATCGTCACGACGACAAAGACGATGGGCAGGGCAGGCGGCAGCGACACGAACCGCTCGCGCCAGGTAAAGCCGCCCACGGGCGGACCGAAGCCCTTGATCGCCAGCGCCAGCCCGATGATGAGAAGCGCATAGACAAAGGCCGAGAACACGCCCGGAATGAAGCCCGCAAGCAGGAGCTTGCCCACGTCCTGTTCGACGATGATCGCATAGATCACCAGAAGCGCCGAGGGCGGGATGAGGCTTGCCAATGTGCCGCCCGCCGCCACCACGCCCGCCGCGAACCGCTTGTCATAGCCGATCTTGAGCATCTCGGGAATGGCGATCCGGGCAAAGACCGCCGCCGTCGCCACGCTCGCCCCCGACACCGCCGCAAACCCCGCCGTGGCGAAGATGGTCGAGACCGCAAGACCGCCGGGAACCCAGGCGATCCAGCGCTTCGCCGCCTCGAAGAGCGCGCGCGTAAGCCCCGCGTAATAGGCCAGATAGCCGATCAGGATGAAGGTCGGAATGAGGCTGAGCGCCTGGCTGGACACCTTGGAATGGGGCACCTGGCCCGCGGTCTTGACCGCGACGGTCAGCGCCCAGAGAAACTCGTCGCCCGCATAGCCCTTGCGCGCCCAGAAAATCCAGACAAGGCCGATCATGCCTGCAAGCGCCGCCGCATAGGCCACGCGCATCCCCAGCACCACGACCACCAGCATGAGGCCGGTGACGGCCAGCCCTATTTCAATGGAGTCCATGCGGCCCGCCCCTCATTGCTCGCGTGCGCCGACATGCGCGGCCTCGCGCGCGGCCTGCGTTGCGGCATCCTCGACAAGCGGCACGGCCACGGGCCGCTCGGCCCCGGTGACAAGGGCGCGCCCGAATCCCCAGACCTGAAGCGCAAGTCGCAGCGACAGCACCGCAAAGGCCACCGGCGCCAGCAGTTTCGCAGGCCAGATCGGCAGGCCGATGTCAATGCTGCTGTCGCGGCTCCAGAGCGGCGCGTTCCAATCGAAACTCCGGTCGAAATGCGCCCAGCTTCCCCACACCATGAGCAGCATCAGCACCAGCACCGCCAGCGTCGTGAGCAGTTCCACCAGCCACAGCACCCGCCCCCGCAACATGCCCACGACGATGTCCATGCGGATATGGCCGCCGTCGCGCTGCGCATAGGCCACGCCCATGAAGGCAATGAGCGGCATGACCTGCTCGATCCAGTCCACATAACCGCGCAGCGGCTGGCCGAAGAAATTGCGCCCCCCGACCGAGACCACGGCCAGCACCATGAGCGAAAACACCGCCAGCCCGCTCAGGAGCGCGAGAGACCGCTCGGCCCGGTATAGCGCGCGGTCGGCGCGGCTGAGCAGGCTGTCATCGGCAAGGACACTCGCGGCGCCGGCCATGCGCGGCCTCCTTCACATCCGGGGAAGGGGAATGGCCCGCCACCACCGGGCGGCGGGCCGGAACGGTCTCAGGAGCCCGCCTTGAGATCGGCAAGCTTCGCGGTCACGAAATCATAGATCTCCTGCGCCGGCAGACCGCGCGCGGTATTATCCTTGATCCAGGCCGCCGCCGCCGGTCCGGCCACCGTGCCGGAAAAGCTGTCGAGCGTCGCCTCGTCGTAGGTGATCACCTCGATCCCCCGCTCGGCCAGCGCCGGACCCCAGGCCGCCATGGTCTCGTTCTTGTAGTAGTCGATGTAAT
The DNA here is from genome assembly GCA_002428225.1 of Roseovarius sp. UBA6167. GTDB lineage: Bacteria > Pseudomonadota > Alphaproteobacteria > Rhodobacterales > Rhodobacteraceae > Roseovarius. The sequence continues at coordinate 17,137 of DIUD01000080.1, read as the reverse complement.
AATCGAGGGCCTCTTCGACCGAGCCCAGAAGCGCCTCGCGTTCGGCATCGCCGAGCGCAGCGAGCGCGTCGGCGTTAACCACCACCGGGCAGTTCACCGTGCCGGGATTGAGGTTCTCGGTCCACCATGTCGCGTTCTCGATGGTCGAGAAGGCCATATGCGCGTGGGGCGCAAAGCTCACCGCCTTGACCACGCCGCTGTCCATGGCCTGGCGCACCTCGGTCGCCGACATCGAGGTGGGCACCGCGCCCACCGCCTCCATCGCCTTGCCGATGCCGCCCAGCGCGCGCACGGTCAGGCCCTTGTAATCGTCAAGCGTGCGCGGCGCGTCGCCGGCGCCGACGAAATTGTATTGCGGCATGGGCGTGGGCATCAGCGGCACCGCGTTCCAGCGCGCCAGATCGGCCCTGACGGCAGGGTGCGCATAGAGCGCCTCGGAAAGCGCGCGTTCCTGTTCCAGCGTCTCGACGCCGAGGAAGGGCAGTTCCAGCACGGTCAGCGAGGGGTTCTTGTCGGGGTGATAGCCCGCGCAGAATTGCGCCATCTCGAACGCGCCGATGGAAATCCCGTCAAGGTTCTCGCGTTCGTTCGACAGGCCGCCGTAGCTGACGTTGAGGGTGAACTCGCCATTCGTCTTTTCGCTGACCAGTTCCGCCAGCTTTTCGACATGTTCGGTAAAGGCCCGCCGCTTGCCCCAGACCGAGACATTCCATTCGGTGGCCAGTGCCTCGCCGGCAAAGGCCAGACTGATCGCCGCGACGGCGGTATAGCTCAGCAGGTTATGCATTTTTCATTTCTCCCGGTTGTTGGTCGTTTCTTATGGGTCTCTTATGGGTCTGATGTGCCCGCGCGGGCCCGACAGGCCGACGGCACCGGCGCATGATACCAGACACCAGACTACACAGGCGCGCGTTTGTCCAGTCCTGCGCATCCGTGCGCGAGACGGGCAACCGTCGCGCGCGCCCCGCATACCGGCGCGTGTGCAAGGGCGCGCGCCCAGGGATGGCGGCGCATCGCTAGCGCGGGGTGTCGGCCTTTTCGGTTTCGGCCTCGGTCTCTGCCTCTGCCTCTGCCTCGACCACTTCTGCCTCGGGGATGTCCTCACCCTCGGAGACATCCTCGGCCCCGTCCTGTCCTGCCTCCGGCTCCTCCAGCGGGCCGATCAGAAGCGGCAGCATTGCCAGGCCCGTCGGTGTGCTCACCACCCCGTCAGCGGGGGCGCGCCAGCTCAGCGTGTCGAAGGAATGGCAGCTTTCGCAGACCGGCCGCCACACGCCATGGACATGCTGGCAATTGTCACAAACCCATTGCGGGCCGCGCGGCGCACCGAGCGCGCGCGCCAGCCACCCCTTGACCACCGCATCGGACGAGCCCTCACCGCGCTCGATCGCGGCCATGATCGTCAGTGACCGCGCATCCGGCTCGACCTCGGCCAGATTGCCAAGCGCGCGCCGCGCGGCGGGGAAATCCTCGGCCGCAAGGTGCAACTCGGCCTCCAGCAGCCGCGTCTCGCGGTGGTCGGGATGCAACTTGAGGAGCCTGGAAAACCGCTTGAGCCGCGCCTGCGGCGTCTCGTCGGGCTCGATGGCGGCAAAGGCCGACGCCAGATCGGGATGGGGCCGCATCAGCCATGCCTTGTTGATCACCCGCACCGCCTTGGCCGGCTTGCCCGCCTCGACATAGCCGCGCGCCGCCAGCACCGCCGCCGGGATCAGATCGGGCGAGAGCCGGTTGGCCTCGATCGCGGCCTCGCGCGCCTCGATGCTCTTGCCCTCGTCGAGCACGTCGCGCGCCTCCGAGAGCGCCAGCACCGCGTCGCGCCGCCTGTGCACGTCGCGCGGCAGCGAGCCGTATTTCAGCTTGGCCCCGAGCGTGGCGCGCGCGCCCTTCCAGTCGCCCTTGTCGGCCTGCAACTGCAAGAGCATGTCCTGCACCTCCGAATGGCGCGGCTTGAGCGCGAAGGCGGTCTTGGCCAGCTTGAGCGCGGTGTCGGTATCGCCCGACTCGAGCTTTTGACGCAACAGGCCGCGCACCCCGACAAACCGGGTTTTCTCGTTGGTAAGCAGGCGCTTGAACGCCACCTCGGCCCTGGCCTTGTCGCCCGCCAGTTCGGCGGCCTGCGCGGTGATGAGATCGGTGAGCGCGGGCTTGCGCAGGTATTTCTCGGCCCTGGCCGCCTGCGCCATTGCCTTGTCGCCATCGCGCTCGGCCAGCGCCAGCACCCCCTCGCCCAGCGCACGATAGCCCTTTTCCTGCCGGTTGCCGTCGAAATGGCGCGAAAGCGCCGTCTCATCGCCATTGATGAAGCGCAGCACCGCCACCAGCAGACCCGCCAACCGCATCAACAGCCAGAGTGCCAGGACAAGCGCCGCAAGCGCCAGCACCGCCTTGATCGGGGTCAGGTTCATTTCCACCCCCGCCACGACGATGCGCACCCCGCCGTCCAGATCCAGAAGGTAGGACGCACCAAAGGCAGCGGCACCCACCATGGCGATGAAAACGGCAACCTTGATAATCAGCCAAAGCATGGGAACCGCCCTTTCAACCTCAATTCAACGCCTGCGACAGCGACTCGAAGGCGGCGAGCGCCTCGACCCGGCGACCGGCCTGTGCGGCCCATTGCGACATGGCCGCGCGCGCGCTCTCGGGCAGGGCCCCGATTTCGGTCAGCGCATCAGAAAGCCGCCCCTGCACGAGCGCCGCCTCGGCGCGCGAAAGCACCGCGTCCGGGTCGTCGCCCTCGCGCGGGCTGAGCGAACGCATGCCAAGCTGCGCGCGCAGAAAATCGGTCATCGAAACGCCCTCATCCGTCTCGTTGCGGGCGGTGGCAAGGGCGGCCCGGGCCGCCTCGGGGAAACTGTCAACAAGGCCGGCATGGGTCGGCACGCCGGTCCCGGCCACCGCCGTCAGCGCCGCCGGCACCGCGACGCCGGTCTCGCGCAGATCGGCCAGCGCGGGGGCGAATGCCTCACCCGAATCGAGTGCGGTCCCGATCCGGGTCAGCGCGGCGCGGCGCAGCATCGCCCGCGCGCTGTCGCGCGCGGCGCTCTCGCGCGCCTCGAACCTGTCGCGCAATTCGTCGATCACACCTTGTTGCCTCGCAAGCCGGTCCTGCAAGGCGGCAATCACCTCATCAGGAACCGCACCCGAAGGGTCCTGCGGCACGGGGCGGGCGGCCAGATCATTCACGCGGCCCTCAAGATCGGCAAGCTGGCCGGTCAAGGTCTGGCGCAGCCCGTCGATCTCGCCGCGCAGGTCGGTGGGGGCCGCGAGAGTCGCAAACTGTTCCTCCAACTTCGCGATGCGCTCGATCAGTTGTGCCTCTCCGGCACCCTGCGGCGCGAACCAGTCGGGCGGCAGGACATAGGGCGCGGCAAAGACGCCGATCCCGGCAGCGACGATCCCGCCTGCAAGCATGGACCAGAACCCGCCCTGCCGCACCGTCACCCGTTCGGGCACCTGTTCGGGGCGCGTCGCGGTGTCGGGGGCGGCATCGGCGGCCCCGGCGTCATTGCCGGCGGGGTCATCTTGCCGCGTCGGCGTATCGGTCTCGGGTGATTGCGTCACGGACCCGTCCGCGGGCGTGTCGGGATTGCCCGCCATATCAGCCCGGGGGCTCTCCTCGCGCGCATCCCCGGCGTCGGAGTCTCCGTCGGTCATTTTCGTCCGGGTCGTCTTTTTTTGTGCCACGGCGCGCCAGCCTTCCGAATCCTGTCAAATGAGCCTGCGTAACCGACCTTACTGCGGGGCCCTGCCACTCTCAACCCGCTTGGCATGGCTCACCAGATCGTGCAGCGCCGCGCAAAGCGCCGCCCTGTCGGGGCTTTTTGCCACGATGAGCCGGGTTGCGGCCCCCGGCGGCACGGTTTCGGCCACCTTGCGGCTCATTGCCGCGACAAGGAGCGGCGCGCGGATCGTGCCCGTCTCTGCAAAAAAGAGCCGCCCGCTGCGCGGCGACATAAGCGGCAGGATCACCGGTGCATCCCCGCCAAGCGTGTCGCGTGCCGCTGCTGAGAGCGGCTGTGCCTCTTGCGCGTAAACGACGACCTCTGCTGTCTTCAACCCCCGCGCGCGCAGCGCCCCGGCGATATCTGCGGCGACATGCTCGCCGCGCGGATGCAGGAACGGGCCGGTTACGCCCTCACGTTCGATCAAGGCCAGAAGCGAGGGGGCATCGCCTTCGGCTGCGATTGCGTCAAACCCGTGGGCGCGCGCGGCCTCTGCCGTGGCCTCTCCGACCGCATAGGCGGGCAGGTCGCGGCGGGGGGTCAGGCGGCAGAACCCCTCGACCCCGTTCCGCGAGGTAAAGATGAGGGTCTCGCGGCCCGTCATCTCCGGCAACTTTCCCCGGAACGCGATCTGCATGAGCGGCGAGACAAGCACGGCCACCCCCGGCCACGTCGCGCGCAACCGCTCGGCCATGCGGCTGGCCTCGGGCTCGGGCCGGGTGATGAGAAGCGTGGGCATCGGCGCTCGGCAGTTGTTGGGCGGCTCACAAGGTGTTACCTGCCTCGCACCGTTCAGGCAATGCCGGGCCACGATGCACCAGACGCTGACCATCCTCGGGATCGAGAGCAGTTGCGACGACACCGCCGCCGCGGTGCTGCGCATGGGGCCGGACGGCCCCGCGATACTCTCGTCGGTGGTGATGGGGCAAACCGCGCTCCATGCGGCCTTTGGCGGGGTGGTGCCGGAAATCGCCGCGCGGGCACATGCCGAAAAGATCGACATCGCCGTGCGCGCGGCGCTGGCGCAAGCGGCGACAAGCCTTGCGCAGATGGATGCGGTGGCGGTGACCGCCGGGCCGGGGCTGATCGGCGGGGTGCTCGCCGGCGTCATGTGCGCCAAGGGCATCGCGGCGGGCGCGGGGCTGCCGCTGGTCGGGGTCAACCACCTGGCCGGCCACGCGCTCACGCCGCGCCTGACCGACGGGGTGGCCTATCCCTATCTCGCGCTGCTCGTCTCGGGCGGGCACTGCCAGTTCCTGACCGTCGGGGGACCGCGGAATTTCACCCGCCTGGGCGGCACCATCGACGACGCGCCCGGCGAGGCGTTCGACAAGGTGGCGCGGCTTCTGGGCCTGCCGCAGCCCGGCGGGCCGGAGGTAGAGCGCGCGGCCCGCACGGGTGACGCGGGCCGCTTTCGCCTGCCGCGCCCGCTCTTGGACCGGCCCGGTTGCGATCTGTCCTTCTCGGGGCTCAAGACGGCGGTGCTGCGGGCGCGCGACGCGCTGGTGGCCGAGAAGGGCGGGATCACCCGGCAGGACCGGGCCGACCTTTGCGCCGGATTCCAGGCGGCGGTCTGCGACGTGCTGGCGGAAAAGACCCGCCGCGCGCTGGCCAAGACCGGCGCGCCGGTGCTCGCCGTGGCGGGCGGCGTGGCCGCCAACGGGCCGATCCGCGCGGCGCTCATGGCCGTGGCCGAGGCACAGGGCGCGCGCTTCGTCGCGCCGCCTCTGGCGCTGTGCACCGATAACGCGGCGATGATCGCCTATGCGGGGGCCGAACTTTACCTGTCGGGGCAACGCGATGACATGGGCCTTGCCGCGCGAGCGCGCTGGCCGCTCGATGCGACAAGCCCGGCGATGCTGGGCCACGGCAGGCGGGGGGCGAAGGCATGACGCTGATTTGCGGCGCGGGGGCGTTCGGCACGGCGCTGGCGGTGACGCTGGCGCAAAACGGGCCGGTGACGCTCTGGGCGCGCGACGCGGACCATGCCGCCGCGATGGGAAAGGCGCGGGAGAACACGCGGCGCCTGCCCGGCATTGCCCTGCCCGAGGCGATCACGGTGATCTCGGGCGCGCTGCCCGAGGGGGACGACCCCTGCCTTCTGGCCATGCCGATGCAGACCCTGGGCGGGTTCCTCGCCGCGCATCGCTCAGCCCTTGCGCGCCCTTTGGTGGCCTGCTGCAAGGGGATGGACCTTGCCACCGGCCTCGGCCCCACCGCCCTTGTTTCCCGCGCGATCCCCGAGGCGGTGCCCGCGATCCTCACGGGGCCGGGTTTCGCCGCCGACATCGCGCGCGGCTTGCCGGCCGCGCTGACGCTGGCCTGTGGCGATGCGCAGACGGGGCGCGGGCTGCAATGGTTGCTGACCACGCCCACGCTGCGGCTTTATCGCAGCACCGACACGATCGGCGCGGAACTGGGTGGCGCGCTCAAGAACGTCATCGCCATCGCCTGCGGCGCGGTGATGGGCGCGGGGCTGGGCGAGAGCGCGCGCGCGGCGCTGATGACCCGCGGCTTTGCCGAGATGAACCGGCTGGCGCAGGCGCTCGGCGCGCGGCCCGAGACGCTGGCGGGGCTGTCGGGGCTGGGCGACCTGGCGCTGACCTGCACCTCGGACCAGTCGCGCAACACCCGCTATGGCGAGAGCCTCGGGCGCGGCGCGGCGTTCGACCCCGCGATCACCGTCGAGGGGGCCGCAACCGCGCGCGCGGCGCTGGTCCGCGCGCGTTCGCTTGGCCTTGACCTGCCCGTGACCGGCGCGGTTGCCGCGTTGGTCGCGGGAGAATTGCGCGTGGCGCAGGCAATGGATATGCTGCTCTCGAGACCGCTCAGGGAGGAATGATGCTGATTGCCCTTATCGCCCGCGACAAGCCCGGCGCGCTGCAAACCCGTCTCGACAACCGCGAGGCGCATATGGCCTATCTGAAACAGAGCGGCGTGGTCTCGCAGGCTGGGCCGCTTCTGGACGAGGAGGGCGGGATGACCGGCTCGCTCGTCGTGCTCGACGTGGCCGACATGGCCGCCGCGCACGACTGGGCGGCCAATGACCCCTATGCCAGGGCCGGGCTTTTCGCCTCGGTCGATCTCATCGCGTGGAAAAAGGTCATCTGATGCGCTACTGGCTGTTCAAGTCGGAGCCCGCCACATGGTCCTGGGCCGATCAGGTGGCCCGCGGCGAGGCGGGCGAGGAATGGGACGGCGTGCGAAACTATCAGGCGCGCAACTTCATGCGCGAGATGTCGGTTGGGGATCGCGGTTTTTTCTACCATTCCCAGAGCGAAAAGGCCGTTGTCGGCACGGTCGAGGTGATCGCGCCCGCCCATCCCGACAGCAAGGCGGGCGATCCGCGTTGGGAATGTGTGGACATCAAGGCGCTGGAGACGGCAAAACGCCCGGTGACGCTGGAGGAGATAAAGGCCGATCCGCGTCTGGCCGACATGGTTCTGGTGAAGAACTCGCGCCTGTCGGTGCAGCCGGTTACGCCCGAAGAATGGCGGATCGTGTGCGATCTGGCGGGGCTGAGGCCGTAACGGAAACAAGACCGGAAACGGGGGGTATCCGCGCCATCGCCGACACCCCCCGCCACCCCACGTGCTCCCTACGCACCACACGTGTTCTTTCCGGCTTTCTCTGGAAGGCCCCGGCCATCCTGGCCCGAACAAGGCGAAACTACCCCATCACCGCCGCAGCGCCAAGAACGCAATATCTCGGATTAGGCTAAAATTCGGCAGACCCCGGCTCTCGCCGCAATCCCGCCATGCCTTGTTCACCCTGCCCTGCGCCAATCATCGAGCGCACGGTTCGGCTCCGGCCCTGTCGCCGAGAGCACGGCCTGCGCATCCGCGCCCGGATCGGCCGCGCCGGGGCTGTCGGCGCGCAGCGCGCGCATCCGCGCCACCGTCTCGATCACCTGCGGCGCACGCGCGAGCGTCGTGGCGAGCGAGCGCTGAAACTCCTGCCCCTTGGCCTGATGGCGCGCGCCGAAATAGAAGCTGACGATCGCCCCCAGAAGCCACCACAGCGGCTCGGGCACCAGCGCCAGCCCTGCCATGCGCTCGCCGAACCACAAGGGATCGACCATCGCCGCCACCATCAACCCCAGCGTGCCAAGCGCCATCGCCGGGCGCGGCAGGCGGTTCAGCCCGTCGATGAACCGATCGAACAGACCGCGCTCGGCGACGCGAAACTCCGTCGCCATCTGATCGAGTGCGGCGCGCTGCATCTCGGCGCCGCGCGCGTCGGCCGCCTCGGCATTGACGCGGAACACCTCCGCAGTCTCGCGCACGATATTGCCGCCGCCGCCAAAGAGAACTCGCAGGATATCGCTTACCATGCCGCCACCCTTTGCTGAAATTCCGCCTCGCTCAGATGATAGCGCGGCGCGATGAACTCTTCCGCGCGCCGGATCCAGCCGCCCTTGGCGCCGCTGCGCGTGCGCGCGAACTTGCGGCTGGCGGGGCGCGCGTCGGCGAGACGGAGGTAATAATTGCGCCGCGCGATCCCGTAGGCGTCGGCGATGTGATCGGGGGCGGCGCTTGCTGCGGCCTGCGCCGCGGCCACGGTCTGCGGCCCGATCACCCCATCCACATCGACCGCGTGGCCCATTTCGCGCAGGAGGGTTTGCAGGATGCGCACCGCGTTCGCGCCCGCGTTCACCTGCATGTCGAAGACGCTCGGGCGCAGCACCTCGGGCAGGCGCGCAATGCCTGTGCGATGATAATACTGCTCGATGAAGATATCGACCGCGCGCTCGCGTGTGAGGGCGCGCACATCGGCGGTGTCGATGATCCCGTTGCCGTCGAGGTCAAGCCCCAGGCGGCGCATGGTATGGATGGTCACCCCGAAATTCGTGGCCCCCCCCGGATCGTCGGGGTCGTTGACGAAACCGCCCTCGCGGGCGACGATTTCCTCGGCCAGTTGTCTGACGCTGCGCATGGGGTCTGCCTCTTGCCTTGTGTCGGGGCAAGAGTGGGGACGCAGCGGTTAACGGCGCATTTGCAAGGCGCGCGGTGCAGGGCGGGGGCGCTGCCCCCGTCACGCCTGCGGCGCGACTCCCCCGGGATATTTACGGCAAGATGAAGCCGCTCAGCTATCCCTGGGGTCCTGATAGACGCCTTGTTCCTTGAGCGCGTCGATGACCTCGCGGGGCATGTAGGTCTCGTCATGCTTGGCGAGGATCTCGGTGGCGACAAAAACTCCGTCGCGGTAGCTGCCGGTGCCGACCATGCCCTCGTTCTCGGAGAAGAGATCGGGCAAGATGCCACGATAGACCACCGGGACCGAGGCCCCGCCATCGGTCACCACAAAGCGCACCTCCTCGCCCTGCCCGCGTTCCAGCGTGCCGGCCTCGACCAGCCCGCCGATGCGAAACACCTCCGCAGGCGCGGGCGGCGCGGCCACGACCTGCGAGGGCGAGCGGAAGAAGTTGATCCCGTCGCGCATCCCGTAGCCGATCAGCGCGGTTGCCGCGACAAGTGCTATGGCGGCAATGGCGATGACCTGAACGCGGCGCTTTTTTCTGAGTGTTTTCATTGGCCTGCCTTGCGAAGATCAGGGGAAGACGGGCGCGAGCATCAGCCCCGTCACCTCTGGTTCAGATAGCATCAGATTGGCGTTTTGCAACGCCTGCCCGCTGCTGCCTTTTGTCAGGTTGTCAAGCGCGGCGATAACAATGGTGCGGCCCGCGCGCCGGTCGGCCACCACGCCGATATGGCAGAAATTGCTGCCCCGGATGTGGCGCGTGCTGGGGCTTTCGCCCATGGGCAGGGTGATCAGGAACGGCTCGTCGGCATAGGCCGCGGCAAGCGTGTCGTGGATCCGGCCCGCATCGCCCTGCACATAGGCGGTGGCAAGGATGCCACGATTGGCCGGGATGAGATGGGGGGTGAACTGGATTTCCACCTTGCGGCCCGCCAGCGCCGTCAACTCCTGGTCGAACTCGCCCAGATGGCGATGCGTGCCGCCCACCGAATAGGCGTGATAGCCCTCGGACAACTCGGCATGGAGGAGGTTCTCCTTGAGGCTGCGCCCCGCGCCCGACACGCCGCACTTGAGATCGAGAATGATCTCGTCCGTGTCGATCACCCCCGCCGCGATCAACGGTCGCAGGATATATTGCCCCGCAGCCGCGTTGCAGCCCGTCCCCGCCACCAGCCGGGCGCCCGCGATCTCGGCGCGGTAGAACTCGGTCAGGCCATAGACCGCCTCGCGCTGCAGCTCGGGCGCGGCATGGGGGTTGCCATACCATTTCTCGTAATCCGCCGGGTCGCGCAGCCGGAAATCGGCGGACAGGTCCACGATCCGCAGATCGCGCGGCAGGTTTGCGATCACCTCCTGGCTGGTCTTGTGCGGCAGCGCGCAGAAACACAGGTCGATGCCCGAGAAATCAATCTCTTCGATCGTCACCAGACCGGGCAGGTCGAGGTGGCGCAGATGCGCGAACACCTGCCCCATCGACTGCCCCGCCCTGGAATTGGCGGCCAGCGCCGCGATTTCCATCGCCGGATGGGTGGCGATGAGACGGACAAGTTCGGCGCCGGTATAGCCCGAGGCTCCGAGAATGGCGATTTTATGGGTCATGTGGTCCTCGCGGAGGGTGGTCGGGGGGGATCAGGCGGGCTGAAAGATGATCTCGCGTCGCAGGAACTGCGTCGCGTGCGACGACACGCGCCTGGGGTCGCCCGTGGTCAGGAACATCGCCTCGGTGCCCGGCCCGATCCTGTCGGGATGTCGCGCGAGGTAATCGGCAAGGCTCGCGGCCACCAGCGAGGGCTGCGAATAGACCGTCACATCAGGCCCGAGCGCATCGCGGAAAACCTCTTCCAGCAGCGGATAATGGGTGCAGCCCAGCACGGCGGCCTGCGGGTGCGGCATCTTGCGTTTGAGCGCCTCGACATGGCTGCGCACCAGCGCCTCGGCAAGGATCATGTCGCCCTCCTCGATGGCATCGACCACGCCGCCGCAAGCCTGCGCCTCGACATCCACGCCGATGGCACGAAATGCCAGCTCGCGCTGAAAGGCGCGGCTCGCCACGGTGGCGGGGGTGGCGAAAAGCGCCACGTTTGTCACCGCCACCTCGCGCGGGGGGGAATTGTCGCCCCATCGCCGCTCGGTCAGCGCCTCGATGAGCGGCACGAACACGCCAAGCACGCGCTTGTCCGCGGGCACCCAAGACTCCTGCATCCGGCGCAGCGCGGCGGCAGAGGCGGTGTTGCAGGCAAGGATGACCAGATCGCAGCCCGCATCGAAGAGCCGCGCGACCGAGGCCGTGGTCAAGGCGTAGATGTCATCGGCATCGCGCACCCCGTAGGGCGTATGCGCATTGTCACCCAGATAGACGAACGGCACCTCGGGCAGGCGCTTGTGCAGCGCGTCCCATACCGTCAGGCCGCCCAGCCCGCTATCGAATATCCCAACCGCCATGAAGCCACCCGCGAAATCAGCCAGAGCCGAGCCCGGTCCCGGAGGCCGCGACCGGATCTGGCGCCGATTCATAGGTCTTTTGCCGCGGGAAGGCCATGAGGGATTTCGCCCGCCTGCGCAAGGCGCAGGACCGGGGCACGCCCGCGGCCCTGCCCCGCCCACCGGCACCGCCCTCAGCCGCGGCGAATCTCGACCTTGCGGCCAGCTGCGCTCTCGCCGCTGCGCTTGGGGATGGTCATCCTCAGGATCCCGTCCTTGAGATGCGCCTCCACCTTGTCGCCATCGGCATCGGCCGGCAGGCGGAAGGAGCGGCTGAAGCTGCCATACTGGCGCTCGGAGAAGAACCAGGTCTCACCTTCCTCCTCGCGGGCGGCGGATTTCTCGCCCTTGATCGTCACCACCCCGTCATGCACCGAAATATCGATGTCCTTTTCCTCGACGCCAGGCAGTTCCATGGTGATGCGATAGGCGGTCTCGTCGCCCGAGGCATCCGAGGCCGGCGCGAGCCAGTCGGTCACACGCGCCCCGAAATTGCGCAGCGGTTCGTAAAGCTGCGGCCAGAAGCCTGCGACATGCGATTTTTCAACCATTGCGTCATCCTCCTTTGCCTTGGTTACAGACGGACATTATGGGGCCGCGATGCGCGGCACCTTGACGCATATCAAACGCGGGGCCGATCCGGGTGGAAAACAAGGGCCTCAGCCGAGCACCGCGAGCGCCGGGAAGGTCTCCAGCAGCCAGAAGGAAAAGGCCGAGAAGCCGCCGGTGAGCATCAAAAGGCCAATGGTCCACAGCAAAAGGCCCATCAACCGCTCGATCTGGACCATGTGCCGTTTCATCCAGCCCAGGAGCCCGGTGAGGCGTGGCAGGAAGGCCGCCACCAGCAGGAAGGGCACGCCGAGGCCCGCCGCATAGATCGCCAGAAGCGTCGTGCCGCGCGCGATATTGGCCTCGGAGGCGGCAAGCGTCAGGATCGCGCCCAGTTGCGGGCCGATGCAGGGCGTCCAGCCAAAGGCGAAGGCCAGCCCCAGAACATAGGCCCCAAGCGAGGAGCCGCCCCTGTCGCCCGCGTCGAGCCGCGCCTCGCGGTCAAGAAAGCCGATGCGGTAAACCCCCACGAAATGCGCGCCGAACGCCATCACCACAACACCCGCGACGGTATTAAACCAGTCCTGATATTGCAAAAAGGCACGGCCCAATGCCGAGGCGGTAAATCCCAGAAAGATGAACACGGTCGAGAGGCCCAGCACGAAGAACAGCGCCGGCACCACCGCGCGGGCGCGTTGCGTGCCGTCATGTGACAACGCGTTAAGGCTGATGCCGCTCATATAGGCGATATATGGCGGCACGATGGGCAGAACGCAGGGGCTGAGGAAGGAGACCACCCCCGCCAGAAGCGCCACGAACATGGCGGGCAGAAGCGCCGCGTCGATGATCTCTATTCCGAACATGAGGCAGACATAGACGCTCGGGCGGGCGGCGTCACGGGGCGCGGTGTCACAACCTTGTGGACAGGCTGTAACAAGGCCGCTATCTCACGGCGCATGACCCCGAAAGAGACCCTCGACGCGCGCGGCCTGCTATGTCCGCTGCCGGTGCTGAAGCTGCGCAAGCGGCTGAAATCGCTCGGACCGGGCGAGGAAATCGCGATGCAGGCGGATGACCCGGCGGCGGTGATCGACGTGCCGCATTTCTGCGCCGAGAGCGGGCATGTGCTGCTGTCGGCGGCGGAGGCGGACGGGGTCCAGACCTATGTGATCCGCAAATCCGGCTGAGGCGGGATGTCCCGGCCCGCGAGGGGCCGGGATGGCGGGGTCATCAGCCCCGGGACCACCAGCCGCGGCGCTTGGGCTTGTCGTCGTCCTCGGGCGTCGGCGTGGCCTCGGTTTGCGCAACCGCGACGGGGGTCTCTTCGGCCACCGCCGGCGGGACTTCCGGCGTCGGCTTACGGGCTGCCGTTTCGGGCTGCTCGACGATCACAGGCGCGGGCACAGGCTCGGGCTCGGGCGCGGGTGCGGGCGCGGGAGGTGCTGCCTGCTCGGCCACCGGCTCGGCTGTCTCAATAGCCTCCACAGGGGCCTCCGCAGGGGCTTCGGCGGTGTCTGCGGGGGCCGGTGCGGTCTCCTTGGGCTTCCTGCTGCGCGACACGGTGCGGCTTTTGGGCCTTGCGGCCGGTGCTGCCTCTGTCTCCGCGTCCGCGCTCTTCGGGTCCGGCGTCTTGCGCGTGCGCGAACCAGAGCTTGAGCGGGCGCCGGATTTGGGCTTGGCCGTTTCGGGCGCGGCCTCGGTCCGGGCTTCGGCCCCGGCTGCGGGCTGCGCCGCGGCCTCGGGGGCCTCATCGGCCCGAGCGTCGTCGTCCCCAGAGTCGTCGTCCTGAGCGTCGTGGGCCTGATAGTCGCCATTCGATTTGGGCTTGCGCTTGCGGCTGCGCGAGCGACGGCGCTTCTTCTTGGGGCGCTCGCCGTCGTCGGAGGTCTCGGACGTGGTTTCGGCCATGTCGTCCTCGTCCTCGTCCTCCTCGTCCTCGGTGGTGCTGTCGATTTCCTCCATCAGCACGGACCCACCCGAGACGAATTGAGCCACCGGTTCGGGCACGATGCGGGTTGCGGTCTTGAACTTTTCCAGCGTGAAATCGGGGCTGACCAGCGCCGGGTCGCCCTCGATGCGCACCGACAGACCGTATCGCTGCTCGATCAGGGCGATATGCTCTCGCTTCTGGTTGATGAGAAAATTGGCGACGGCCACGGGGGCGCGCACCAGAACCTCGCGCGAGCGCCGCCGCGTGCCCTCTTCCTCGATCTGGCGCAGGATCGAGAGCGCCATGCTGTCATCGGAGCGTATCAGCCCGGTGCCGTGGCAATGCGGGCAGGGCTGGGTGCTCGCCTCGAGCATCCCCGGACGCAGGCGCTGGCGGCTCATTTCCATGAGGCCGAAACCCGAGATGCGGCCAACCTGGATGCGCGCGCGGTCGGTCTTGAGCTTGTCCTTGAGGCGCTTTTCCACGGCGGCATTGTTCTTGCGCTCGTCCATGTCGATGAAGTCGATGACGATGAGGCCCGCCAGATCGCGCAGGCGCAACTGGCGCGCCACCTCCTCGGCGGCCTCAAGGTTGGTCTTGAGCGCAGTCTCCTCGATCGAGCCTTCCCTGGTGGCGCGGCCGGAGTTGACGTCGATGGCAACCAGCGCCTCGGTCACCCCGATCACGATATAGCCGCCAGAGGGCAGCTGCACCGTGGGGTTGAACATGCCGGCGAGATAGCTTTCAACCTGATGGCGCGCAAACAGCGGCATCGGGTCCTGGTAGTGTTTCACGTTCTTGGCATGGGACGGCATGATCATCTTCATGAAGTCCTTGGCGATCCGGTAACCGCGCTCTCCCTCGACCAGAACCTCGTCGATATCGCGGTTGTAGAGGTCGCGGATCGAGCGCTTGATGAGGTCGCCCTCCTCGTAGATCTTGGCCGGCGCGATGGATTTGAGCGTCAACTCGCGGATCTGTTCCCACAGACGCTGAAGGTATTCGTAATCGCGCTTGATCTCGGCCTTGGTGCGCTGCGCGCCCGCGGTGCGCACGATCAGGCCCGCGCCCTTGGGCACGTCGATCTCGGCGGCGATCTCCTTGAGCTTCTTGCGGTCGGCGGCGTTGGTGATCTTGCGCGAAATGCCACCGCCACGCGCGGTATTGGGCATGAGCACACAGTAGCGACCCGCGAGGCTCAGGTAGGTGGTGAGCGCCGCGCCCTTGTTGCCGCGCTCTTCCTTGACCACCTGCACCAGCATGATCTGGCGGACCTTGACGACCTCCTGAATCTTGTAGCGGCGCGCGCGGGGCTTGCGGACGGGGCGGATATCGTCGCTGTCATCCTCATCGGCAACGGATTCGATGCTGTCATCGAGGGCGACGTGATCGCGACTGTCCTCTTCTGTCGCGGTCTCCGCCGGCGCGGCGGCCTCGGGGGTGTCGTCCACCGGCTCTTCCACCGGGGTTTCGGCCACGCGCTCCATCGGCGAGCTGGCCTCGGGGATCGTGTCCGCGCGCGCCGCGGCATCCTCGTCGACGTCGATGGTTTCCATGCCGGAAATTTCCGTGCTGGTCACCGCATCCTGCGTGGCGGTCCTTTCGGCGCTGGATTTCGAGCGCGAGCGCGAGACGGAGCGGCGGGCCCTGGGGCGCTCATCCTCTTCCTCCTGAGCGCGCGCAAGCGCCTCTTCCTCGGCCATCAGCGCCTCGCGGTCGGCCACGGGGATCTGGTAGTAATCCGGGTGGATTTCTGAAAAGGCGAGAAAGCCGTGGCGATTGCCGCCATACTCGACAAAGGCTGCCTGGAGCGACGGCTCCACGCGGGTGACCTTGGCGAGATAGATGTTGCCGGCTAGCTGGCGCTTGTTCTCCGATTCAAAGTCGAATTCCTCGACCTTGTTTCCGTCCACCACCACGACGCGGGTTTCCTCCGCGTGGGTGGCATCTATGAGCATTTTCTTTGGCATGTGTTCCAATTGCACGGCGGCACCGCGCGCGCCCTTCGGGGCGCGGGAAACGGTGCGGCAAGTGTCTGTCAGGGGCGATGATCGCGGCGCACACACAAGGGGCGCTGTGCGCCCTTGCTGTCACTCTCGATCCTGTCGCGCGTGTCATCGCGGTTCTACTACTCCGGCCCGTTTCGGGGCCAATTCGGCGCCCGACGCGCGCGACGGCGCGCAAACGGGCAGGCGTGCGGTCCCCTTGGGCGGGGGCCAATCGGTCTGCTCGGCCCTGGGAATTGCCTTTGTCCTGCAATCCCGCGGGGGGCCTGAAACAGCGAATCTCTCGCGGCGGTTGCACATGGCCATGCGCCACCCGCCATTGAGACACACTAAAGCCCCGGGCAGGCAAAACACAATGGCGAAATCATCCCCCGCGCTCAGCCAAGGTAATCCGAGCGCGAGAGACCGTATTTTGCCATTTTTTCGTTCAATGTCCGGCGCGGCAGGCACAATTCGTCCATCACCGCCGCGATGCTGCCCTTGTGGCGGCGCATGGTGTTGTCGATCAACATCCGCTCGAACGCCTCGACATATTCCTTGAGCGGCTTGCCCTCGGTGGTCATCACCGGCTGCATCTCGGCGTGGTCGGACATCAGCAGCGAAGTGAGCGTGCCGGTGCCGCGCCGCGCCTGCAAGACCGCGCGCTCGGCAATGTTGAAGAGCTGGCGGACATTGCCGGGCCAGGGCGCCTGCAAGAGCTGCGTGGCCTCCTGCGCGCTGACCTGCGGCGCGTCGCAGCCGTAATCCTCGGCGAACTGTTCGGAGAAACGGGTGAAAAGCGTCAGGATATCCTCGCCGCGCGCGCGCAAGGGCGGCACGGTGATGCGCAGGCTGGCCAGCCTGTAGAACAGATCGGGGCGCAGCGCGTCCTCGCAGGTATGGCCCTCGTCCTGCATGTTGGAAATGGCGACGATGCGGGTCTCGGGGGGTGTGCCCTCCTCATCGACGAAGGTCAGCAGGCGGGCCTGCGCGCTCTCGGGGAGGGCCTCGATATCCTCCAGCACCAGCGTGCCGCCGCGCGCCTCCTCGACCGCCGGAAGGTGCGGATCCTCGGGCAGGACCGGGCCGAACAGGCGCCGGGTGAGCGCGGTTTCCTCCAGTGCGGCGCAGGAGATCACGACAAACCGCTTGCCCGCGCGCGCGCCGACCGCATGCAGCGCATGGGCCACCAGCGTCTTGCCGGTGCCGGTTTCGCCCTCGATCAGCACATGGCCATCGGCCTGCCCGAGATCGAGAATATCCTCGCGCAACCGCTCCATCGCGGCGCTCGAGCCGATGAGTTTCTTCATCAGCGAACCGCCATCGGAGAGATCACGCCGCAGCGCGCGCGCATCGAGCACCATGCGGCGGCGTTGCGTCGCTTTCTTGGCCAGTTGCGTCATGCGGTCGGGGTTGAACGGTTTTTCCAGAAAGTCGAAGGCGCCAAGGCGCATCGCCTCGACCGCCATCGGCACGTCGCCATG
>DIUD01000076.1:30299-101858 GCA_002428225.1 Roseovarius sp. UBA6167 | reverse complement strand
CAGCGCGTCCATGTCGGCGCGCAGCCCGATCACCCGCCCCGAACCGTTGGCCCTGCCCCGGATCACGCCCACGACGCCCGTGCGCCCGATGCCGGTCACCACCTCGTCGCAACCGAACGCCCGCAGCTTGTCGGCCACCAGCGCGCTGGTGCGATGTGTCTCATACAGGATCTCGGGATGGGCGTGGATGTCACGTCGCCACTCGGTGATCTCGGCGTGCGACTCGGCAAAACGGTTCCTGACGGGCATGTCGGCCTCTTCCTGTACGGGTCTGTATCGCCGCTCACGGTGCCGCAAAGGGCGGGCGGCGGCAAGGGGCGCCGTCAACGCCGCGCCCATCCCGGCCGCCCCTTCCCCCCAGCCCCTTCCCCTCACATGCCGCGCACGCGCGGCGCGCGCCATCTGGCACTGGCCTCGACGATCAGATCGGTCAGCGCCCAGACCAGAGCATCGACCCGGTCGGGGCTGCCGCGCCCCTCGAAGCCGCGCGCCGTCATCGCGCACATCTGGTCCTCCAGCCTGCCCAGGCCCCGCAGGTGATGCACCCGGCCCTGCTCGTAGAGCGCGGCCACCGGCTCGGCGCGCACCACCTTGCCGCGGCTTGCGTGGACCTTGCGCAACGCCACCAGCGGATCGACCTGCCGGATCACCTGTTCCACCAGGTCGCCGCCCTGGTTGACCTCGGCCACCAGCCGCTCGGCCCCCCAGCGATCCATCGCGCGGATCGCGGCCTCGGCCCATTGCGCGGGGCTTGCGCCCTCGACGCTGGCATCCTCGAGCACGAAGGCGCGCCAGTCCTGCACCGGCCCGCGTGTGATCGCGCCCGCCACCACGATCCCGCAGGCGTCCGAGCCGCCATGCCCGGTCACCGGCGGGTCAATCGCCACCACGATCCGGTCGAGCGGCGGGGCCTCGGCCACGCGGCCCGCCTCGATCATGGCAGGTGTCCAGAGCGCATCCTCGGCCTCGTCCACCAGCACGCCGTCAAGCTCCTGCCGGCCAAGCCGCGTGCCCGCGTAGCGCGCCCGCACCTCCTCGAGGAAGCCCTGCGCCAGGTTGGCGGCGTTGGCCTCGGTGGGCGCGCTTGTCACCACGGTGCTGTCGCGCTCCAGCAACTCCTTGAGCACGCCCACGTTGCGCGGCGTGGTGGTGACGCAGACGCGCGGATCCTCGCCAAGGCGCAGGCCGAATTGCAGCATGTCCCAGGTCTCACGCGCGCGCTTCCACTTGGCCAGTTCGTCCACCCAGGCGCCATCGAATTGCGGCCCGCGCAAGGACTCGGGCTCATGCGCCGAGAACACCTGCGCGATGGCGCCGTTGGGCCACAGAAGCCGCTTGCGCGTGGCCTGCCATTCGGGACGGCGATCGGGGGGCGAGCAGGCCATGATCCCGCTCTCGCCAAAGATCATCACCTCGCGCACCTGATCGACCGTTTCCCCCACCAGCGCCATGCGCGCACAGCGCCCCGCATCAAGCGGGCGCGCGCCCTCGACCTGCGCGCGCACCCATTCCGCGCCCGCGCGCGTCTTGCCCGCGCCGCGCCCGCCAAGGATCACCCATGTGCGCCAGTCCCCCTCGGGCGGCAACTGATGCGGCATGGCCCAGAACTCAAAAAGCCAAGGGAGCGCGAACAATTCACCCTCGCTGAGGGCAGCGAGGAAGTCCTCCTGCGCATCGGGCCCTTCTGAGACGATCCAGGCGGCAGCCGATCTCATGTCGGGCTGCGTCGAAATCAATGGCGTATCCGTGGGCAATGCCACGCTCCTGTTGTCTGCGTTTGTCAAGTTGCGCCTCCGCTTCAATGGCGATCTTGAGCCACTGCCGAATCTCGGCGGTGGCCCGTGTTGCGTTCTTCAGTTCCCCGAGTTCCCCGGCCCGGATTTTCAGATAGAGTTCTTCCAGTTCCCCGCGCATGTCCGCGAGTTGCTGCTCAAGCGCGTTGATCGAGGTGGTCAGACCCGAAGGCCGCTCCTCCGGGGTGATCAGAACCATGCGTGTCGCTGCCTCATGCCGTTGCCTTTCGCCCAATGGTCTTTGCCCATGCCGACACGAAAAACGGCCTCCGGGGGCATCCCCGGGGCCGCTTGCCCATCTCGTCCAGCATGGCACAAGGTTTACATGAAACCGTTCGCAAAGTCAATGTCTTAGCCGTATCTTCCCGGGCTGCGGGCGCACGGGGCGGTAACGGTTTGTCAGGGATTTCGTGCCCGCCACGCGGCCCAGGCCTCGGGCGTGTCGAGATCGGTGATCGCGCGCTCTGCGGGCAAGGCGCAGAGGATCACCGGGTGGCGCGAGAGCAGCGCGCGCGCGCCCTCGCCGCCCGAGAGCGCCGCCATTTCCGGCAAGACCGCGGCGGGAAAGATCACCGGGTGGCCGGGCCGCCCGTCCTGTGAGGTGGCGCGCAGGATCGCGCGCCCGTCAAAGGCCGCCAGGGCAGTCGCCAGGTCGCCGGCGGTCAGGTCGGGCATGTCGGGCAAGAGCACCATCAGCCCGGCAGCCCCCCGCGCGCGCGCCCGGTCCGCGCCCGCGCGCAACGACGCCGCCATGCCCTCTGCCGCCTGCGCCACCACCCGCCGCGCGACCGGCAGCCCGTCGAGCACCGCCGCGCGGGCCGCGCCCTCGGGCGGCAACGTCACCAGCACGTCATCGCTGACCGAAAGCGCCACCTCGGCGCGCTCGCGCAACAGCGCGCGCCCACGCACCTCCTCCAGCAGCTTGTCGCGCCCGCGCATCCGCCGCGATGCGCCCGCCGCCGGCAGGAGAACCGCCACCGCCATCTAGCGGATGAGGCCGGGCGAAAGGGGCGCAGAACCCACCTTGGCGGCCTTCCCCGGGCCGAGCGCGCCCCCCGTGCATGTTGTGCGCGGGCGCATCATGTCACTCGCAACTCAAGCCTGCATCCGGCCGCGCCATCGGCGGGCCCGCGATCATCCACGCTCGACGCGCTGGCGGGCCCGCGCGCTTTCCTGATCGGTAAGACCCAGAAGATTCGTCACCAGCCGCATGAGCGAATCCTCGTGCGCGTCGCGCGTCCCGTCGGCCAGAACCACCTGCCACAGCGACTCGATCACCGCTGCGCGCGCCTCATGCGGCACGGCGTCCTTGATCGCGCGGGTGAAACGCACGGTGTCGGGGGCCTCGGTCTCGAGCACTTCGGCGTCGCGCCGCAGCGCCTCGGCCTGCGCCGTGTCGAGGGCGTATCGCCCGGCAATGATCGCGGTGATGCGCGCGCGCTCTTCGGGCGCGTAATCGCCGTCAGAGCGCGCCAGCCGCACCATCAGCGCCGACAGCGCCAGCCGCGCATCGACATCGGGAAGGGGCTCGGGGGCGGGGGCCAGAAGCCGGGTCAGGAAATCAGCGAACATGCCCCGTTCATAACCCAGCCGCCCGCCCCCGCCAATGGCCTCAGAGCGCGGTCCAGCCGCCATCGACGCTGATCGTCGTGCCGGTGATCTGCGCCGCGGCGTCCGAACACAGGAAAAGCGCCGTGCCGCCAAGCTGCTCGGTGGTGGCAAATTCCTTCGACGGCTGACGCTCGAGCATGACCTTCTCGATCACCTCCTCGCGGCCCATGCCGTATTTCTCCATCGTGTCGGGGATCTGCGCCTCGACCAGCGGGGTCAGCACATAGCCCGGNNATGCCGTGCTTGGCCGCGACATAGGCTGCCTTGTAGGGGCTTGCCGTCAGGCCATGCGCCGAGGCGATGTTGATGACACGGCCCCAGCCGCGTTCACGCATCAGCGGAAGCGCGGCGGCGGTGGTGTGAAAGGCCGAGCTGAGGTTGATGGCGATGATCGCGTCCCACTTCTCGGTGGGAAACTCCTCGATCGGCGCGACGTGCTGAATGCCGGCATTGTTGACGAGGATATCGCAGACCCCGGCCTTTTCGATCAGCGCGCGGCATTCGTCGGGCTTGGACATGTCCGCCTTGATATAGCGCGCCTTCGTGCCGGTCTCCTCGGCGATGCGGGCGGCCAGCGCGTGATCCTCTTCCGAATCGGTAAAGGAATTCAGCACCACGTTCACGCCCGCGCGCGCGAGTTCCTCCGCGATGCCGAGGCCGATACCCGAATTCGATCCCGTAATGACGGCGGTCTTGCCTTTGACACTCATGCCCGTTCTCCCAATGGTTATTGCCTGTGCAGCATATATGCTGCATCAGCGAAACGCACGGGGGTTCGGCGATCACGTCCCGGAGAGGGGATAAAAAAAACCCCGGCGCAAGGCCGGGGTATAGTCATTGAGGCAGGTTTCATACAGGCAAGAAACCTAATCGAGCAGTGCCCTTGTTATAAGCAATCCTGCGCCGCTATCCAAGCTAAAAGTTTGAAAACGTGAGACTCGCGTTCTAGGGTCGGGGTCAATGAAACAAGGCAGAGCAGGAATCGTTGCGCAAATGAGACCGGATCCGATCCGCGCGGGCCGCGCTGTCATCGCCGCTCTTGCCCTCGCGCTTGCCGCGCCCATGGTGCAGGCTGGCCCGACCCATGGCATAGCTATGTATGGCACCCCCGCGCTACCACCGGATTTTGTGTCTCTGCCCTATGCCAACCCGGACGCCCCCAAGGGCGGGCGGATCGTCACCGGCAATGTCGGCAGCTTCGATTCGCTCAATCCCTTCATCCTGCGCGGCACCCCGCCGTGGCAGTTGGCGCATCTCACCCACGAGACGCTGATGGGCCGATCCTTCGACGAGCCGTTCACGCTTTACGGCCTTCTGGCCGAATCGGTCGAGACCGACGCGGCGCGCTCCTGGGTCGAATTCACCCTGCGCGAGGAGGCCCGATTCTCTGACGGCTCCCCGGTCACGGTCGAGGATGTGATCTGGTCCTACGAGACATTGGGCACGCGCGGGCATCCGCGCTATCGCGGCTTCATGGACAAGGTAGCCCGGATCGAGGCCACGGGGCCGCGCTCGCTCCGGCTGACCTTTTCCGAGGAGGACCGCGAATTGGCCCTGCTGGCCGGTCTGCGCCCGATCCTGCAAAAGGCGCAATGGCAGGGGCGCGACATCGCCGAGGGCGGGCTGGCCGACATTCCCATGGGCACCGGCCCCTATGTGGTGGCCGATTACGAGGCCGGGCGCTTTGTCCGCCTCACCCGCAACCCCGATTACTGGGGCCGCGACCTGCCGCTGCGGCGCGGCACGGCCAATTTCGACGAGATCAGGATCGAGTTCTTCGGCGACGACACCGTGATGAAGGAGGCATTCAAGGCCGGGCTGCTGAGCTATGTGCGCGAGTTCAACGCCGAGGACTGGGCCACGCAATACGATTTCCCCGCCGTCGCGCGCGGCGAGATCCGCTTGAGCGAAATTCCGCACGGCAAGCCCTCGGGGATGACCGGCTTCGTCATGAACACTCGGCGGGCGCCGCTCGATGACTGGCGCGTGCGCGAGGCGCTGATCGCCGCGTTCAATTTCGAGTACATCAACGACACGATGACCGGCGGCCGACAGCCGCGCATCACCTCCTATTTCTCGGGCTCGGATCTGGCCATGCGCCCCGGCCCCGCGACGGGGCGCGTGCGCGAGTTGCTGTTGCCCTTCCAGGACACGCTTTTGCCCGGCACGCTGGAGGGCTATACCCTGCCAGAGGGCGACGGCACCGCGCGCAACCGCGCGGCCCTGCGCCGCGCGCGCGCCCTGCTGGAGAAGGCGGGATGGCGCATCGAGCATGGGCGCCTTGTGAACAGCGCGGGGCAACCGCTTGAATTAAAGGTGCTTCTTCAGCAGGACGGGCTTGTGTCGCAGACCGGCGCGATGATGGATATCTACGCCGCAGCCCTTGAGCGTCTCGGTATCCGGTTGACGGTCGAGGTGGTGGACCGCGCCCAATATGCCGAGCGCGAGGCGCAGTTCGATTTCGACCTCACGATGATGCGCCGCGCGCTCTCGCTCAGCCCCGGCAACGAGCAGTTCTTTTATTGGGGGTCCGAGCACGCCGACACCCCCGGCAGCCGCAACCTCATGGGGATGCGCTCTGCGGCGGCCGAGGCGATGATCCGCGCCATGCTGACCGCCGAGACGCAGGAGGATTTCACCGCCGCCACCCGTGCGCTCGACCGGGTGCTGACGGCGGGGCGCTATGTCATCCCGATCCAGCAATATGCCGTGGGGCGGATTGCCCACAAGTCCGATCTGGTCTATCCTGTTGGCAACGTGCCGATCTACGGGGACGGGATCCATTTCCTGCCCGAGGTGTGGTGGCACGAACCGAAAAACGACTGAGCAGGCAAACAACGAACAGGCAGGACAATGCGGAAATTCGGCGTTCTGGCAATCATGGGGCTGCTGGCGGGCTGCGCAACCGTCGATGGCATCGGGCGCGACATCTCGGGCGGTGCGCGGCGGGTTCAAAGCTGGTTCTGACCGGGCAGGCGGGGGCGCGCGGGCGGCCCCTTTCCCCCTTGACGCCCCGCCCCATCCTGTCAAAACCGGTCCCATGAGCACCGCGACCCTCACCATCGACCTTGACGCGCTCGTTGCCAACTGGCGCAGGCTCGACGCCCTCAACACGGGCGAGACGGCGGCCGTGGTCAAGGCCGATGCCTATGGGCTGGGCATGGACAGGGTCGCGCGCGCGCTGGCCCGCGCCGGTGCGCGGCATTTCTTCGTCGCCCTGGCCGAGGAAGGCGCGGCGCTGCGCGAGGTGCTGGGACAGGACGTGTCTATCCACGTCTTTTCGGGCCATATGCCGGGCGATGCCGACATGATCGGGGATTGCACCCTTGTCCCGATGCTCAACTCGGTCGAGCAACTCATCCGCCATCTCGAGGCGCTGCCAGGCCACCCCTTCGGCATCCAGCTTGACACCGGGATGAACCGGCTGGGGATGGAGCCCGCCGAATGGCAGGCAGTGCGCGAGATCGCGCTGGCGCAGGCCCCCGTGCTCATCATGTCGCATCTGGCCTGCGCCGACGAGCCTGACCACCCGATGAACCCCCGCCAACTCGGGCTTTTCCGCGAGATGACCGACGGGCTGGATATCCCGCGCAGCCTTGCCAATACCGGCGCGATCCTGCTGCATTCCGATTATCACTTCGACCTCGCGCGCCCCGGCATCGGGGTCTATGGCGGCGCGCCCTTCACCGAAGCGCGCCCGGTGCTCGCGCTTGATATTCCCGTGATCCAGTGCCGCGACCTCGAAGAGGGGGAAAGTGTCGGCTATGGCTGCGATTTCGTCGCCAGGCGCCCCTCGCGCATCGCCACGGTCGCCGCGGGCTATGGCGATGGCATTTTGCGCGCCATGGGGCCGCGCACCAGCCTCTGGGCCGAGGACACCCCCTGCGCGATCGCGGGCCGCATCTCGATGGACCTGATCGGCGTCGATGTCACCGACCTGGGGCACGATCCCAAGAACCTGCAACTGCTCGGCCCCCACCAGGGCATCGACCGGCTCGCCGAGAATGCGGGCACTATCGGCTATGAAATCCTGACCTCACTGGGGGCGCGCTATACGCGACGCCATATCGGCGCATGAGCTTCATCCTGAGTTTCCTCGCAACCGTAGGGCGCAGCACGCTGGCATGGCTGGCGGGCATGGGCCGCTTTGCGATCTTCGCCGGCGAAACGGTCAGCCACCTTGCCCGACCGCCCTTCTACATGCGCGAGTTCCTGCATGCGCTGGTGCAGATCGGCTGGCTGTCGCTGCCGGTGGTGGGGATGACGGCGCTCTTCACCGGCGGTGCGCTCGCGCTTCAGATCTATGCGGGCGGCGCGCGGTTCAACGCGGAAACGGTCGTGCCCTCGATCGTCGCCATCGGCCTCACGCGCGAGCTTGGCCCGGTGCTGGGCGGGCTGATGGTGGCCGCGCGCGTGGCCTCCTCGATCGCCGCCGAAATCGGCACGATGAAGGTCACCGAACAGATCGACGCGCTGGTGACCCTGTCCACCAACCCGATCAAATACCTTGCCGTGCCGCGTGTGCTGGCGGCGACGCTGGCGGTGCCGGTCCTTGTGGGGGTGGGTGACAGCATCGGCATCATGGGCGGCTGGCTCGTGGGCATCACCCGGCTCGATTTCAACTCCGCCACCTACATCAAGAACACCCTCGACTTTCTCGAAAACTGGGATGTCGTGTCGGGCATGATCAAAGGTGCCGCCTTCGGATTCATCGTCGCGCTGATGGGGTGCTATTTCGGCATGACATCAGGGCGCGGGGCGCAGGGCGTGGGTGCGGCCACCAAATCCGCGGTGGTGGCAGCGTCGGTCATGATCCTGGCGGCCAACTACATCCTGACCGAAGTGTTCTTCACCTCATGATCGAGCTCAGGGCGGTCCAGAAGGCGTTCGGCGCGAACCGTGTCCTGCGGGGCGTCAACCTGACCTTGCCGCGCGGTCAGTCGATGGTGGTGATCGGGGGGTCGGGCACGGGGAAATCCGTGTTGCTGAAGTGCATCCTGGGCCTTGTGCGCCCTGACGCGGGCACGATCACGCTGGACGGGCAGGACGTGGCCAGGGCCGAGCGCGACGCCTTCCTTGCCCGGTTCGGGATGCTGTTTCAGGGCGGGGCGCTGTTTGATTCGCTGCCCGTGTGGCAGAACGTGGCGTTTCGCCTGCTGCGCGGCTCGCTCAAGCGGCCCTTGACCGAGGCGCGCGAAATCGCCATCGAGAAACTGCGCCGCGTGGGCCTCAAGCCGGATGTGGCCGACAAGTTTCCGGCAGAGCTTTCGGGCGGGATGCAAAAACGGGTCGGCCTCGCCCGCGCCATCGCGGCGGAGCCCGAGATCATCTTTTTCGACGAGCCGACAACGGGCCTCGATCCGATCATGTCGGGCGTGATCAACGAATTGATCCGCGAAATCGTGGTCGAGATGGGCGCGACCGCCGTCACCATCACCCATGACATGAGAAGCGTGCGCGCCATCGCCGACAATGTGGCGATGCTGCATGACGGGGTGATCCAGTGGACCGGCCCGGTCGCAGAGATGGACAACTCCGGCGATCCCTATCTCGACCAGTTCATCCACGGCCGCGCCGAGGGCCCCATCGAGGCGGTGCGCTGAGCCCCCGACGCGCGGGCCGGCCAAGCCGCTCCGGGATCGGGATTGTTCGAAGGGTGCTCTGGCATGACCTTGCCAACGGAGCCGAAAACCACGATTTTGCCCGCACACACAGATGTAAGGAATACCCATGGCGCGTGTTGCTGTCCTAATTGCCTGCCTGTTGTTGCTGCCGGGCCTTGTCCGGGCGCAAGCGGCGCCATTTCCGGGCAGGGATGGCCTTCTCTTCGTGCAGATCGAGGCACAGCCGAGCCTTGCCGAGGCGCAGGCGCGCGCGCGCGACCATGCCCGCAACCTGCCGGATGTAAACGGTTTTGCGCTGCCGAGCGGCTGGTATGCGATCGCGCTTGGCCCATATGACGAGAACGAGGCCGTGCGTGTGCTTGAGGTCTATCGCCGCGAGGGGGTGATCGCACGCGACAGCTATATTGCGCGGGGGTCCGATTACGGACAGCAGTTCTGGCCCGTGGGGGCCAACGTGCCGGCGCGCACCACCCCCGCCCCGATGCCCCGGCCCGACGCCGCCCCCACACCCACGCCTGACGAGACCCTGCGCGAGGCGCGCGCAAGCGAGGCGCTTCTGGGCCGCGAAGAGCGCGCCGCGCTCCAGGTGGCGCTGGAATGGGCCGGGGTCTATCGCGGCGCCATCGACGCGGCCTTCGGCCCCGGCACCCGCTCTGCCATGGCCGCCTGGCAACGCCAGAACGGGCATGAACCGACCGGCGTCCTGACCAGCCGCCAGCGCGCGACGCTACTGGGCCGGTATGACGCGGTTCTTGAGGGGCTCGGCCTTGAGACCGTGCGCGACGCGCAGGCGGGTATCGAAATGCGCCTGCCGCTCGGCGTCGTGGCGTTTGACCGGCACGAGGCGCCCTTTGCCCATTACCCCGCCTCGGGCGATCTGCCGGCGCAGGTGCTGCTCATCAGCCAGCCGGGCGACCGTGCGACCATGACCGCGCTTTACGACCTGCTGCAAACCCTCGAAATTATTCCCGAGACCGGCGAGCGCCGGCTGGAGCGCGACGGCTTCACCCTCACCGGCGCGGGGCGCGAGATCGTCTCGACCGGGCGCGTCTGGCTTGAGAGCGGCGAAATCAAGGGCTTTATCCTCGTCTGGCCCGCGGGCGACGAGGAGCGGCGCACACGGCTTCTGGCGGAAATGGAGCAGAGCTTTGCCCGCCTGCCCGGCACGCTCGCCGCGCTGGCAGCCCCGGTGAGCGCGCGGCGCATGGACCTTGTCTCCGGTCTTGAGCTGCGCCGCCCGAAACTGTCGCGCTCGGGCTTTTACGTCGATGAGGGCGGGGCGGTCCTGACCGCGGCAGAGGCCGTGGCAGGCTGCGAGCGGATCACGCTTGACGAGACCCATGGCGCAACGGTCGCCCATCTCGACACGGGTCTCGGCATCGCCATCCTGCGCCCGCACGAGGCGCTCGCACCCGTGGCCGTCGCGCGATTTCAGCAGGACGCGCCGCGGCTTCTGTCGCGGGTGGCGGTCGCGGGCTATTCCTACGAGGGCCGCCTCGGCGCGCCGAGCGTGACCTTCGGGCAGATCGCGGAACTGAGCGGGCTGGCGGGCGAGAGCCATCTCAGGCGCCTCGCGCTTGCCGCCATGCCGGGCGATTTGGGCGGGCCGGTGGTCGATGCGGGCGGCGCGGTGCTGGGAATGCTCGTGCCCGGTGCGCCCGAAGGCCGCAGCCTGCCCGAGGGGGTGAGCTTTGCCGCCGGCAACGGCGCGCTGCAAGAGGTGCTGGCACAGGGTGGCGTCACCGCGCGCGTCACGCGCGAGGGCGGCGATCTCTCGGCCGAGGCGCTGAGCAATCGCGCCGCCGCAATGACCGTGCTCGTAAGCTGCTGGGAATAATCCTTTCGAGACTGGAGAAAAGTCTTCACAATCGCCGCTTTTCTGCCATTAATGCGGCCTGCACCTGCCGCGCATGGACGGCACGACAGGCATCGGGCCACACCGCGGCGATAGCGAACCCGGACGTGGCAGCAGTCAGGAATGCAGTCAGGA
Source organism: Roseovarius sp. UBA6167 (assembly GCA_002428225.1). Taxonomy (GTDB): domain Bacteria; phylum Pseudomonadota; class Alphaproteobacteria; order Rhodobacterales; family Rhodobacteraceae; genus Roseovarius. Next base: position 90,840 of record DIUD01000076.1, on the reverse strand, counting down.
ATACGGAGAGAGACCAATGCCCAAGGCGCATATCGCCCTCGCCCTTGCCGCGCTCATCCTCGCGCCGGCGGCACAGGCCCAGCAACAGCCCGCATATGGCGGCTACACCACCGCCATCAAGGGCGGCACCAGCAAGGCGATGCCGCCGGCGGACCATAAGGGCCAGTGGTGGACGCATCCCTCGGGCTGTGAATATTCGCGCGCGGGGCGTCCCGGCGAGGTGGTGTGGTATCTCATCGTCAACACGTCACGCCCCGAATGTCCCACCTATATCGCCACGCGCGGCGGGCGCGACGCCTATTGACGGCTCAGGGCCGCCAGAACCTCGGCAACAGCAGCACGATCACGGCGATGATCTCCAGCCGCCCCATCAGCATCGCCACGATCATCAGGCCCTTCGCCGCCTCGGGGAAGGCCTGAACCGATCCGGTATCCCCCACCCTGGCGCCAAAGGCCGGCCCGATGTTGAAAATCGCCGTCCACGCGCCGGTGATCGATTCCATCAGCGACAACCCGGTCAGCTCCAGCGCCACGGAGAAAAACCCGAGCGACAGGATATACATGGTAAAGAGCAGCATCACCGATTGCAGCACCTCGTCCTCGACCCGCCGCCCCTCGTGGCGCAGCACCATGACCGAGGAGGGATAGAATATCCGCCGCGCCTGCTGGCCCAGAGCGCGCAACATGATCTGGTAGCGAAAGATCTTGATCGAACAGCCCGTCGAACTGGTGCAGCCGCCGATCGCCCCCACGATGATGAGAATGGCAAAGGGGAAGTGACCATAGGCCGTGACATCCCCATCGCCATAGCCCGTGCCGGAAAAGATCGATACCAGGTTGAAAAGACGCTCGCGCAGGCGCGCTTCCTCGAAACGCCCGAACGCAAGGAGGTCATAGGCCGCGACCAGCAGGAAGGCATAGAACAGCCAGCGCACATAGGTGCGCACCTGCGTGTCGCGCCAGAACGGGGCTGCGTTGCCGTGAACCAGTTGCATCAGCCGCACGAAGGGGATTGATGCCAGAATCATGAACAATGCCGCCGCATATTGCGGCGAACCCGGAAAGGCCCCAAAGGAGGCGTCCTTGGTCGAGAAGCCGCCCGTCGAGACAGTGGTCAGCGCGTGCACCGTCGCATCAAAGGCCCCCATCCCGAGCGCGAGATAACTCATCGCAAAAAGCGCGGTAAGGCCCAGATAGACGTTGAGGACGCCCTTCGAGATATCGGCGGTGCGCGGCAGCGCCTTGCCGAGCGTGTCGAACCCCTCGGCGCGAAAGAACTGCATCCCGCCCACCCGCATCTCGGGCAGAAACACCAGCGCCACGATGACGATCCCGAGCCCGCCCAGCCATTGCAGGATCCCGCGCCACAAAAGCAGTCCCTTGGGCAGATCGTCGAGCCCGGCGATGACGGTGGTGCCGGTCGTCGTCATCCCCGACATCGATTCGAAGAACGCATCGGCAAAGCCAAGCTGCGTCTCGCCCAGCATGAAGGGCATCGCGCCAAAGAGCGGCAACGCCACCCAGACCGAAGTCGTCAGAAGAAACGCCTGTTGAATGTTCAGCCCCCGGCCCACCGCATTGCGGCATGACAGCGCCACCAAGCCCCCGGCGAGGCAGGTCACGATCATGCTTTCGGCGAAGACCGGCCAGTGCTCGCGCCCCTCGGCGATATCCACCAAGAGCGGAAGGCCCATGGTCAGGCCCATCGCCATCACCATGAGCCCGACCAGATATCCCACGGGGCGCATATCGAACATGGGGCGCAGCCTTGGCGCGCGCCTTCGCGCCTGTCAAGCCGCTTGCGCGCAAGGGCCTCAGCCCGGATCGGGCAGCACGTCCTCGAACACGAAGGCCGGGATGTCACGCCGCCGCAGCCCCATTGCGGCCAGGTCACGGTCGCTCATCGCTTGCAGGCGCATGACGCTTTCAACGCGCCTTTGCGAGAGCATGTAGCCATTCATTCCCGCCGCGCGCTCGGCAAGGAAGACATCCAGATCGCGCCGCCATCCGGCGGGCAGAAAGCGGGGGTGAACTGCGTTTAAGGTCATCGGGTGCCCTTCTCGTCGCTTGCAAGGGTCCCTCCCTGACCACCATACTACCACAGTCCGGCGCGCGATTCGCATGGCGCAAGGCGTGATAGGCGGAGCGTTGCTGCAATGCAGCAAATCCCCCGCCGCGCCTTCGGGCGGGGCGGGGGCGGCGCATGGTCAGCGGTCAGGCGTAAAACCGGTCCTTGAAGACGTGATAGACGATGTCCTCGCGGCGGATGCCGAGTCCGGCAAGCTCCTGATCGGATTTCGCCTCGAGCATCTCGATACGGTCGCGGCGCGATTGCACCTCGACATAACGTTCGCAGGCCCGTTGAAGCGATGCGAGAAACCCCTTCCAGACCGCGCGGAGGGGAGTTGTGGAAACATGTGTGCTGGTAGATGCCATTTGGAAACCTCACGATCGTGATTGGTTTCCTCCCTGACCACAATTTATGTCATCAACGCTGACATGACCAGCGTCAAAACCGAATGGCCGGGCTGCAAAAAACGCAACCCGGCCACACGAGCCTTTATTCCAGATCGGCTTTTGCCGCGCGTTCGGGCAGGGTGGGCGGAACCGAGGGCGCGCGAGGACGCTTGGGCGCGGCGGCGAGATCGGCCTTGGCTGCCTCCGGTGCCGGGCTGGAAGGGGCCGCTGGTTGCGCCGCGGCGGTCGCGGGCGCGGGTGTGGCCGCGGGCTTCGGGGCGGAGGCCGCTTCCGCCTTCGGCGCTGGCGCGGGAGCGGCCTTGACCTCGGTCATCGTTGCCGGAGCGGCCTTTGCCTCTGGCGCGGGTCCGGGCGCGGGCACCACTTCCTTGTGCGGCTTGGCCGCTGGTTTCGCCGGGGCGGTCTTCCTGGCGGCGGGTTTCACGGCAGGACGCGCGGCGCGCGGCCTCGCCGGCGGCGCGGCTTGTCCGGTCGGGGATTGCGTGACCTTGAAAAGCGGGGCAAGGGGCGAGGCCCGCAGCCCTGCCTCGGTCACGATCCCGACAATACGCAACTGGGTCTCGACCATGTAACCGGTCAGCCGGATACTGGCGGCGGCAAGTTTCAGCGGCAAATCGGGTGCAAACATTATGATGGATCCTTCCTGTCGGGTCGCGAGCATGATGCGCATGATAGCGCCTGCCCATGACGGGCGGGTGATATGCGCCCATTTTCTTCTGCGTTGCAGAAAGCGCGATGCAAGGTCAAATCAAATTTCGCGTATTTCGCATAAGCAGCATGAAACCGCCGGTCTCACCCCGCAGGCATTGTCAATTCACGCCACGGTCAGGGAAACGCAGGCTCTAACCCTGTTTTCACGCCGCCGCAGACAAGATCAGGGTGGACCAGTCGCCGATCTCCTCGTGATGCTCGAGACGGTTTCCAAGCGCCGAATAGGCGCCGATCACCTCGGCGGCCTGATTGTTCAGCAGGCCCGACAGAATCACCTTTCCGCCCGGTTTCAGGCTTTCGGTTATGGCCGGTGCCAGCGCCAGAAGCGGTCCCTTGAGAATATTGGCGAAGATGAGCTCATAGGGGGCTGCCGCGCGCAGCTCGGGATGCGCGAGCCCCTCGGCCTCGAACACGCGCACCCGGCCCGTGAGCCCGTTGGCGGCCACATTCACCTCTGCCACCTCGACCGCCAGCGCGTCAATATCCGAGGCCAGCATCACGCCCGGCCAGATCCGCGCCGCGGCCATTGCCAGAACGGCGGTGCCGCAGCCCAGATCGAGCACCGAGCGCGCCACGAAACCCGCCGACGCCAGCCGATCAAGTGCGCGCAGACAACCCAGCGTGGTACCGTGATGGCCGGTGCCAAAGGCCATCGACGCCTCGATCAGGAGCGGCTCGACCCCGTCGGGAACGCGGTCGGCGTCATGGCTGCCATGAACAAAGAACCGCCCCGCCACGACCGGCGAGAGATCGCGGCGCACCTTGGCCACCCAATCCACCTCGGGCAGTTCCGAGACGGTGAAGGGCCGCGCGCCATGCGCCGCCGCCAGCAGCGACAGCGCGACCCCATCGGGTGGCGCCTCGAAATAGGCACCGATCTCCCACAGGCCCGATCCGTCCTCCATCTCGAAACAGCCGATGCCCGTGGGTTCGGGCGCAACCTCCTCCAGCGCCAGCGCCAGCGCCTCGGCGCGGGTCTTGTCGTCAAGCGTGGTGAGCGCGGTCCATGTCGGCATGTTTTCGGTCCTTCGGGATCATTCGGCGGGGGCGGGCAGGAAACGTGCGAAAACCGTCTCGTTGCCCGGCTCGGGGTGGCGCGGGATCATCAAGGCGAGCGCCAGCGACACGCAGGCCATGCCCGCCGCCAGAAGGAAGACGCCCGCAGGCGACACCAGCCACACATAGCCCAGGGCCGCAGGCAGAAACACCGCCGCGATATGGTTGATGGTAAAGGCCACGGCGGCGGTCGGGGCGATGTCGCCGGGATCGGCGATCTTCTGGAAATAGGTCTTGAGCGCGAGCGCCAGCGAAAACAGGATGTGATCCACCACATAGAGCGTCGCCGCCAGCACCACCCCCCAGCCGAAATGGTAGATCCCCCCATAGGCCAGAAATACCAGCGCCAGCCCGATATATTCGAAGGTCAGCGTGTTGCGTTCGCCAAAGCGGAACACGGCGCGCCCCATCAGCGGCGCCGCCACCATGTTCACCACAAGGTTGATCATGAAGAGCGTGGTAACTTCGTGCACGTCAAAGCCGAATTTCTCGACCATCATGAAGCCCGCGAACACGACGAAGATCTGCCGCCGGGCACCGGCCATGAATTGCAGCGCGTAATAGAGCCAGTAGCGCCGCCGCAGCACCATCTTCTTGACCTGCGGATTGGGCGCCTCGAAGCGCGGATAGGCCAGCAGGCAGAACACCGCCACCACCGCCGTGAACCCGCCCGACACCATATAGACGAGGTTATAGCTCAGATCGAAGGCCCGCCATGTCAGCACGATGAGAACATAGGCCACCAACGTCGCGCCAGAGCCGGCCGCCAGCAGCCAGCCCAGCATCTGCGGCGCGCGCAGTTTGTCGAGCCATTGCAATTGCAGCGACTGGTTGACCGTCTCGTAATAGTGAAAGCCGATGGAGCTGAGCATGGTGATGGTCAATATCCCCCCCAAAGAGGGGAATTGCGCGGTCAGCGCCGTCGCCACCCCCAGCAGCAGGAGCGAAACCAGCCCCAGCACCTGCTCGTGCATCACCATGATGAGCGCGATCACCCCGATGGCGAGGAATCCGGGGATTTCCCGCACCGTATGCAGCCAGCCGATATCGGAGCCGTCGAACCCCGCCACCTCGATCACGAAATTGTTCAGAAGCGCCGACCAGGTGGCAAAGGCCACCGGCATCGCCGCGGCCATGAGAAACAGGAGCGTCACCGGACGCCGCCAGAACGGCAGCGACCGGGCATCGGCAAGGGGAAACTGGCGGCTCATTCCTGTCCTTTACGCCGATAAATCCACCTTGGCGAGGGGGATACAAAGCACGGCCCGACCGCGCGCAAGGCCGATCGAGCCCCGCGCGCGGGTCCGGTTTTCGTACCCGCGTGGTGCCGCTGCGACCTAGCCGATGATGCCGTTGAGCGTCGCCGAGGGCCGCATCACGGCGGCGAGTTTCACCGGGTCCGGGTGGTAATAGCCACCGATATCGGCGGGCGCGCCCTGTGCTGCGGCCAGTTCCGCCACGATGGCGGCCTCGTTCTCGGCCAGTACCCTGGCGAGAGGCGCGAATTCCGCAGCCAGCGCGGCATCCCCGCCCTGTGCCGCCAGCGCCTCGGCCCAGTAGCGGGCGAACCAGTAATGGCTGTCGCGGTTGTCGGGCTCGCCCACCTTGCGCGAGGGCGAGCGGTCATTGTCGAGGACGCCTTCGGTTGCCGCCTCGACCGCCTCGCCGAGGATGCGCGCGCGGGCGTTGTCCGTCGCATCGGCGAGGAACTTGAGGCTTTCACCCAATGCACAGAACTCACCCAGGGAATCCCAGCGCAGGTGATTCTCGGCCAGAAGCTGCTGCACATGCTTGGGGGCAGAGCCGCCCGCGCCGGTCTCGAACAGGCCGCCGCCATTCATCAGCTTGACGATCGAGAGCATCTTGGCCGAGGTGGCCAATTCGAGGATCGGAAACAGATCGGTCAGGTAGTCGCGCAGCACGTTGCCGGTGATGGCGATGGTGTTCTCGCCCCTGGTGATCGTCTCGAGCGAGGCGCGGGTGGCCTCGCGCGGGGCCATGATCTCGAACTTGTCCGCCACGCCGCGGGCCTCAAGGATCGGCTTTACATGGGCGATAAGCTCGGCGTCATGGGCGCGCGCCGCATCGAGCCAGAAGATCGCGCGGAAGCCCGTGGCCTTCTGCCGCTCGATGGCGAGGTTGACCCAATCCTCTATGGGTGCCTTGCGCGCCGAGGCCGAGCGCCAGATGTCGCCCTTTTTCACCTCATGCGAATGCAGCACGGTGCCGTCATCGAGAATCATCCGCGCGGTGCCTTCCTCGGGGATCTCGAAGGTGGTGGGGTGGCTGCCGTATTCCTCGGCCTTCTGCGCCATCAGGCCAATATTCTGCACCGTGCCGGCGGTGGCGGGGTTCAGCTTGCCGTTTTCCTTGAAGAAGCGGATCGTCTCGTCATAGACCGGCGCGTAGGAGCTGTCGGGGATGACACAGACGCAATCATGCGCCTTGCCGTCCGGCCCCCAGCCCTTGCCGCCCGCGCGGATGAGGGCGGGCATCGAGGCATCGACGATCACATCCGAAGGCACATGCAGGTTGGTGATGCCCTTGTCCGAATCAACCATGTAGAGCGGCGGGCGCTCGGCCAGGCAGGCGTCGATCGCCGATATGATGTCGGCGCGGTCCTTGACGCGGGCCAGCAGATCGGCCAGCCCCGAATTGGGGTTGACGCCCAGCGCGGCCATATCCTCGCCGAACTGCTCGAAGACGGGCGCAAGGAAGATGCGCACGGCATGGCCAAAGATGATCGGGTCCGAGACCTTCATCATCGTCGCCTTGAGATGCAGCGAAAACAGCGTGTCCTCGGATTTTGTGCGCTCGATTTCCTCAAGAAAGAAGGCGTCGAGTGCTTCGGCGCTCATATAGGTGGCATCGACCACGGTGCCTGCGGGATAGCTCACCGCGTCCTTGAGCACGATCTCGCCACCCGCCGTTTCCAGCACGATCTTCGCGGTCGCGGCCCGGTCGAGCGTGGCGGACCGTTCGTTCGAGTAGAAATCGCCCCCCGTCATGGCGGCGACGCGGGTCTTGCTGTCTGCGCTCCAGTCGCCCATCGAATGGGGGTTGGCCTGGGCGTATTTCTTGACGGCGCTCGCGGCGCGGCGGTCGGAATTGCCCTCGCGCAGGACCGGGTTCACCGCCGAGCCCTTGAGCGCGTCATAGCGCGCGCGCGCCTCTTTTCCGGCCTCGCTCGCGGGCGTCTCGGGGTAGTCGGGGATGGCGTGGCCCTGGCCCTGCAACTCCCTGATCGCGGCGACGAGCTGCGGCACCGAGGCGGATATGTTGGGCAGCTTGATGATATTGGCCTGTGGCGTCTTGACCAGTTCGCCCAGCGCGGCGAGATCGTCACTGACGCGCTGCGCCTCGCTCAGATGCTCGGGAAAGGCCGCAAGGATACGCCCGGCAAGCGAGATGTCGCGCGTCTCGACCGAGACACCGGCAGCGGCGGCAAAGCGGCGGATGATCGGCAGAAGCGAGGCCGAGGCAAGCTCGGGCGCCTCGTCCACCTTGGTATAGATGATGTCAGGGGTGTTGGCCATTGGGGGGACTCCTCTTGTCGATGCGGTCACGGCTGCGAGTCTCGGTCACTCGTCCGCCTCATAAACGAAAACGGCGCGCGAAGAAAGATAGTATGCGACGGTATACAAAAATTTTACACTCACGCGGCTTCCGCCAGCGTGCCGCGCAGCGGGCGCAGGATCACAAGCCCCGCCAGCACCGCGCCCAGCACGCCGAGATGCGCCGGCATCGGCGTGCCGGCAAATGCCTGCCCGATGGGAATGGCCAGCGCGACGCTGCCCACGGTGGCCACCGCGCCGGTGACGCTTGCAGCCATGCCCGCGATCGCGCCCATCGGCGCCATGGCCAGCGCGTTGAGATTGCCCAGCGTAAAGCCCGCCTGCATGAACACGCCCGCTTGCCAGATCACAAAGACGGCAAATTGCGCGCCCGGCGGCAGGCCGACCTGCCAGACGAGAATGGCCAGCACCGAGAGCGCCGCCTGCACAACAAGCGCCGCGTGCACCAACCGCACCATGCCCAGCCGCATCACGAGGCGTCCGTTCACAAAGCTGCCACAGCCCGCCACCAGCGCCATGCCGAAGAACCAGAAGGGAAATTCCGACCCACGCCCGAAGGTCTCGTCAAAGACCGGCTGCACCATCGACAGCGAGGTAAACAGCGTGGTCATCGCAAGCATCTGCACGATGATCGCGCGGCGGGTGACGGGATGGGCCACCACCTCGCGCGCGGCCATCCCCAGAGGCCCCAGGCGGAACGGGCGGCGGCGCTCGGGCGGCAGCGGTTCGGGCAGGCGCAGCATCATCCATGACGACAGGACAAGCGCAAAGACCACGAAGGCGCCAAAGACCGCGCGCCAGCCCGCCAGCGCGATCAACCCCGCCCCGATCAGCGGCGCAACGGCAGGGGTGAGGGCAAAGACCGTCATCACGAAGGACATGAACCGCGCCATCTCGCGCCCCGAGGTCATGTCGCGGATGATCGCGATCGAGACGATACGAAAGGCCGCCGCCCCCAGCCCCTGCACCGCGCGGGCAAGCAGCAGCGCCTCGAGCGATTGCGCCACCATCGCCATCACCGCGCCGCCCATGTAGATCACGCCCCCCCACAGGATCACGCGCCTGCGCCCGAACGAATCCGAGAGCGGCCCCGCGATAAAGGTGCCAAGGCCCAGCCCGGCCAGGAACGCGGTGACGACAAGCTGCGCACGGTTCGGGGCCTCGGGGCTGAGCGCCTCGGCGATATGCGGCAGGCCGGGCAACATGGCGTCAATGGAAAATGCCACGGTTGCAATCATCATCGCCATGAGGGCGATGAATTCGCCGGGGCGCATGGGGGACGGGGTCATGAAGGGCCTTTCGTTATATCACCTTCCCTTAGCATGAGCCATGCGACAGGCCCAGAGCACCCGCCACGCGCCCCTTGGCAGGGCCGGGGCATCACGTTAAGAGAGACCAAACCGGCAAGGGGTGCGGCGTGAGCAATACCGACAGTTTCATCGAGGAAGTCACCGAAGAGGTGCGCCGCGACCGGCTTTATGCGCTGATGCGCCGCTATGGCTGGATCGCGGTGCTGGCGATCCTTCTCCTGGTGGGCGGCGCGGCCTGGAACGAATGGCGCAAGGCGCAGGCGCAGGCCCGCGCCGCGGCGTTCGGCGACGCCATTCTCGCGGCACTTGCAGCCTCCGACACGGACGGGCGCGCGGCGGCGCTCGACGCCATCGAGGCCCCCGAACCCGGCGGCGCGGCGATCCGCGACCTTCTCGCCGCCGCCACCATCGCCGATACCGACCCGGCGGGTGCGGCGGCGCGGCTTCTGGCGGTGGCCGACAGCACCGGCGTGCCGCCGGTCTATCGCCAGATCGCCACGCTCAAGGCAGCGGCCCTGCCCGGATCGGGGCTGAGCGCCGAGGAGCGCCGCGCGCGGCTCGCGCCGCTGGCCGCGGGCAACGGCCTCTTGCGGCTTCTGGCCGAGGAACAGCTTGCGCTCATCGACATCGAGACCGGCGCGCGCGACGCGGCGCTGGAGCGCCTGGCGGCGCTGAGCATGGACGCCGAGGCAACAGCAGCCTTGCGCCGCCGTGCGACACGGGTGATTGTGGCACTGGGCGAGGAGCCGCCCGTGATGCGCGGCCTCGGAGACGACCTGCCCGCCGGTCGATAAGGCGGCGCAGCACAAGAGACAAACGGGGGCGGCAGTGGCGGCGGTGAAAACGGTTCTTTTCGGGGCACTTGCGGCCCTTGCCCTCGCGGGATGCACCAAGAAGGATCCGATCCTTCCGGGCGAGCGCGAGAACATCCGCGAGGTGCTCCAGACCGAGGCGCGGCGCGCACAGGCGGCCGAAACGCCGGTCAATCGCGCCCTGCCCCTCGCGCTGCCCGCCGCCGAGGCCAATCCCGAATGGCGCCAGCGCCACGGCACGCCCATAGGCCGGCCCGCGCATCCCGCGCTGTCCGCCGCGCCCGCACTGGCCTGGTCGGCCAATATCGGCACCGGCGACGGGCGGCGTGTGCGCATCACCGCCGATCCGGTAGTGGCGGGCGGGCGCGTCTTTGCCCTCGATGCGCTGGCGCGGGTAACGGCGGTCTCGACCGGCGGTCAGGTTCTGTGGACGCGCGATCTGACCCCGCCCGGCCAGAATGCCAACACCATCAGCGGCGGCGGGCTGGCCTTTGGCGAGGGCAAGCTCTTTGTGGTGTCTAATTTCGGCCTGATCTCGGCGCTCGACCCGGCCACCGGCGGGGTGATCTGGCAACAGCGCCTCGCCGCGCCCACAACCGCCTCGCCCTCGGTTCATGACGGCCTCGTTTACGTGGTCGCGGGCGACGAGGTCGCCTGGGCGATCGACACCGAGACCGGCCGGGTGCGCTGGCAATTGGCTGGCACGCCCGACATCCACAATGTGCTGGGCGGGCCGGCCCCGGCGATCACCGACAGATATGCGATCTTCGCCTTCGGCGCCGGCGAGGTCCATGGCGCGTTCCGCAAGGGCGGGCTTCGCCTTTGGGACGCGCAGATCGCAGGCGAGCGGCTTGGCGTGGCCAGCGGGCGCGTACGCGACATCACCGGCGATCCGGTCGTGGTGGGCGAGCGCGTCATCGTCGGCAGCCATGCGGGCCGGATGGTCGCGCTCAGCCTCGGCAGCGGCAAGCGCCTCTGGACCGCCGAGGAAGGGCCGCTCAACCCCGTCTGGGCGGCGGGCGACTCGGTTTTCCTGGTGAGCGACCGCAACGAGCTGGTGCGCCTCTCGGTCGAGGATGGCAGCCGCATCTGGGGCCACGCCCTGCCACTCTTTACCGATCGCAAGCCGAGACGGCAGGCCGGCATCATCGGCCATTATGGCCCGGTGATCGCGGGCGGGCAGCTGATCGTCGCCTCGGCGGATGGCAGGTTGCGGATGTTCGATCCGGTCTCGGGCCGGCTGGTGCGCAGCATCGAATTGCCCGGCGGCGCGACCTCCAACCCGGTGGTGGCGGGCGGCACGCTCTACGTGGTGTCGAAAAAGGGGCAGCTTGTCGCTTTCCGTTGAGCCCGCGATCGGCTATGACCGCCGCCTGACCGGCAGGAGCCTGCACCGATGTCCTTTACCCTCGCCATCGTGGGGCGGCCCAACGTGGGCAAGTCCACGCTCTTCAATCGCCTTGTCGGCAAGCGCCTGGCGCTGGTCGATGACCGCCCCGGCGTGACGCGCGACCTGCGCGAGGGCGCGGCGCGGCTGGGCGATCTGCGCTTTACCGTGATCGACACGGCCGGGCTGGAAGAGGCCACCGACGAGAGCCTTCAGGGACGCATGCGCAAGCTGACCGAGCGCGCGGTCGATATGGCCGATATCTGCCTCTTCGTGATCGACGCGCGCGCGGGCGTGACGCCGGCGGATGAGGTCTTTGCCGACATCCTGCGCAAACGCTCGGCCCATGTCATCCTTGCCGCCAACAAATCCGAGGGCTCTGCCGCCGATGCCGGCGTGTTCGAGGCCTATGGCCTTGGCCTCGGCGATCCCATTCGCCTCTCGGCCGAGCATGGCGAGGGCATGAACGAGCTTTACGCCCGCCTCATGCCGCTCTCGGACGCCTTCGCCGCGCGTGCCGAGGCCGAGACGCCGGAAACCGACGTGCTGATCGATATGGATGTGACCGACGAGGACGCCGCCCCCGAGTGGCGACCGACGCCCGCGCGCCCGATGCAGGTGGCGGTCGTGGGTCGGCCAAATTCCGGTAAATCAACGCTTATCAACAAGATACTGGGCGAGGAGCGGCTTCTGACCGGCCCCGAGGCCGGCATCACCCGCGACGCGATCTCGCTCCGGCTCGACTGGGACGGGCTGCCGGTGCGCATCTTCGACACCGCCGGGATGCGCAAGAAGGCCAAGGTTCAGGACAAGCTGGAAAAGCTGTCGGTCGCCGACGGGCTGCGCGCGGTCAGGTTCGCCGAGGTTGTCGTGGTGCTGCTCGACGCCGCCATCCCCTTCGAGCAGCAGGACCTGCGCATCGCCGACCTGGCCGAGCGCGAGGGCCGCGCGGTGGTGGTGGCGGTCAACAAATGGGACGTGGAAGAGGACCGGCAAGGCAAGCTGCGCGCCTTGAAGGAAGCGTTCGAGCGTCTCCTGCCGCAGTTGCGCGGCGCGCCGCTGGTCACGGTCTCGGCCAGGACCGGCAAGGGCCTCGACCGGCTGCGCGAGGCGGTGGAAAAGGCGCACGAGGTCTGGAACCGCCGCGTGCCGACGGCGCAACTCAACCGCTGGCTGGTGGGGATGCTGGAACAGCACCCGCCCCCCGCCCCCGGCGGCCGCCGCGTCAAGCTGCGCTACATGACCCAGGTCAAGACCCGCCCGCCCGGTTTCGTGGTGATGTGCAGCCATCCCGACAAGCTGCCCGAAAGCTATTCCCGCTATCTGGTGAACGGGCTGCGCGAGGCGTTCGACATGCCCGGCACGCCGATTCGCCTTTATGTGCGCGGCCAGTCGGACAGGAACCCCTACAAGGACCGCAAGAAGCCGGGGCCGTCGCGCCTGCGCAAGCACCTGTCGGACAAGTGATCCCTCAGCCCGCGTCCCGACCCGTCGTGACGACGACCTTGCCGGTGGACTTGCGCGCGCGCAGCAATTCGAGCGCCTCGCCCGCGCGCTCCAGCGGCAGGACATGGCTGACATGCGGGTGCAGGCGTCCGGCCTCGTACCAGCCCAAGAGCCGGCGCAGGCTGTCGGTGACAACCTCGGGGCGAAACGACAGGTAGCTGCCCCAGTAGAGGCCCATAACGCTCAGGTTCTTGACCAGCAGGTGATTGGCGGGGATCTGCGGCACCTCGCCGCTGGCGAAACCGATGACCAGAAGGCGCGCCTCGGGGCGGCAGGCGCGCATCGCGGCCTTGAACTGCGCGCCGCCCACCGGATCATAGACCACATCCACGCCGCCAAGCGCGCGGCAGGTCTCGCGGATGTCGTCGGCGACCGTATCGGCGGCCGCATCAATCAGGTGATCGGCCCCCGCGGCCCGCGCCACCGCGAGCTTGTCCGCCCCGCGCGCGCAGGCGATCACGCGCGCGCCCATGAGCTTGCCGATCTCGACCGCCGTCAGGCCCACGCCCCCCGCAGCCCCCAGCACCAGAAGCGTCTCGCCCGGTGCGAGCCGCGCCTTGTGGTCAAGCGCGACATGGCTGGTGCCATAGGCGACCTGAAAGGCGGCGGCGTCGGTAAACCCCATCGCCTCGGGCAGCACCACGGCGCGCGCCGCCGGAAAGGTGCCGAACTCGGCAAGGCCGCCCTTGCCGGCGAACACCGCCACCCGGTCGCCGGGCGCCAGGCCCTCGACACCGGGGCCGACCGCCTCGATGGTGCCCGCCACCTCCACCCCTAGGGTAAAGGGGGCCTCTGGCGTGTCCTGATAGCTCCCCTCGATCATCAGAAGATCGGCGAAATTCAGCCCGCAGGCGGCAATCCGCACGCCAATCTCGCCCGGACCGGGCACAGGTCTGGCGATCTCGACCAGAGCGGGCGCATCCCCCGCGCGGGAAATTCGATAGGCGCGCATCGGGCGTCTCCTTCCGTTACCGGCCCTCTGGGTAGGCGCGCGCGGCGCGGCTGTCCATCCGATTCGCGCCTGCGCGGGGTTGCCCGGTGCCTGCCATGCGCATGGCAAGGCGGGGCTGGCTGATTTCAGCCCGCCGCGCCGGTCACGCGGTTGACATGGCCCATCTTGCGCCCCGGCTTGACCTCGGCCTTGCCATAGAGATGCAGCGCCGCGCGCGGATCGCGCATCAGATCGGGCAGCCGGTCCATGTCCGCGCCGATGAGGTTCTCCATAACGACATCCGCGTGCCGCGCCCCGTCGCCCAGCGGCCAGCCCGCCACCGCGCGGATATGCTGCTCGAACTGGTCGATGGCACAGCCCGCCTGCGTCCAGTGGCCGGAATTGTGAACGCGCGGCGCGATCTCGTTGACGACAAGGCCCTGCCGCGTCACGAACAATTCCACCCCCATGACACCGACGTAATCAAGCGCGTTGAGGATCTTTCCCGCCAGCAGCACCGCATCGGCGCGCTGCATCGCGCCCAGCCGCGCGGGCACGGTGGTGGTGCGCAGGATGCCGCCCTCGTGCACGTTCTCGCCCGGATCATAGCAGGCCACCTCGCCCGACCGCCCGCGCGCGGCGATCACCGAGACCTCGTGGGAAAATTCGACGAATCCCTCGTAGAGCGCCGGTTGCCCGGCCATCGCGGCGAGCGCCGCCTCGGCGTCGCGTGCGCTGTTGATCCGCGCCTGCCCCTTGCCGTCATAGCCGAAGCGGCGGGTCTTGAGGATGCCGGGCATACCGATCCCGACCAGCGCCTCGAGCAGATCCTCGGCGTCATCCACGGCGGCAAAGGGGGCAGTGGCCAGACCGATATCCGACAAAAACGCCTTTTCCACCAGCCGGTCCTGGCTCGCCTTGAGCGCGCGGCGGTTCGGGCGCACCGGGCGCAGGGCCTCGAGCCGGTCAAGCGCGCTTGCGGGAATGTTCTCGAATTCGTAGGTGATGACATCGACGCTTTCGGCAAAGCGCGCGAGCGCGGCCTCGTCGTCATAGCCGGCCCTGAAATGGCAGCTGCTCACCTGGCTTGCGGGGCAATCGTCGGCGGGCTCGAAGATGCAGGTCTGAAAGCCAAGGCGCGAAGCCGCGACCGACAGCATCCGGCCAAGCTGACCGCCGCCGAGAATACCGATGGTGGCGCCGGGGGGCAGCGGCTCAGTCATCCTGCGGCTCCTCGGGGATCGAGGCCGAGAGCGCGGCGCGCCAGTCATCGAGCCGCTGCGCGAGATCCGCATCGCCATTGGCAAGGATCGCCGCCGCCATCAGCCCCGCATTGGCGGCCCCCGCAGCCCCGATCGCCATGGTGGCCACCGGAAAGCCGCGTGGCATCTGCACGATGGAATAGAGGCTGTCCAGCCCCGATAGCGCGCGCGTCTCCACCGGCACGCCAATCACCGGCACGCGCGTCTTGGAGGCCATCATGCCCGGCAGATGCGCCGCCCCGCCCGCGCCCGCGATGATGACATGCAGGCCCCGGTCCACCGCGCTGCGCCCGTATTCCCACAGCCGGTCCGGCGTGCGATGCGCCGAGACGATCCGCGTCTCATAGGCCACGCCCAATTCATCGAGCACCTCTGCCGCCGCGCGCATCGTGGGCCAGTCGGACTGGCTGCCCATGATGATGCCTACCTTCACGCCTGTCATTCGCGTCCCCGTCATCTGGAGCGCGCACTATAGCGATCGCGGGGTCCTACGCAATGATGTCCGGGTAAAGCCGGTCCTCGATCCGGGCGATGATGTCGCGCAGCCAGAGCTTCTTTTTCTTGAGCCGTTGCAGGGTCAGCTGATCGGCCGTGCCGCGATCCTGTAGCGCGCATATCGCCTCGTCGAGATCGCGATGCTCGCGGCGAAATTCCTCAAGCTCGACGCGCAGGACCTCTTCGGTCTTCATGGACAGATCGCCAAAGGCATTCATGATCGGCGATTCCCCGAAAAGACAGTGGATCGCAACGATACCCGATTTTTCCGCGCCGGCAAAGCTCCTGGGCAAAGCTCTTGCATGGGCGCCCTGCCAGCCCCATATTTGCCGCACCGGGCTGCCTTTCAAGGGGTTCGGTGCAAGGACGGTCGCTTACGCTCAAGGACGTGTCATGACAAAACTTACCCTGGGATCGCATCCCTATCTGCTGGGCTTCGAGCAACTGGAACGGATGCTCGAGCGCAGCGCGAAATCCGGCAACGAGGGCTATCCGCCCTTCAATATCGAACAGACCTCACCCAATTCCTACCGCATCACGCTGGCAGTGGCAGGCTTTGCCGAGGAAGACCTCGCAATCACGGTGGAGGACCGGCAACTGGTCATCCGCGGTCGTCAGTCAGAGAGCGACGAGGCGCGCGTGTTCCTGCATCGCGGCATCGCCGCGCGACAATTCCAACGGTCCTTCGTTCTGGCCGACGGGGTCGAGGTGGGCGAGGCGGTAATGGAAAACGGCCTGTTGCATGTCGATCTGCGGCGGATCGAGTCGGAACCGGTCGTGCAACGGATCAGGATCAACAAGGAGTAAGTGGTCATGGATGCGAAATACGATTTCGGAACGGAAAACGGGCGGCCCATCGTCTATGTGCGCCCGGTGAAGGTGGACGATCTGCCCGAGGAGGTGCGCGCCCAGCTTGGCGGCATCGAGACGCTCTATGCGGTGCACACAACCGAGGGCGAGCGGCTGGCGCTGGTGCGCGACCGCAAGATGGCGTTCTTTCTTGCCCGCCAGCACGACATGGAGCCGGTCGCGGTCCATTGACCGGCCCCTGCGCCCCGTCAGATCAGCGCAAAGATGCGTGCGGGCCCGCCGGTGCCGCCGCGATGCTTGGGGGCACCGATGACGATGGTTGCCCCGCTCGCGGGCACCTTGTCGAGATTGGCGAGGCACTCGATCCCGAAGCGCCCCGTGGGCAGCCAGGCGTTATGGGTGGCAAAATCCGGCGAGACCCCGTGATCGAGCGAGAGCGTGTCGCTGGCGATGGAACGCGCGCCGGTCTCCTCGATCAGCATCTGCGCGGCCTCGACGTGAAAGCCCGGGTAATGCAGGCTTTCGCCGTCGAAGCCGCGAAACGCATCACTGCCCACCTTCGCCCCCCAACCGGAATAGAGCGCCACGCAGGCCCCGTCCGGGATCGGGCCATGCGCCGCAATCCACGCTTTCAGGTCTTCGGGCGTTACCTGCGTGTCGGCATCCCCGGCGGCGCGCGCGGCGATATCGACCACGCAGAGCGGCGCCACCAGATCGCCCACGGGGATCTCATCGACCGACGCGCCATCGGCCGAGAAATGCAGCGGCGCGTCCACATGAGTGCCGGTATGCTCGTTAACGGTGAGCGTCATCAGGTTGAGGCCGTGTTCGGCAAAGTTGAAATTCTGCTCCACAGAAATGCCGGGCGCGCCGAAATAGGTCGGAAAATCCGGGCCGTAGGTATGGGTCAGGTCCTCGATCTTGCCATGGCCAAGCGCCAGGGCCGCGGGCGCGCCGAGGGGCGCAAGCGCCGTGGCCGCCCCCACAGAGGCAGCCGCGGTGAAAAAGCCGCGCCGCGACAGCATCCTGTCCTTGACCTCGTTGATGATGCAGACGTCACACATGGGATTCTCCTTTCGGGTTTCGGGTGACACCCGGAGAGCCTAGCATGATTCTGCGATGAACATGGATTCGCCGTCGGAAAGGAGAGCCCCATGGTCGCCCTCATGCGGCTGCTGATCTTCGGGCTGGTCGCGCTGACGCTGCTGTATCTGGGCCTCTTGTGGCATTTCCGGTCGCGGCGGCGCGACCGGATGGCGCGCGACTGGCAAGAGGCCGGTCGTCCCGGCGACCGCGACGCTTATATCGCGGAAGGCATGGCGCAATACGAGCGATCGCTCAGGCGCAAGCTCTTGTGGCTGGTCTATATCCTGCCGGTGACGGCGGTCGCGCTGGTGATCTGGCTCACGAATTTCAACTGAGGGAACCCTGGACATGATCTATCTGAAATGGGGCTGGCGCATCGTCTTCTGGACGGTGGTGGTGGCGTTTCTGCACTATACCCTGCCACAGCATGATATCGTGCGGATCACCGACACCTACGAAAAGCGCGTCAATCCCGGCGAGAACGCGCTCTTCTGGTCGAACGCCAACACCGGCGAGAATGTCGCCGCCACCGAGCGCGACGTGTTCTTCATCCAGACCTTCCGCGCCAATGAAAAACCGATGATCTATCGCAACGAGGATACCGGCTGGGGCTGGCCGCCCTATTTCANNTGAACCCATCGTGCAGGTGCGCGGCATGAACGCCGCCGCCGTGATCCGACAAAAGATGGATTTCATTCTGGTCGAGGCAGCCGACGCCCTCGGAATTGACATCGGAGACGCCCGGCGCACCGAACTGCGCCAGATTGCCCACCGTCTTGGCACGGGTCTGCCGGAGGAGTTTCAGGGCCTTGCCGCCCTTTTGCGCTGGATTGAGTCCGAAGGGACATGGCCGCGCATCACCAGCGAACACCCGGCCTATTTCTACACCCTGAGGGCGCGGGCGCACAAAGACCGCGATTTGATCAACATGCTGCTTTCAGAACTGGCGCCAATGGATGTGCGCCAGATGTATATTGTTCATAAGGAGTTGTTCTTTGCCCAATACGCCCGATGGTCCGACCGCAAGCGGCAATATGTGGCGGATTTCCTCGAACGCGAATATGTGGTGGACAAGCAAGGCGCACGCACCGCACTGTTTGGGCCCGAACCCGGAATGGATGACGGCAACCGCCCCGACACACGGCCCGCGCGAGACTTCGGCCCGATGATCGGCCCATGGGGACGTGCCGCGGGAGCAAGGCCATGATCTTGGGGTGGATCAGACTTGCCGTTGTCGGCTATGTCGGGCTGACGATTGTATATTTCATCATGAAGGTCTATCTGCGATCGGTGCAGCGTGAACGGCTGGAAAAAAGGTTCGATGCAGGTGGCATCGACGGAGACCGCACTGCCTATATTGACGAAGGCATGGCCCGCTATGACAAGAGCTTGAAGAAGAACCTGCTCTGGCTCATCTACATTATCCCGACAGCCGCCGTTGCGGTGACACTTTACATTCTTAATTTCCAGTGAGGCGATGATGCGCTACGTGAAATGGGGCTTCTTTCTGACCGTGGCGGCACTGATTTTTTCTTTTCTGCACTACACCTTGCCGCAAACGGACATCGTTCGCGTTGTCGGAACCGAAAACCGCCGGGTCGACATCGGCGAGAATTCCATTTTCTGGAGTAGGTCAGAGGTGGGGATGGCAAATTCCACCTCGCGCGATGTGTTCTTCATCAATGCCGTTTATGAAAATGGCCGCACGATGGAGTATCGCAATGAAGATACAGGCTGGGGCTGGCCGCCCTATTTCAAGTTCAACACCTCGAATTTGCAGGCGCTTGCCGCCGATTTCACATCGCGGCGCACGGACGAGACCGCGCAATGGGTGGCGATCCGCCATTACGGCTGGCGCAACGAGTTCCTGTCGATCTATCCCAATGCCGTCGCCCTGTGGGAGGTCGAGGGGCCGGATACGCGGATCATCCCGTGGTTCAATATCATCCTGCTGACGGCCCTCGGCGCGCTCTGGTGGGCGATCCGGGTGCGCTGGCGCCGGTTCTGGGCCAAGCGGCGAAAACCCGACACCGACGAGTGGGCCGAGGGCAGGCTCTGAGCGCCTGCCCTCACCGCTTGCCGTAGTAGAACCCCACCACATGCTCGGCCTCGGCGAAGAACAGCCAGCGCGAGGCGGCGATGCCCGCAAGGTGGCTCAGCACCGCAAGGGCAGCGATCCCATGGCCGAAAGGCAGGGCAAGCAGCCCCACGGGCAGGACAAAACCGAGCACCAGCGCGATCACCCGCAGGCGCGCGGCATGCTTGCGCCCGACCTCGTGGACCAACTCGCGCAGAAGGTAGTTCGTGCCGGTATGCGGCGGCGCAAAGCTGCGCACCGCGCCGATACCTCCCAGCCCGGTCGCGCTTGCGATATCGGTGCCGCTCTCGGCCAGCGCACGGTCGCCGCGCCACCACCAGAGCAATTGCACCAGCCCCGCCAGCGCCAATAGCGCCATCGCCGCCGTGACCTGCCCCGCCAGCAACGCCCCGCCACCGAGCGCGATGGTGATGAAGAGGGCCGGGGTGAGCGGGCTCTGCCAGCGCGGCACGGTGCGCAACTGCGCATAGATCATCGAGGTGGTGAAGACGGTGCCGAGGCAGAGCACTGCCCCGAGCCAGCCGAGCGGGGCAAGCCGCGTGTCGAAAAACACCAGCCCCGCGCCATAGGCCCCCATGCTGAGAAGCGCCGCCACCGCGCAGACCCCTTCGCGCGACAGCCAGCTTGACCGCCACTGGCTGAACGCCTTCCACGCGCGTTCCGGATGGCCGAGATGGAAGGTCGAGGCCATGAGGCCGCCCGCGGCGAGCGCGAAGGCGATGGCGAAAAAGGCGAAGGCCACCCAACCGCTGACGGCCGGCAGGCCGAGGCCCAGCCAGAAGAGCAGGCCGAACCCCGCGCCCGACAGCGTGGTGAAGACGATGACGGAGGGGGCTGGATGCATGTCAGAGCCTTTCCAATGCGCGGTCGAGCCAGCCGAGAAAGCCCTTGGCGTCCTCCGCCACGGGGGCGAGCAGGGGGGCGAGCACGTCCACCTCGTCGAGCCGGTCGCGCGGGCGCGGCGGCAGGTATTTGTTCACCGGGCGGGTGCCCTGTTCGGGCATGAGATCCATGCCGCCGCGCTCGGCCACAAGGCGGCTTACCTCGCTCTCGGGGTCGCCCAGATCGCCGAAATGCCGCGCACCCGCCGGGCAGGTGCGCACACAGGCGGGCACCCGGTCCACCTCGGGCAGGTTCTCGTTATAGATCCGATCGACGCAAAGCGTGCATTTCTTCATCACCCCTTCGGCCTGATCCATCTCGCGCGCGCCGTAGGGGCAGGCCCAGGCGCACAGGCCGCAGCCGATGCAATCGCTCTCGTTGACCAGAACGATGCCGTCCTCGATCCGCTTGTAGCTGGCGCCGGTGGGGCAGACGGTGACGCAGGGCGCGTCCTCGCAATGCAGGCAGGATTTTGGGAAATGCACAAGCTGCGCGGCACCTTGGGCGGGCTGCACCTCGTAGCTGTGGACGCGGTTGAGGAAAGTGCCCGAGGGGGCGGCGCCATAGGGGTCCTGATCGCTGAGCGGGGCGCCGTAATTCTCGGTGTTCCAGCCCTTGCAGGCGATCACGCAGGCGTGACAGCCGACGCAGGTATCGAGGTCGATGACAAGGCCGAGCTTGCGGGTGGTGGTGCCGGGAAGGGTTGTCATGCTCGACCCTCGCGCGTGTTGAGGCCGCGGGACCGGGGCGCTGCCCGTCGCCATTGTCTCTCGGACCAATGGCGCGACAATGGCGACACCGGGATATTTGCGGCAAGATGAAGCAGGCTCATTCGCCAACCCTCCAGCGGAGCTGATCGGGGCCCCGGCCGACCGGCGATCCGATCGGGGCGAAGGCCGGTTGCGCCTCGGCAGGGGCGGGGGCCTTTTCGATCTTCACGCGCAGGTCGAACCAGGCCGCCTGCCCGGTGATCGGGTCCGAGCTGGACCAGCGCAGCCCGTCGCCCCTGGGCGGCAAAAGCTCGTGGATGAGGTGATTGAGCAGGAAGCCGCGCGTGGCCTCGGGCGCGTCGGGGGCGAGCGCCCAGGTTCCCTTGCGCTTGCCGATGGCGTTCCAGGTCCAGACGGTGTAGGGGTTGAGCGCGGCCATATGCGCCACCGGCACGGTGATCGTGCCATGGGGCGAGGTGACGCGCGCCCAGTCGCCCTCGGCGAACCCGTGTTCCTTCCACAGCCGCGTGGGCAGGTAGAGCGGGTTTTCCCCGTGGATCTGGCGCAGCCAGGCGTTCTGCGCGCCCCAGGAATGATACATCGCCATCGGCCGTTGGGTGAGCGCGTGAAGCGGGTATTCGGCGGTGTCGATGGCGGCATCCTCGAGGGGCGGATACCAGATCGGCAGCGGGTCCATCGTGGCCTTGATCCGTGCGCGCAGGTGCTCGGGTGGCTGGCGGGTGCCGTGGCCCTCGGCGGCAAGCTGGAAGCGGCGCATCGGCTCGACGTAGAGGTCGAAGATATAGGGCTGGGGTACATCAAGAAGGCCCATGCCCACGGCCCAGTCCTGATAGGCCCTGTTCCAGGGTTTGTAATATTGCGCTTCTTCGGGGATGTGGCTCACGAAGAAGCCGCCATTCTCGATATAGCGCTCTAGCTGTGCGGGGTTGGGCGCGCCGCGCCCGGTATCGGATCCCTCGCCGCGAAAACCCATGAGCGGGCCGATGCCGGGCTTGCGCTGATGGTTGACGATGTAATCGGCGTAATCGGTGTATTTCGGCGTCCCGTCCGCATCGGTGAAGCCCGGCAGTTTCAGCTTGTTGGCAAGCTGGATCAGCACCGTCTGGAAGCCGCGCACACCTGCATGACCGGGGCGGTCCGGCGCCACCACCGGCCAGCGGATCGCGTCCGCGGCCGCTGCGGCCTCGGATATCGGGCGATCGAGCAGCGAGATGCAGTCGTGGCGCTCGAGATAGGTGGTGTCGGGCAGGATCAGGTCGGCATAGGCGACCATCTCGGAGCTGTAGGCGTCCGAACAGATGATGCGAGGGATGACGTAATCGCCGGTCTCGTCCCGGTCGGTCAGCATCTTTATCACGCGGGCCGTATTCATCGACGAGTTCCACGCCATGTTCGCCATGTAGAGAAAAAGCGTGTCGATCCTGTAGGGGTCGCCCGCGTGCGCGTTGGAGATGACCATGTGCATCAGCCCGTGCACCGACATCGGGTTTTCCCAGGTGAACGCCTTGTCGATGCGCGCGGGGCTGCCGTCGGGCCTGAGCGCGAGATCCTCGGGGCCGCGCACAAAGCCCAGATGCGGGCCGTCGAGCGGGCTGTCGGGCCTGGCATGGCAATGCGGCGTGGGATGGGCGCTCGCGGGCTTGGGATAGGGTGGCTTGAAGCGAAAGCCGCCGGGCACCTCGACCGTGCCGAGCAGGATTTGCAGGACGTGCAGCGCGCGCGCCGCCTGGAAGCCGTTGGAATGGGCCGAGATGCCGCGCATGGCGTGAAAGCTGACCGGGCGGCCCGGCATGGTGTGATGCGTCTCGCCGCGGAAATCGGTCCACGCGTGATCGAGGGTGATCGCCTCGTCAAAGGCGACGCGGGCGATCTCGGCGGCGATGCGGCGGATCTTGTCTGGGGTCACGCCGCAACGGTCCGCCACCGCCTCGGGCGCGTATTGCGGGTCAAGGTAGCGCCCGGCCACGAGGTGCATCACCGGGCGATGCGTGATGCCACCGGCCTCGTATGTGGCCGCGAGATCGGGGCGCACGCCGGGTTTGTCAAAGGCAGCAGGCTGCCCGGTCTCGCGGTCGATCACCAGCGGCTTGCCGTCCGCGTCGCGCAGGAAGAGGCCGTGATCGGGCGAGGCGGGATCGCTGTTCACCAGCACCGGCGCGTTGGTGTAGCGGGAGAGGTAATCGAGGTCGATCTTGCCCGCCTGCATCAGTTCGTGAATGAGCGACAGGATGAAAAGCCCGTCCGTGCCCGGCGTGATCCCCACCCAGTCATCGGCCACGGCGTTATAGCCGGTGCGGATCGGGTTGACGCCGATGATGCGTGCACCGCGCGCCTTGAGCTTGCCGATGCCCATCTTGATCGGGTTGCTGTCGTGATCCTCGGCCACGCCGAACAGGATCAAGAGCCTTGTGTGGTCCCAGTCCGGCTGGCCGAATTCCCAGAACGCGCCGCCCATCGTGTAGATCCCCGCCGCCGCCATGTTGACCGAGCAGANNTCGCGCCCGGTGAAGAAGGCGAGCCTTGAGGGATCGTCACGGCGGATCGGCTCCAGCCAGTCGCAGGCGATCTGCAACGCCTCGTCCCAGGAGATTTCCTCGAACGCGCCCGAGCCGCGCGGGCCCACACGTTTCAGCGGCGCGCGCAGCCGCGCGGGCGCGTTGTGCTGCATGATCCCCGCCGAGCCCTTGGCGNNCAGGCGCACATGTAGCAGGTGGTCTGGCGCACCTCGTCCGAGACGGGGGGCGATGTGTCGATCCGGGGATATGGGGTCACGCGCGCACTCCTTCCCGGGCGGCAAATCAGCCCGGATCAATCACGGGATCGTGGCGAGGGCGGCATTTTCGGTTGTTGCCGCCGAGATTCCGGTTTTCAGGCCGGCCCCCCACCTCGCCATGATGCAACCTACCTCTCTGGCGCCCCTCTTGTCACCCGTGAATGGCACCCCGGGCCGGGGTTTGTGGCGACCGCCAAACCCCGGTGCCGGATGTCTTGCCGCCAGGCGGCTTTGCTGTCATCGTCGGGGCGGCGCCCGCTGTTTTCGCGCCGATAACCGACACCAACCCGCATATGCGGATCAGGACAACGACGCCATGACCCCTGCTTTTCGCGTGCCTGCCGATGCGCGCCGTTGCCAAGGGCCCTGTCGCGGCGATGATCGGCGACAGGCGCTGGCGCATCCGCGCGGCGCCGCAGGACCGGGGCGGATGATGCGCCGGGGCGCGCTCTGCCTGCTGATCCTTCTGCTGATCGCCCCGCCGCTGCGCGCGGCGGCGCTGCGCGTGGCGACGTGGAACGTGGCGCTGATGCGGCCCGGCCCCGGCCTTTTGCTGCGCGACATCCGGCGCGACGAGGACCCGCGCCTTGCCGCCATTGCGGGCGTCCTGGCCGAGATCACGCCCGATATCGTACTGCTGCAGGGGGTGGACCATGATCGCGATCTCATGGCGCTTGCCGCCCTGCGCGACCGGATCGCGCGCGAGGGACCGCATTATCCGCACCTCTTTGCGCTGCGGCCCAACAGCGGCTGGCCCACCGGGCTTGACATGGATGGCGACGGGCGGCGCGGGGGTGCCCGCGACGCGCAGGGCTATGGTGCGTTTTCCGGGCAGGGGGGCATGGCGCTTTTGTCGCGCTATCCCATTGACACCGCTGCCGCGCGCGACTGGAGCGCGCTCTTGTGGCGCGATCTGCCCGGCGCGCTCTTGCCGCGGGTGGATGGCCGCCCGTTTCCGTCCGATGAGGCGCAGGCCGCACAGCGGCTTTCTTCGGTCGGGCACTGGGCGGTGCCGGTCGTGCTGCCCGCGGGGCGGCTGACGATCCTTGGCTTTCACGCAACCCCGCCGGTCTTTGACGGGCCGGAAGACCGCAACGGGCGGCGCAACGCCGACGAGATCCGCCTCTGGCAGCACATCCTCGACGGCCGGTTCGGCCCCGCCCCCGATCCGCCCTTCGTCATCGCGGGCGTGGCCAATCTCGATGCCGAGCGCAGCGAAGGCCGGCGTGAGGCGATCCGCGCGCTGCTGCGCGACCCGCGCGTGCAGGATCCCCTGCCCGGCCGCGCCACCGCCCACTGGCCGCAGACCGGTCCCCTGCGGGTGAGCTACCTGCTGCCCTCCGCCGGTCTCGCCGTCACGGGCGCGGGGATATACTGGCCCGAGGATGGCGGCGCGGGGGCCGATCTTGCGGATCTTGCCGGGCCGCATCGCCTCGTCTGGGTGGACCTGTCGCTTGATTGAGCGCAGCGTTTCTTGACCCCGCCGCGCGCGGGGGATAGGCCATCGGGCAATCACAGCCCGAAGAGGACAGACCCCATGCCCAACCCCTCGCTTCTCATCCTGCCCGGTGACGGGATCGGCCCCGAAGTCATGGCCGAGGTGCGCCGCATCATCGACTGGTTCGGCGCGCGCCGCGGCATCGCCTTTGACGTGAGCGAGGATCTGGTGGGCGGCTGCGCCTATGACAGGCACGGCACGCCGCTGCACGACGACACCATGGCAAAGGCGCAGGAGGTGGATGCCGTGCTGCTTGGGGCCGTCGGCGGGCCGCAATACGACAACCTCGATTTCAGCGTGAAGCCCGAGCGCGGCCTTTTGCGCCTGCGCAAGGAGATGGACCTTTATGCCAACCTGCGCCCCGCACAGTGCTTTGACGCGCTGGCGGATTTCTCCTCGCTCAAGCGCGAGGTGGTGGCGGGGCTCGACATCATGATCGTGCGCGAGCTGACCTCTGGCATCTATTTCGGCGAGCCGCGCGGCATCATCCGCGAGGGCAACGAGCGTGTCGGCATCAACACCCAGCGCTACACCGAGTCCGAGATCGCCCGCGTCGCGCGCTCGGCGTTCGAGCTGGCGCGCAAGCGGTCGAACCGCGTCTGCTCGATGGAAAAGGCCAACGTGATGGAATCGGGCGTGCTCTGGCGCGAGGTGGTGACCGAGGTGCACGATGCGGAATATCCGGATGTCGAGTTGAGCCACATGTATGCCGATGCGGGCGCGATGCAGCTGACCCGCTGGCCCAGGCAGTTCGACGTGATCGTGACCGACAACCTGTTTGGCGATCTGCTGTCGGATCTCGCGGCGATGCTCACGGGCTCTTTGGGGATGCTGCCCTCGGCCTCGCTCGGCGCGCCGATGGCCAATGGCCGGCCCAAGGCGCTCTATGAGCCGGTGCACGGCTCGGCCCCCGACATCGCGGGCAAGGCGCTGGCCAATCCCATCGCCTGCATCCTCAGCTTTGCCATGGCGCTGCGCTACTCGTTCGACTTGGGCGACGAGGCCGCGCGGGTAGAGCGGGCGGTGGAAAAGGTCCTTGCCGACGGGATGCGCACCGCCGATCTGATGGGCCCCGAGGGCGGCACGCCGGTCTCGACCACCCAGATGGGTGACGCGATTCTCGCCGCGCTCGACGCCAGCCTGTGACCACGCCAAGGGGCGCGTATCCTCTCGCGCCCTCCTTACCTCCGCTCAGCCGGCCAAGGGCCGGCCCGGGGCCGGGCGGTCACTCAACCGCTTTTTCCAGCGCCTTTCCGGCGTTTTCGACATCGCGCCCCGCCCCCTGAACCGTCTGACATGCCGCCAGCGTCATACAGGCCACAAGGCCAATCACCACGAATCTCATTTTCAGCGTCCTTTCGACTGTCTGCACTCATGTAATCCCTTCTGTAGCCCCTTCGCGCGGCACCGAAAACAGTCATTCGTGCCGTGGCGGCTTTTCGTGGCAACCTTGTGCCGGTTCGATCACGGCGATCCGGTGCCATGCCCGCATCCCGTCCGCTCGACAGCACCCCGCGCCGCAGCGCCTATTCCTTCGCGCCGATGGTGAGGTCGAGCGGCGCCAGCCCCTCGATCTCGCCGCGCAGCACGTTGCCCGGCACCACCGGCCCCACGCCTGCCGGTGTGCCGGTATAGATCAGATCGCCCGCGCCAAGGTGATAAAAGCGCGACAGGTGGGCGATGATCTCGGGCACCGACCAGACCATCTCCGACAGCCGCGCCTCCTGCGCGCGGCGGCCGTCCACGTCGAGGCGGATCGCCTGATCGCCGATCCCGCCAAACCGCGTCTTCGGGGTCAGCGCGCCGATGATTGCGGAATTCTCGAAATCCTTTCCCAGGTCCCAGGGCCGCCGCTTGTCCTTGGCATGCCCCTGCAGGTCGCGCCGCGTCAGGTCGATACCGCAGCCATAGCCCCAGACCGCGGCCATCGCCCCGGCCTGGGGCACCCGGAACGCCGGCCCGCCGAGCGCCACGACCAGTTCCACCTCGTGATGACAGTCGCATGTGCCGGGCGGATAGGGGATGGTCGCGCCGCCCAGGCAGAGCGCATGGGCCGATTTGGTGAAATAGAACGGCGCCTCGCGGTCCACCGCGGCCCCCATCTCGGCGGCATGGGCGGCGTAATTGCGCCCGACGCAGAAGATGCGGCGCACCGGATAGCCCTGCGCGCCGCCCTCGACAGGCACGAGCGGCACGGCAGGCAGATCGAAAAGCGGCGTTGTCACGGGGCCTCCGGGCGTTATCCTGAGGCGGTTATGCTCCCCGGCACGATGCTTGTCAAAGCCACCCCCGAGAAGGCCACGCGCCGCCCGTGCGACGCGCCCCCGCCCCCGCGCCGCACCGCGTGCGGCGACACGATTTGCGCATTGGCGCGGAGGGGGTCTTCTGTCATGCCGCTGTCGTGCCTTTCTGGCATCTGCCCCGCAACAGACGAGAGACCCCATGCCATTTGTCCGCTACGCGCTCTATTTTACGCCCCCGCCGGGGCCGCTGGCCGAATTCGGGGCCGCCTGGCTCGGTTGGGACCCGCTCACCGGCACCGCCTGCCCGCATCCCGCGTTGAACCTGCCCTTGACAGAGATCACCGCGACGCCGCGCAAATACGGGCTGCACGCGACGATGAAGCCGCCCTTTCGCCTTGCCCCCGGCCAGACCGAAGAGGCGCTCGCCGAGGCGCTCGCCGCCTTCGGCGCGGGCGAGGCGCGGGTCACGCTCGACACGCTTGAGATCGCCCGGCTTGGCCGCGTTCTGGCGCTGAGCCCCGTCGGGGACGAGACCGCGCTCAACGCGCTGGCAGCCGCCACGGTGCGCGCCTTCGATCCGTTCCGCGCCCCCCCGACCGAGGCCGAGATGGCGCGTCGCCGGGCCGCGGGCCTGTCGCCCGCGCATGAGGCCAACCTGCGCGCATGGGGCTATCCTTATGTGATGGACGCCTTTCGCTTTCACATCACCCTCACCGGCGATCTGCCGTCCGCAACCCTCGACGCGGTGGCAGACGCGCTTGCGCCAACCCTCGCCCCGCTCCTGCCGCGCCCCTTCGTGATCGACGCGCTCTCGCTCATGGGCGAGGATGGCGACGGGCGCTTTCACCTCATCCACCGTCAGGGCCTGATCGCGTAAATCGCCCCCCTCACAGCCAGCCCCGCCGCCGGAAAAACCACATCGGCCCGACCGCCGAACAGATCATCAGCACCAGCGCCAGAGGATAGCCCAAAGGCCAGTCAAGCTCGGGCATATGGGTAAAGTTCATCCCGTAGATCGAGGCCACCAGCGTCGGCGGCAGGAAGGCCACGGCGACCACCGAGAAGATCTTGATGATGGCGCTCTGCTCGATATTGATCATCCCCAGCGTCGCTTCGAGCAAAAGCGCCGTCTTCTGTTGCAGATAGCTTGCCTGCTCGGCGATGGTGCGGGCATCGCGGTAATGGGTCTTGAGCATGGCCCGCAGCGCCTTTGCGGTGCGCATCTTGTCGAACACGGGCATGAGGAACCCCAGCATCCGCTCGAGCGTCATCAGGCTCTCGCGCAGATGCATGACGCGGGTATCAGAGGCCCCGATCTCGCGCAGGGCAGAGCGGTGATCCTCGGTGCTCATCTTGTCGGGGCCGAAGACGCGGCGCGAAATGACGTCGATCTCGCGCCCGCTCTGCTCGGTGATATCGGCAAGCCGGTCGATGATATCTTCGAGCAGCCCCACCAGAACCGCCTCGGCCGTGGCGCAGCCGAGCGAGGATCTGCCCGCACGCGCGGGAAATGTCTCGAACGGGCGCGGCGCGTGATGCCGGATGGTGATAAGCTGCGCGGGGCGCAGGATGAAGGTCACTGGCCCCATCTGCATCATCTCGCCGCCGGTGCGCGACGGCAAGAGCACTGTCATCACCGGCACGCCCTCCTCGAGGTAGAGCCTCGAGGATTGCTCGATCTCTTCCTGATCGGCGCGTGTGGGCAAGTCGATCCCCGCGCGCCCGGACATCAGCGCCAATTCACCGCCGTCGGGCTGAAAGAGGTCCACCCAGATCGGCGCGGTCGCATCGCCGTTATCGAGGACGCGCAGCCCCTCGCCCTCGCGCGCATAGGCGGTGATCATGGTCGCTCTCCCCGTGTCAACCTCGCCCCGTTCCTTTACCTGCAAAGCCGCACGGCGGGAAGCCGGGTCTCGCCGCGCCGCTCACCCGCCCGCCCCGGACGGTCTCGCCTGGGGCACGGTGCTCTGTTCTTCGAGTTGCGACAGAAGCATGGTCTGCAATTCGGCCTCCAGCTCGCGGGCGCGGGTCATGTAGGCGACATTCTCCTGCATCGGCACGTTCGGATCCCAGAGCGCGGCCAGCTCGCGCACCATCTCGCGGTCATGGCGGTAGAAGGTCTTTTCCGCCTCCGCCGCCTCATATTCGCTCAGCCCCATGTTCTCCAGCACATAGCGCCCGGCGCGCAGCGAACTGTCAAAGACCTCGCGCACGATGTCGTTGGCCCCCGCCTGGTAGAGCCGGAACACGTGGGCGCGGTCACGCGCACGCGCCACGATATGCAGGTCGGGCCGTTCGCGGCGCGCGAAACTGACCAGGCGCACGCAGCCATCCGGGTTGTCGAGCGCGGCGACAAGGACGCGCGCCTCTCCCAGACCGGCGGCATGAAGCAGATCCGGCCGTGTCGGATCGCCGAAAAAGCCCTTGACGCCAAAGCGCCGCATCCTCTGGATCGTGCCGAGATCGTGATCGAGCACCACGGTCTCGAATCCGCTTGCACGCACCAGCCGGTTGACCACCTGCCCGAAACGCCCGATCCCGGCGATGATGACCGGGCCGGTGCTGTCGATCTCGTCGGCCTCGGGAGTCTCGCTCCCCTCCTGCATCCGCCGCGACAGCCACTCGTAGGCCAGAAACAGCAGCGGCGTGATCAGCATGGTCAGCGCGATCACCAGAAGCAGCACCTCGCCCATGCCGCGCGGCAGCACGTTCTGCTGATCGGAAAACGCCACGAGGACAAAGCCGAATTCACCAGCCTGCGCCAGCGACAGGGTGAACAGCCACAGATCTCGCTTGCGCAGGGCAAAGGCGCGTCCGAGGATATAGAGGATCACCCCCTTGGCGAGGATCACCGCAAGGGCCATGCCAATGATCATGAGAGGCGCGCCGGTGAGCACGGTGAAATTGATACCCGCGCCGACGGTGATGAAGAACAGCCCCAGCAGCAGGCCCTTGAAGGGCGCGAGATCGCTCTCGAGCTCGTGCCGGAATTCGCTGTTGGCAAGAACCACGCCCGCAAGAAAGGCCCCGAGCGCGGGCGAGAGACCCACCAGCATCATCAGAAACGAGATCCCCACCACGATCAGCAGTGCGAGCGCGGTATACATCTCGCGCAACCGCGCGGTATGGATAAAGCGAAAGGCCGGCTGCGTCAGATAGGTGCCCACAAGGATGATCGCACCGACCGCAGCGATGGTGACAAGCGTCGCGGCCCAGCCGGGCAGACCGGCGATGAAATTCTGCGCTGCCTCATGGGCCCCGCCGCCTTGCACGGCACTCCCGGCGCGGTCACGCGCCGCGCCGAACACCTGCCCCGCGGTGCGCGGCAAGGCCAGCAGCGGCAGAAACGCCAGCATCGGGATGACCGCGATATCCTGCGTGAGCAGCACAGAGAAGGCCGAGCGCCCGCCGCCCGTCTGCATCAGCCCCTTCTCGTTGAGCGTCTGGAGCACGATGGCGGTGGACGACAGGGCAAAGATCATGCCGACGGCCAGCCCCACCGTCCAGACCTGCCCCAGCCAGATCGCGGCCGACATCACGGTCAGCGTGGTCAGCACGATCTGAAGCCCGCCCAGCCCCAGAAGCCTGTGGCGCATGTCCCAAAGCGCGCGCGGCTTCAGGTCCAGCCCGATGAGGAACAGCATAATCACCACGCCGAATTCGGCCATGTGCTGCAACTCGGCGGTCTCGTGCCCGCCGACCAGCCCCAGCACCGGACCGATGACGATGCCCGCCGCCAGATAGCCCAGCACCGAGCCAAAGCCCAGCCGCGCGGCAATCGGCACGGCGATGACCATGGCCAGAAGAAACACCGTCGCCTGAAACAGGAACCCGGCCATCGGCTCTCCTATCCTTGTGCGGGAGGGGGCACCGCGCCTCAGCCCCTGGGCAGGCGCAGCACGACATCCCGGCGGCCCTTCGTGTAGCGCAATTCGTCATTTCCGATGGCCGAGACGCGCCCGCCGTCGATCCGGTCGCCCACCTGCACCTTCTGATACCGGCCATTGGCGAGGCGCACCAGCGCGCGGCGGTTGGCGGGCGTGCCATAGACCCCGATGAGGTTGACCTGACGCAGATTGATCGCGTTGCGGGTGGTGGCCTGTTGCGCGATCGAGGCCGAGGTGGGGATGCGCGGCGCGGCGGCGGTGCGGGCGAGTTCCGGCTCGCCGTCGTCGGCCTCGGCCCCGGAGGCCGGGGCGCGTTGCGGCGCGGGCGCGCTCGGGGCCGCGGACGCACGGCGCACCGCTTGTTCTAGCGACGGCGGGCGCAGGCGCGGCTTGAGCGAGGCGGCGACGGCCTGTTCGGTGGCCTCCTCAAGGGCCGATTCAATAGCCGCGGCATCAAGCGGCGGCGCGGCGACAAGCGCGGCGGGGCGCAACCGCGGGCGCAGCACCGCCAGTTCGCTGCGGCTGCGCCCGCCAAGCGCGCCGCGTTCCTGCTGTTCGCCCAGATTCTCGGGGCGCGGGCGCGGGCGAATGGCCGACTGCCGTTCGCGCGCGGCGAGCGCCTCGGGCGTGGGTGTCAGGCCCGGGATCGGCGTGGCGCGAAGCGGCATGGTCTCGGGGCGCACCGGCGGCGGGCCCGCACGCACGATCACGCCGCTCGGGGTCAGCGCCCCCTCGGGCGTCGCGATGACAAGCCCGCGCGCGTCGAGCGCAAAGCTATGGCCCGGCGGGGGCGGGGGCGCGGGCAGCGGCGGGCGCGCGTCGGCGGCCAGCGCGCGCGCCGCGGGCAGCGCCACCGCATCGCCAAACTCCAACGGCTCGTCGATCGAGGTCTGGTAGAGTGCATCAAGCGTATCGGTCGGCGGCTCGTTCGGGGGCGCGGGCGCTTCTGGCCAGATGCCGGTGGCCGCGTAGCGCGCGCGCGCTTCCTCGGGGCTGCGCGGCGCGGTCCATCGCGGGGGGGCGGGGACTGCGGGGGGCGTCCCGGTCTCGTGTTCGAGCGGCGCCTCGGGCAGGGTGGCGATCCCGGCGGGAGGAGGCAGGGCAGAGGGCACCGGATCCGGCGCAGGCTCGGCTTCGGGGGCTGCTGCGGCCGGATCGGGCGCGGGCGCGGCGCTACTATCGGCGAGTTCCGGAATGTTCGGGGTCACGGCGATTTGCGGCTCTGGCCCCCAAAGGATGCGCCCCAGCCCGCTATCTGGAAAGATCGCGGCAAAGGCGGCAACCCCGATCATCACAATCACCAGCGCGGCGGTCAGGATCAGCCCCAGAAACCGCGGCTTGCTTCTGCGCGCGGATTGCGACTGACGCGCACCGAAGATGGTCAGTCGCTCGGCCTCGTCCTCGGGTGCCGCGACTGGCGGAACCGTGATCCGCGGGACAGGAACAGGCCGGGGCGATGCTGACGATACGTTCGCGCCGGCCACGTCCTCTGCTGCGGGGGTCGGCGGCGCGAGGCTGGCGCGGGCCGCGCCGACGAACGCGCGCACCTCCATGTCGGGCAGCGGCGGAGCGGGGGTAAAGCGCACGGCCCCGTCGAGTTTCGGCGCAGCGGCGGGAAATTCGGCGCGCTCGGCGCGGATCGACGCGAAGAGGAGCGGGGCCTCGGCGTCCGGGTCGGGCCCGGCCAGCGGCTCGGCCGTGACGAGGCGATCCACGGCGCTCTCGGCCAGGCCGAAATCCGGCTCGCCCGCATAGATCGCCGCATCGGGCCGCGCCACGAAGCGGACCGGGTTGAAGCCGTGCTCGCGCGCAAAGGCCTCAGCCTCTTCCAGCGTCTCGCGCGTGACGGCGGCCACCTGCAGGCGATCTCCCGCAACCGTCCAGTCAAACACCAGGTCGCTCAGTGCATAGGGCGTGGCCCCATCGAGCGCATCCGCCGCCGCCGCATCGTAATCGCCAGCGGCAGCGGCAGCAGCGGGCAGGTCGAGGTAACGGATCTGCTCCTCGGGGATGATGAGCTGCGTTGCCATGCCCGACGGCGCAAGCGCCTGCGCCCGCGCGCGCAGCGCGGCCAGATCGCCCTCAAGGTTGCTTGTGTCGAGCGCAACCTCGCCCACGACATGCCAATCCTCCTCGCCCGCGCGGTGCAGCAGGGCAATGCCGTCGAATGAGAGGTCGAGGGCGAAATTCGGTTTCATCATTGCCGTCTTGACACGCTCACACCATTGCACGGAGTCGTCCGTCTCTCGCCCGACTGTAGCGCAGCCCTGTCCCGAGGCCAACCACACGAGCCGCGCGCAATACCGGCGCGCGGCCCCTTGCGCGCTTAACCGCCGGCGCGGGCGATGGCCTGGTCGAGGTCGGCGATCAGGTCCGCGGCATCCTCGATCCCGATGGAAATGCGCACGACGTCGGGCGCGGCCCCGGCGGCTGCCTGCTGTTCGGGGGTCAGTTGCCGGTGCGTGGTCGAGGCGGAGTGGATGACCAGGCTGCGGGTATCGCCGAGGTTCGCCACATGGCTGAACAGCTCCAGCGCATCGACGAACCGCACGCAGGCGTCATAGCCGCCCTTGAGCGCCACGGTGAACAGCCCGCCCGCGCCCCTGGGGCAGATCCGCGCCACCCGGTCATGCCAGGGCGAGGATTTCAGCCCGGCATAGGTCACGCCCGCGACCGCCGGGTGTTGCTCCAGCCAGCCCGCCACCCGCTCGGCATTCTCGCAATGGCGCTGCATCCGCAAGGACAGCGTCTCGATCCCCAGAAGCGTGTAATGCGCCGCCTGCGGGTTGAGCGTCATGCCCAGATCGCGCAGCCCCACAGCGATGCCGTGAAAGGTGAAGGCGAGCGGCCCGAAGGTCTCGTGGAATTTCAGCCCGTGATAGGCGGGTTCGGGGTCCGACAGCGAGGGAAACTTGCCCGAGGCCGACCAGTCGAACTTGCCCGAATCCACCACGCAGCCCCCCGTCACCGTGCCGTTGCCGGTGAGGAACTTGGTCATCGAATGCACCACAAGCGTCGCGCCATGCTCGATCGGGCGGCACAGGTAGGGCGTGGCCAGGGTGTTGTCCACGACAAGCGGCAAACCGGCCCTGTCGGCGATTTTCGCAAGCGCGTCGAGATCGGCGATGTGCCCGCCCGGATTGGCGATGGATTCGCAGAAGATCGCGCGGGTGTTGTCATCGATCGCGGCGTTGATCGCGTCCGCATCGTCGATATCGACGAACCGGGCCTCCCAGCCGAAACGCCTGATGGTCTGGCTGAACTGGGTGATCGAGCCACCATAAAGGCGCGTGGAGACCACGACATTCAGCCCCGGCCCCATCAGCGGAAACAGCGCCATGATCTGCGCCGCATGCCCCGAGGAACAGCATACCGCCCCCGCGCCCCCCTCGAGCGTGGCGACGCGCTCCTGAAGCGCGGCCACGGTCGGGTTGGTCAGGCGCGAGTAGATATAGCCCACCTCCTGCAGGTTGAACAGCGCCGCCGCGTGTTCGGCATCGCGGAACACATAGGCGGTGGTCTGGTAGATCGGCACCTGCCGCGCGCCCGTCGCCGGATCGGGCCGGGCGCCCGCGTGGATCTGTAATGTGTCGAAACCATAGGCCATGGGGCGCGCCTCCTTTTCAAATTCCTGCCTTTCGGGATACGGCATCGCAACGCCCCATGCAACGGCCAGCGAGAGAACAGACATGCCAAATCCTCACCGTCTGGCGATCAACGCCGCCGGTCGGGCGCGGCGCGCACCTTTCCTCGCGGCGCAAGGGCGTGGGGACAAGCGGCCGCGCGCACCGCCCGCGCCCCTCACCGCATCCAGAAGCCGTTGCGCTTGATCGTGTTGCGGATCGCCTGCTCGCGCGGCGGCAGGTCGTCACGGTCGAAAAGCGCGCGCACCTTTTGCCCCCGCCCCTGGTAGATCATCCGCTTGATCGGCTCATGCTCTTTGAGAACCTTCTTGATCCGGTGGGGCGCGGTCACCTCCTCCAGCACCCTGACCACGTGATCGCTCTCGCGCGCATAGAGCAGCGGCAGCGCGCGATAATGGCAGCTCACCTCCCCATCCAGAAGCCCCTCGGGCAGCGTGTCGCGCCCGCCGCCCAAGCCATGAATGACCAGCGGCAGGGCGACCTGGTCGAGCCAGGGATCGAGCGGCTGACAGACCAGTTCGGGCGGCGGATCGTCGCGGATCGCCAGCGCGTAATCCAGGAAACGCCGCCCGAAGACGCGCGGGCAGCGGTAAAAGAAGAAACCCGCGTTGAAATAGAGATAGCGCTTCCAGTATTCGTCGGGCTGGCTCGGGTCGAGCGAGCTCTCGTAGTCCAGCCCGAACCTGTCGTAGAGCGATTTCCAGATCGCGCCATAGCCGGGGCCGTAAAGCTCGATCTGCGGCCAGGTCCCCTCGCGGCGCAGCGACGCGGTGGGGCGCGCGAAATCGAACGGCACCTGCATGATGTCCCCCGTCACCAGCGTGTCGGTGTCGAAGAACACGAACGCCTCGTCCTCGGGCAGCGACAAGAGCGCCTCGATCTTGTTGCCATAGGGGTAGGCATGGCCGAAACAGCGGCTCTCGAAGGGCACGATCTCGGCGCCCAGCCCTTCGAGCAGCGCGCGCGTCCCCTCGCCCCTGATGCGCGGATCACTGGGCCAGAGCGGCCCCGGCTGCGGCTCGGCCACAAGCAGGCGGCCGGCAAACCCCGGCGACATCGCGCGCAGCGAGGCGGCAAGGATCACCGCCTCGTATTGCAGCCGCCCGCCCTGCGCGACGATCACGATGTTGAACGCGCCGGTTTCCGCCATGCCCCTGCCCCGCCTTTCGCGCGCCACTATAGGCGGGGCGGGCGCCGCGCAGAAAGAGGAAAGCGACAGCCCCCATGGACAGCCGCCGGCCCGCGCGCCTAAACTGCCGGTTAACCTGACCGGGGCATACTCGGCGCGGCGAGGAGGCGGGACACAGGCCATGGGCAATCATCTCTATTACGGCGACAACCTCGAAGTGCTGCGCAACCATATCGCGGACGAGAGCGTTGACCTGATCTATCTCGACCCGCCGTTCAATTCCAACGCCACCTATTCGCATCTGTTCAAGGATGAATCGGGGCAGGTTTCGGGCGCGCAGATCGCGGCCTTTGACGACACATGGCACTGGGATGACATGGTGTCGGGCCGCGCGCTGATCGAGCTGCGCGACAGCCCCTATCAGGAGGCGGCGAAGATGCTCGACGCCATGGTGGGGTTTCTGGGCAAGAACCCGATGACGGCCTATCTGGCCATGATGGCGGTGCGGCTGGTGGAGTTGCACCGGGTGCTGCGCCCCACCGGATCGCTTTATCTGCACTGCGACCCGACGGCGAGCCATTACCTGAAGATATTGCTGGATGCTGTGTTTGGGGCGAAGAATTTTCGGAACGAGATTGTTTGGCGGCGCTCCGTCACAAAAGGCGATGCGCGTCGAAAGTTTTCTGACGATCAGGACATTATATTATTCTACTCGAAGTCCGACACCTATACGTTTCACAACACTCACATAGAGCCCGATGAAGATTACACTAAACGCTTTAACAAAGATGACCATGACGGGAAGGGGCCTTATCATCTAGCGCCGCTCGATAGTCCCAATCCGCGACCCAACTTAACATATGATTTCAAAGGCTATCCGTCGCCGTCCAAAGGTTGGCGCGTGTCGCGCGAAGAGATGGAAAGATTAGATGCACAAGGCCGCATTTGGTATCCACCAAAGAAGGACGGGCGTCTTCGTCGAAAGCTCTATTTGAATGATAGCATAGGGCCAAAGGCGGGAAGTGTGTGGATTGACATCCGCCCTCTTCAGGGTCTTTCCCAAGAACGCCTCGGCTACCCCACCCAGAAACCCGTCGCCCTGCTGGAACGCATCCTCGCCGCCTCGTCCAACCCCGGCGATGTGGTGCTCGATCCGTTCTGCGGCTGCGGCACCACCGTTCACGCGGCGCAAAAACTGGGCCGCCAATGGATCGGCATCGACATCACCCATCTGGCGATCAACCTGATCGAAACCCGGCTATACGACGCGTTCGAGGGGCAGGCGGAATTCACCGTCCACGGCGTGCCGCAGGATATCGGCGGGGCGCGAGAGTTCTTTGAGCGCGACGACAAGACCAAGAAGGAATTCGAGAAATGGGCCTGTGGCCTGATCAAGGCCTATCCGCAGGGCGGCGGCAAGAAGGGCGCGGATGGCGGCATTGACGGCCTGTTCCGCTTTGGCCCCGCCAAGGAACACGTGGCCATTGTCAGCGTGAAGGGCGGTAAAAACGTGGGCGTGGCGATGGTCAAGGACCTTGACGCCACCGTGACCGAACAACAGGCGCAGATCGGCATTTTCCTGACCCTGACCCCGCCGACCAAGCCGATGCTCGACTGGGCGCGCGGCGCGGGCACGTTTCAGGTGGACGGCTTCGATCCCGTCCCGCGCCTGCAAATCATCACCGTCGAAGAGGCGATGGAGAAGGGCCCGCGCGCCGTCAACACGCCGCTGCGCCACGGCAACCCCTACAAGAAGGCCGCGCGAGAGACCGACAGCACCGCCCAGGGCGCGCTCGACCTCTGAGCCCGCCCGTCCGTCACCCTCGGGCGCGACCCGAGGGTCTCCTGCCGCCAGCGATCCTCGGGCCGGGCCGAATGACGGCGGCCCGACCGAAAAAACGAAATTTCTTGCGGCATTGCCGGCGGCCTTCTGGTATAACCCCGCAAAAAGACCAGAGGCCCCGAATGAGCAGCACCCGCCAGAGCACCGATACCCCGATCACCGACGCGCTGCGCGAACGAATCATCGCGCAGCCCGACATGATCCTTGACGACAAGGCCCTGATGCGCGCCCTGACCACCGCCAGCGAGCGCGCCATGGGCGAAAATATCGTCGATATGCGCGGCATCGCCATGGACCGGCTCGAGTCGCGGCTCGACCGGCTGGAGGCCACCCACCGTTCGGTGATCGCGGCCGCCTATGACAACCTCGCCGGCACCAACCAGGTGCATCGCGCCATCCTGCGGATGCTCGACCCGATGGAGTTCGAGGATTTCATGCGCGATCTCGATGGCGAGGTGGCCCATATCCTGCGGGTGGACGCGGTGCGGCTCGTGCTCGAAACGGCCCATGGCGACAGCGGCCCGGTCGCCCTGGGCGAACCCGGCGAGGTGCTCTCGCTGAGCGAACCGGGCTTTGTCCGGTCATGGCTTACCGGGGGGCGCAACGCGCCCGCGCGGCCGGTGACGCTGCGCCGGATCGCGGCGGGCGAGGCGCGCATCTATGGCCGCGCCGCCGCCCGCATCCGCTCGGAGGCGTGCCTCCTGCTCGATTTCGGGGCGGACCGGCTGCCGGGGATGCTGGTGATGGGGTCCGAGGACCCGGACCGGTTCGGCCCGCAACAGGGCACCGACCTTCTGGCGTTCTTCGCGGGCGTGTTCGAGCGGGCGATGCGCCGCTGGCTGTCGTGATAAGCCCGGCCGCCCGCGACGCGCTCGAGACATGGCTGGCCGGACAAAAGGCGCTGGAGGGCGCGTCGGATCACACGATCGACGCCTATGCGCGCGATCTGCGCGCCTTTCTCGCCTTCATGTCCCGACATCACGGCGGCGCGCAGGGGCTGGGCGCGCTGGCGCGGATCACTACCACCGACATGCGCGCCTTCATGGCGCACGAGCGCGGGGCGGGGCTTGGGGCGCGCTCGCTCGCGCGCAGGCTCTCGGCGATCAGGAGCTTCTATCGCTGGCTGTCCGAGCGCGAGGGCTTCGAGCCGACCGCCGTTCTGTCGGCGCGCAGCCCGAAATTCACCCGCAAGCTGCCCCGCCCGCTGAGCGAAGACGCCGCGCGCGAGGTGATCGACCGGATGGACACGCAATCCCCCGCCCCCTGGATCGCCGCGCGCGACCGGGCGGTGGTGACGCTGCTCTACGGCTGCGGCTTGCGCATATCCGAGGCGCTCGGCCTTACCGGCGCGGCGCTGCCCATGGCCGGGGTGCTGCGCATCACCGGCAAGGGCGGCCGCGAGCGCATCGTGCCGGTGATCGCGCCCGCCCGCGCCGCCGTGGCGGATTATGCCCGCCTCTGCCCCTATCCGATCACCGCCGCCACGCCGCTCTTTTACGGGGCGCGCGGCGGTGCGCTGGGGCCGCGCCCGATCCAGAAGGTCATGGAACGGGTGCGCGCGCAGCTGGGCCTGCCCGCCACCGCCACGCCCCACGCGCTGCGCCACAGCTTTGCCACGCATCTGCTGAACGCGGGCGGCGATCTGCGCGCCATACAGGAACTTCTGGGTCATGCCTCGCTCTCGACCACCGAGGCCTATACAGCCGTCGATACCGCGCGGCTGATGGCGGTCTATGCCCGCACCCACCCGCAAGGCCGCGGCGGATAGCCTTGTCCTGCCGGGGCGCCCTGCGCGCGCGCCTCATCCGAGCGGCAGCTGATCGAGCGCCGCGTCGAGCGCGCCCCAGTCCGCAACCCGCAACCGCATCGGCAGAACCAGCACCTCGCGCCGCAGATCACCGGGCAGGCACACGGCATCGGCCTCGGTGGTGACGAGCTGCGCGGCAAGGATCGCCGCCTCGCGCCGCAGCCGCGCGACCAGCGCAGGGCCGGGCGGCCCCCCCGCCGGCAGCGTCACCGCGCGCGCAACCTCGGCCCCGAGACCGCGCAGCGCGGCAAGGAAATGCCCCGGCTCGCCCGCCCCCGAAAACGCCAGGGCGCGCAGGCCGTGCCAGTCCATCCCGGTCGCCAGCGCGGCCATGCGTCCCTCGATATGCGGCGCGGGGATCGCCTGCCCCCAGGCTGCGGCGAATTGCGCCTGCGCGGCGGGCGGGCCGATGGTCAGACAGATGTCCACCCGCGCCAGCGCCGGCGCCAGCGGCTCCGGCAAGGGGCCCGCAGGACGGCATAACCCGTTGCCGAAACCGCGCGCGGCATCGACGACCGCCACGGACAAGTCCTTGTCGAGACCCGGATCATACGCCGCGCCGGACAGCACGATGCAATCCGCGGAGGAACCATAAGCCCGCGCATGTTTGCAGGCAGCCCGCGCGCCCGCCACCAGGTCGCCCGCCACCCATGTCGGCGCAAAGGCCGCCGCGAGCAGCGCCGCGCCACCGACCTGCGCACAGGTATGGCCGCGCGCGTCAACCCTCACCGCCGCCGGCCCGTCCCGCCCCATAACCACCACCGGCGAGAGGCCCCTGCCCTGTAGCCGCCCGATCACCGCCAGCACCCCCGGCAGCGCGACATCGCCCGCAAGACTGTCCACCGAGATCACCGGCACCGGCGCGCGCCAGCCCGCCCGCGCCATCCGCCGCGCGGTCGCCCGCGCCGTCCACCAGCAGGCCGAGGCCAGCAGCAGCGCCCGCAAGCCCGCCCGCGAGAAGGGGCGCGGCCTCACCGCGCCGCCTCCTCCCGGTCGAGCCGGTCGAGCACCATGTCCACCACCCGGTCCATCACGTCGGCCCCGCGCGAGGCAACATCCCACGCCGCGTGCGCCATCGCCGCCGCCCGGTCGGGCGGCAAGAGCCCCTGCACGGCGGCCGCCAGCGTCTCGGTGTCGCGCACGATCCGCGCCGCCCCCGCCTCGGCATAGCGCGAGTAGCGGGTCAGATAGCGCGCCACGTTCGGACCGTAAAGGATCGCCGAGCCATGCGCGGCGGGCTCGTTGGGGTCGCGCCCGTGCTGGCCCGCAAGCAGCGACGAGCCCATGAACGTCACCGGCGCAAGCCGATACCAAAGGCCCATCTCGCCGCGCGTATCGGCAAGGATCACCTGCGTCGCCTCATCGGGCAGCGCGCCGACGGACCAGGCGATCTGCCGCCAGCCCGCCGCGTCTATCGCCCCGGCCATGGCGTCGCTGTCCTCCAGCCCGTCGGGCACCACGATCAGGAGCGCGCGATGCGCCATCCGGCACACCTCGCGATGCGCGCCAAGCACCGTCTCCAGTTCCTCGCGCTGCACCATCGCCGCAAGCCAGACCGGCCGGCCGCGCAGGATCTGCGCCAACTCGTCCCGGTCGGACAGGGTATAGGGCAGCGACACGGCCCCGGCGCGCAAGACCCCGGCAACCGTCACGCGCTGCGGCGGCGCGCCCAGCCGCCGCGCCTGCCGCGCCGCCGCCTCGTCACGCGCGAGGATCTCCTCGAACTCGCTCAGCACCGCCCCCGCCAGATCGGGGAACCAACGCCAGTTCGACTGTTCCATAAGCGCCGCCTCGGCATCCACCAGATAAAGCGGCACCGCCGCCCGCGCCGCGCTGACAAGCAGCGCAGGCCTGAAATCTCCCCCGGTCCAGAGGCCCAGATCGGGCCGCCAATGACCCAGAAACGCGTCCGCCGCCGCCAGGGTGTCGGGCGGCAGCGCCTGCCAGGTCACGCGCCCATGGCTGCGCAGCGGGCCGTCGGCTGTGGTCAGCACCATGTGGACATCGGGCCTGTGCTGCGCCAACCGCTCGGCCAGATTGATGAGCACATCGGCGCGCCCGGCATCCGCCGCATGGGCCCAGATCACCGCCCCCGCAGGTCGGGGCCGACCGGGCGCCGAACGCACCGCCGCGCCGCGCCGCGCAAGCGCGAGATAGGCCGCAAGGCCAAGCGAGCGACGCACGGGATCTCAGCCCGGGCTCTGGCTGGTGGACAGGTTCAGCCGTGCCCCGCCCCTGCCGGCGCGGCAGGCGCGGGCGCGGGCGCCATCGGGTGCGCCGCTCCCCGACTCGCCGGGGTCACCGCCGCAAACCGGGTAGGGTCGTTGCTCCATCTGGACAATCCTCGCTCTGCCGAAGGTGCAGGCACCCTAACTCGCTGGCTTCAGGCGTCAAGGCGGGTAAAGACCGCCATCTGGCTCGCCCCGCCAAACGCAGGATGCGCCCCGCAGATATCGCGGCAGGCCGCCTCATAGCCCGTGCGCGCGGCCACCCCGCCAGCCCATCGGGCAAAGCGCGCGCGGCCCCACTCGAAATAATGCTCCGGGTGCCGCATCCGCGCAGGCGGCACGCCAAGCAC
Source organism: Roseovarius sp. UBA6167 (assembly GCA_002428225.1). Classification (GTDB taxonomy): domain Bacteria; phylum Pseudomonadota; class Alphaproteobacteria; order Rhodobacterales; family Rhodobacteraceae; genus Roseovarius. Next base: position 48,308 of record DIUD01000076.1, on the reverse strand, counting down.
CGGGTTATAGTCGGCATTGGGCGTGGTCACGATCACATGTGCCGGGCGCATCCATGCAAACACCGCACGCTCCAGCCTGTTCATGTCGCCGGGCGGCAGATGCTCGATCACCTCCACCAGGCAGGCGCAGTCATAGCCTCTCAGTGCCGGATGCCCGTGGGTGAGCGAGGCACAGGCGAGTTGCACCTTGCCGCGCGCCGCCTCGGGCAGCGCGCCAAGCCGCGCCTCGGCCGCGCGCAGCCGGTCCATGGCGATCTCGATGCCGGTGACGCGCGCGATCCCCGGCATCTGCGCCAGCCGCACGATCAGATCGCCCTCGCCGCAGCCCAGATCAATGACCGTGCGCGCCCCCGCCTGCGCCACCGCCGCCAGCACCGCCGCCAGCCGTTCCTCGTGCAGGGCCGTGGTCATGCCCCCGGCACGCGCAGAAAGACCACATTCCTCGCCACGACCTCGCAGCCCCAGCCGCGCTGCGCCGCAATCACGCCGAAGGTTTCAGCCCGGTAGAATACCACATGCGTCGGATCCTTGCGGTAATGCCAATTTGCAAACCGCGCATCCTCGGTCTGAAAACACGTCATCATCGCCAGCAGGCCGCCGGGGCGCACCAGCGCCCCCAGCCGGTCAAACTCTGACGCGGGCGCGTGGAAATGCTCGGCCACCTCGGTGCAGGTGACGAAATCATAGCGCGCGGCCAGCGGCGCGGGATCGGGCGCATAGAACGGATCGTAAACCGCCACCCCGTGCCCCGCCTCGCGCAGCATCGCCGCCAGCGCAGGCCCCGGCCCGCAGCCGTAATCGAGGCCCCGCGAGCCGGGGGCAAGACGCGCGCGCAAGGGCGCGGCAAGCCGGTCGAGAAAGCGGCGATAGCCGGGATCGTCCACATGGTTCTCGTGCCAGTCATACTGCGCGCGCTCGGCGGCCCTGTCGGGGTAATGCGCCGGGTTCAGCCCCCGCGCGCCGCAGGTCTCGCAGCGCCAGTAACCCTTGCCGTCGAACCGCCCGAGCGCCGCCACGGGTGCCGCACGGCAGACAGGGCAGGCAGGAGGGAGCGCCGGGGACATGGCCCGCCTTACCTGCCCGCGCGGCGCGCTTCAAGTACGCCAAGGAGAGCGCCGCGTCACCCTCGGGCTTGTCCCGAGGGTCTCTTGTGACCGGAAGATCCCCGCCTGCGCGGGGATGGCGTAGCGCGCGCGGATGCGGGCGCTGTCCTCTTTTCACCGCTTGACCGTGGTCGAGCAGAGGTCTTTAACGCCTGTCCAGACAAGTGATGACGAAGGGAGCAGGCCATGGAGAGACGCCCGGCATTCGAGATCGGCGGCCAGCGCATCGCCGCCGGCACCCGCGCCCGCGTCGATATCCCCGTAAGCCAGCTTTCCAATCACACGCCCGTCAACCTCTCGGTCGAGGTGATCCACGGGCGGCGGGCGGGGCCGGTGCTGTTCGTCTCGGCGGCGATCCATGGCGACGAGGTGATCGGCGTCGAGATCCTGCGCCGCCTGCTGCGGGCCGCGCCGCTCGCCGCGATGACCGGAACGCTGCTTGCCGTGCCGATCGTCAACACCTTCGGCTTTCTCAACCATTCGCGCTACCTGCCCGACCGGCGCGACCTCAACCGGGTCTTTCCCGGCGTCGCGCAGGGCTCCATGGCGTCGCAGCTTGCCCATATCTTCATGCAGGAGGTGGTGCGCCGCGCCGATGTCGGCATCGACCTGCATTCGGCGGCCATCCACCGCACCAACCTGCCGCAGCTCCGCCTCACCCCCGGAAACGAGCGGCTGGCAGAGCTCGGCGCCGCGTTCGGCGCGCCGGTGATGATGGAAGCGAAGCTGCGCGAGGGCTCGCTGCGCATGGCCGCCGAGGAGGCGGGCGTCGATGTTCTGCTCTACGAGGGCGGCGAGGGGCTGCGCTTTGACGAGTTTGCCGCGCGCACCGGCGTCGCCGGCGTGCTGCGGGTGATGCGCCGCCTCGGCATGATCGGTGCAAGGGGCGTGCCGCGCACCCGCGTGAAGCCCGTGCGCGCCCGCCGCTCGCTCTGGTATCGCGCGCCGCGCGGGGGGCTGTTTCGCGGTTACCTGGGGCTTGGCGAGGCGGTATCGCCCGGCACGGTGATGGGTGCGGTCGCCAATGCCTTCGGCGATGTCGAGGACGAGATCGTGGCCGACACCACCGGCATCGTCATCGGCCGCACCAACCTGCCCGTGGTCTATGAGGGCGACGCGCTTTTCCACGTCGCCGAAACGCCCCGCGCCGAGGCCGCCGCCGAAGACATCACCGCCCAGATCGAGGCCGAGGCGCTTTTCGACGAGGACGAGATCATCTGATCCGCGCTCAGCCCTCTTCCTCTGTCTCCTGCCATGCCTCGATGATCGCCATGGCCTCTTGCGCGGTTTCGACGAAGTGGAAGATATCGAGATCCTCCGCGCTGATCGTGCCCGCCTCGGCCAGCGCCTCCCAGTTGATGATCCGCCGCCAGAACGCCTCTCCGAACAGCAGGAAGGGCACGCGCTTCATGCGATCGGTCTGGATCAGGGTCAGCGATTCGAACATCTCGTCCAGCGTGCCGAACCCGCCGGGAAACACGCAGACGGCCCGCGCGCGCATCAGGAAATGCATCTTGCGGATGGCAAAATAGTGAAAGTTGAAGCACAGCCCCGGCGTCACATATTCATTGGGTGCCTGTTCGTGCGGCAACACGATGTTGAACCCGATCGACGCGCCCCCCGCATCCATCGCGCCGCGGTTGCCCGCCTCCATCACCCCCGGCCCGCCACCCGTGGCGATGACGTATTCGCGGCCATAGCTGGCGACGGATTTCTCGGTGATCAGCCGCGCGAATGTGCGCGCCTCGTCATAGTAGCGCGACAGCTCGGCCAGCGCCTCGGTCCCCGCGCCGGCCTTCTGCGACGGCTCGGGGATACGCGCCCCGCCGAAGAGAACCACCGTGCTCTGGATGCCGCGTTCGTTGAGGATCATCTCGGGCTTGAGCAGTTCCAGTTGCANNCGCACCGGGCGCAATTCGTCGCGCAGCAGGAAATCCATGTCGGCAAAGGCCAGCCGGTAGGCGGGCGCGCGGGTCTGCGGCGTTTGCGGGATCTGCTCGGCGGCGGAGCGGTCGGCATGGGCATCGCGAAACAGGCTGTTGCGGTCGTCGTTCATCGCGGGGAGGTCCTTGATTGGGTCTGGAGGTCCACGGCTACAGGCTTTGCGCGATCAAGAAAAGCCGAAGAGGTGCCGGCAGGACGCTGACGGCAGGTTCCCCTCGACCAGGGGGGACGTGACCCGCCATATCGCGGGTGATCGCATTTTTCCCTCGGCGATCTGTGCCTTTCATGGCAAGGTGGCCCGCGCGGCAACTTCGGGATGGAGGAGGCACCCGCTGTTTGTTTCTCACCAGCAGGCGGTAACGACGCCGAAAATCCGGGCGATATCCTGTGCGGTGACGCGCCGGCGTCGGTTCTGGCGGCCTGAACGGGCGAGACTGGCATCAAGCGGCAGGGCAGCCGCGAATTTCCCGATCAAATCAAGCCAAGGAGGAAAGAATGGGACGAGTATCCGATAAGGTGGCAATCGTCACCGGCGGCGGCATGGGCATGGGCAAGACCCATAGCGAAATGCTCGCCGCAGAGGGCGCGACCGTCTTTGTCACCGATATCGACGAAACCGCGGGCAAGGCCGTGGTCGAGGGCATCCGTGCAGCGGGCGGCAAGGCGGAATTCATCAGGCACGACGTGGCCAGCGAAAGCGACTGGACCGCGGTGGCCGAAGCGGTCCGGCAAAAGGCCGGCCGGCTCGACATCCTGGTGAACAACGCCGGTATCCTGATCCTGAAACCCGCCCATGAAACCGAGCCCGAGGAGTGGGACAGGCTCTTTGGCATCAACGTCAGGGGCGTCTATCTTGGCATCCGGGCCTGTGTGCCGCTGATGAAGGATAATGGTGGCGGCTCGATCATCAACATCTCGTCGATCTACGGCCTTGTCGGCGCGCCGATGGCCGGGGCCTATATCGCCAGCAAGGGCGCGGTGCGGCTTTTGACCAAATCCTGTGCGGTCGATCTGGCCCAATACGGAATCCGGGTCAATTCCATCCATCCGGGCGTCATCGACACGCCGATGACCAGGGATTTGCTGCATGGCGACCCCGAAGCGCGGGCCGCGATCATGGGCGCCACCCTGTTCGACCGGCCCTGCAAGCCCGAAGAGGTGTCGCAGGCGGTTCTGTTCCTTGCTTCTGACGAATCGTCTTTCGTCCACGGCTCCGAAGTCGTGGTGGACGGCGGATATACCTGCAACTGAGGGGTTGCCCGCTTGACGGGGCAGGGGCGGGCGCGGCTGCATTGCGCGCGCCCGGCACCCGATCCGCTGGACAGCCTCCGGGCGCGGGGATATGACCCGCCAATGGCCAAACCGAAAGACAACCCGAATTACAAGGTGATCGCCGAGAACCGGCGCGCGCGGCACGACTATGCCATCGAGGAGGATCTCGAATGCGGCATCATGCTCGAGGGTTCCGAGGTCAAGTCGCTGCGCCAGAAAAGCGCCAATATCACCGAGAGCTATGCCACCGTGGACAATGGCGAATTATGGCTCGTCAACAGCTATATCGCACCCTACGAGCAGGCCCGCACCTTCGGCCATGAAGAGCGCCGCCGCCGCAAGCTGCTGGTCTCGAAAAAGGAGATGTCGCGCCTGTGGAGCGAGACACAGCGCAAGGGCATGACGCTGGTGCCCCTGGTGCTTTATTTCAATCATCGCGGCATCGCCAAGCTCAAGATCGGCATCGCCAAGGGCAAGAAGACCCACGACAAGCGCGCCACCGACGCCAAGCGCGACTGGGACCGCCAGAAACAACGGTTGTTGCGGCATGGCGGCTAGGCGGGGTGCCGTGCATGTGACGGGATCTGCGCGCCCTCACACGCCCAGGTAGCGATCCGCGCGCGCCCGGTCGGCGCGGAGCGCGTCCGCTGTCATCTCCTCGGCCAGCCGTCCGTTCTCGAGAAACGCCACCCGGTCGGCGACCGACAGAACCGCGTCGAGACGCTGTTCCACCACAAGCACCGCGACCCCCGCGGCGCGCTGCGCGGCCACCACCTCGCGGATCGCGGCGATCATCGAGGGTTGCAGCCCCTCGGTCGGCTCGTCGAGCAAAAGCGCGCGGGGGCCAAGGCAGAGCGCGCGCGCCAGCGCCAGCATCTGCTGCTCGCCGCCCGAGAGCGTCTCGGCGCGCTGGCGCAGCCGGTCGCGCAGGCGCGGGAAAAGCGCCAGCACCTCATCGCGCAAGGCATCCCCGCCCTGCCCCGCCATCAGCCCGACCTCAAGGTTCTCGGCCACGCTCAGCCCGGCGAAAAGACGGCGGCCCTGCGGCACATAACCCAGTCCCGTGCGCGGCACGCGATGCGCGGGCAGCGCGTCAAGCCGCACCTCGCCCAGCCAGACCGCGCCGCCCATGGGCGCCAACAGCCCCATGACCGCGCGCAAAAGCGTGGTCTTGCCCGCGCCGTTGCGGCCCATCAGGCACAGGATTTCGCCGCGGGCCACGTCGAGCGAGACGCCGTGCAGCACCTCCGCCGCGCCGTATCCCGCACGCAGATCAGCAATCCGCAGCATCATCGCCCCCCAGATAGGCGGCCTGCACGGCGCGGTTGGCGTGGATCTCGGGCGGCGTGCCCTCGGCAAGGATGCGCCCCCCCGCCATCACCGTGATCCGCTCGGCAAGGGCCATGACAACGGCCATGTTGTGCTCGATCAGAAGGATCGTGACCTCGCCCGCCAGATCGCGCACAAGCGCCTGGAATCCCGCGATCTCGCCTTCGCTGAGACCCTGGGTCGGCTCGTCGAGGATCAGAAGGCGCGGGCGCTGCGCGAGGCCCATGGCGATCTCCAGCAGGCGCTGATGGCCATAGGCCAGGTCGCCCGCCACCTGATCGGCGCGCCCCTCCAGCCCCACCCGCGCCAGCGCCGCGCGCACCGCCTGCGCCAGCCCCGCCCCGCGCACCCGCCGCCGCGCGGCGAGCCACACGTTCTCGGCCACGCTCAGCCCCGTGAACACGGAGGTGATCTGGAACGTATAGGCCATTCCCAGCCGCATCCGGCGATGCGCGGGCAGGCGCGTGATGTCGCGCCCGTCAAGGATCACGCGGCCGCGCGAGGGCGCGATGCGGCCCGCGATCATGCCCACCAGCGTCGTCTTGCCCGCGCCGTTGGGGCCGATGAGCGCGCGCACCTCGCCCGCCGCCAGGTCGAGATCGACCCCGTCCACCGCGCGCAACCCGTCGAAATCGCGGGTAAGACCGCGCACCGACAAAAGGCTCATGGCAGCCCCCGCCAGAGCCTGCGGCGCACCTCGCCCATGATGCCCTGCGGCGCGAACAGCGTCAGCCCCACCAGCACCACCCCGGCAATCAGCATGTAGGCGGTGGTGAGGCCGGAACCCAGGTCGATGAGGTAGAACATGAAAAGCGTGCCGATGAACGGGCCGAGCACGGTGCCCGCGCCGCCCAGAAGCACCCACAAAAGCGGCAGGATCGAATATTGCACGCTTGCGAATGTCGCGCCGACATAGCCGAAAAGCATCCCGTAAACCGCCCCCGCCGCCGCCGCCATCGTGCCCGAGGCGACCATCGCGGCAAACCGGTGCGCCTGCGTGTCATAGCCCAGCATCCGCACCCGTTCCTCGTTCTCGCGGATCGCCACCAGCACCCTGCCGAAAGGCGCGCGCACCAGCGCGAGGCTCAGGAGCAGGCAGGTGGAAAAGAGCGCAAGCGCCGCCAGGTAGCGCGTGCCGGGGGCGCTCAGGTCGAGGCCGAAGAGGCTGCGCCCCGCCTGCGCCAGAACAAAGCCCTCGTCGCCCCGTGTCCACGCGCCGAAATGCAGGATGGCGAGGAACCCCGCCTGCGCGAACATCAGCGTGACGATCATGAAGGCCACGCCCGAAGTGCGCAGCGCCAGCGCCGCGACAAGCGCCGATACCACGGCACCCGACGCGATCCCGAGGATCAGCCCCGCCCCCGCGCCAAGCCCCAGATGCTGCACCCCCATGCCCATCCCGTACATGCCCGCCGCGAAGAAGAGCGCGTGGCCAAGGCTCAGAAGGCCGGCATAGCCGAACAGCAGGTTGTAGCCGAGCGCAAGGCTCGCCAGCACCATCACCCGCGCCAGGTTGCCGTGGTGATAGGCGGGCAGGATGAAATGCGCCGCCAGAAGCGCCGCGATGAGGCCCAGGTGCAGCGCCAGCGCCCTCATCGCCCGCGCGCCCCGAAAAGGCCCTGCGGGCGAAACACCAGCACCAGCGCGACCAGCAGCGTGGCGAGGATCTTGGCCAGCGTCGGCGAGAAGAACACCGAGATGATCCCGTCCGACAGCCCGATCAGCACCGCCGCCAGCAGCGTGCCGGGCAGGCTGCCCAGCCCGCCGATGATGACCACGATGAACGACAGAAGCAGCGGATCGGCCCCCATCAGGTAATGCGCCTGCTGAATGGGCACGATCAGCACGGCGGCGAGCGCCGCCAGCGCCGCGCCAAGGCCGAAGGTCAGCGCATAGACCCGCTCCACCGGCACGCCGAAGGCGGTGGCCATCTCGCGGTCGGCCTGCGTGGCGCGCATCACCAGCCCCGCGCGGCTATGCGCCAGAAACAGCCACAGCGCGGCCAGCACCGCGCCCGCAGCCCCGATCACCGCCAGCTTGTAGCTCGTCGTCCCCAGCCCCCAGGGCCAAATCAGCGCCCAGCCCTCCGGGCCCCGCTCGACCCATGGCAGGGCGATGCGGGCGTTGAACGGGGCCACCACCGGGCGGGCATCGGGGCCGAAGGTCATCAGCGTGAGTTGTTGCAGGATGTAAAGAAGGCCGATGGTGGCGACGATGGTGCGCTCGGGGTCGTAGGAGAGACGCCTGAGGATGGTCACATCCGCCGCCACCGCCAGCGCACCCACCAGCAGCGGCGCGACCACGAGCGCCAGCGCAAAGCCCCACGGCCCCGCCACCGCCTGCGTCACCCACCACGCCAGCACCGCGCCCAGCATGAAGAACTCGCCATGGGCGATGTTGACCACCCGCATCACGCCGAAGACAAGGCTCAGCCCCGCCGCCGTCAGCGCGAGAACGGCGGCCGTCACAGCGCCTTCCAGCGTGGCGAGCATCAGATGGGGGCCGAATTCCATCAGCGCCGCGCCCCGCTCATTCGGGCACGAACTCCACTACGCCCATGAGGATGCGCTGATCGTCGGTCAGCGTCACGATCTGGCCATGGGCGCGCTCCAGCTTGCGCGCGATCACCTCGTTGCGCGCCTGCCAGTCATAGGCGGTATCCTCGCGCACCGATGCCCATGTCAGCCGCCCGCCCTTGCGCCACGGATCGAGCACGATGCCCGCCTCATAGGGCGCGCCTTTCGCGCTGACGATGGCGGTGGAATGCTCCAGCCGAAAGGCATTGTCGGCATTGGCCACCGCGCGGTGCAGGTCAAGCGTCTTAAACTCTTCCTGCTTGAGCCGATGCTCCATATCGCGCGCCCAGTGCCAGCACAGGCCGCGCGGCTTCAGCCCCATATTGACCTTGGTGTTGTGGATGAGCGGCGGGTCGGTGATCTGATACTCCAGCGCCAGCGCGTGCGTGTGCGCAAAGCTGACGCGCGCGGCGCGCGCCGCCTCCTCGCGGTCCACGTCGGGGCCAAGCGCCGAGATGGCGGCGGCAAGCCGCGCCACCTCGTCCGCCTCGGCGGGGGGCGGCGGCGCGCCACAGCCCGCGAGCGCCAGAAGCGCCAGCCCCTGCACCATCTGCCTGCGCGTCACCGCCACGGGCGAGCCTCCTTAGAACGGCTGTCGGGTATAATCCACCTCGTCTGGATAAAGCGTATCCTCGATCGAGGTGCGATGCACGCGGACAAGCCGCCCGCCCTCGACCCGGCTGATGTTCTGATGGCCAAAGACCTGATGGGTGCGCCCGTTGAAGAGCTTGGCGCCCTGCGGATGGGCCAGCCCCTCGGGCATGTGCTCCATCGCCTCGACCGCCTCGATGAGGGCAGCGCGGTGCTGCGGGCCGGCATAGCCCGCCGCCTCCATCCCCGCCTTGATGACGTGCAGCGTCTCCCAGCAGCCGAACATGTGGCCATAGGTGGAAATGTCGCGCGGATCGGCCAGCGCGGCGCCGCGCTCATCCACGCCGACGGCGGCGCGATAGGCGGCCTCGTGCGCGGACTGGTCGGGCTGCGCGTGGCGGCACATACCTTCCCAGAAATAGCTGCCTTCGAGGAAGTCGAGGCCGGGGCTGTCGATCGCCACCGCCTCAAGGCTGTCGATGAAGCCGAAAAGCTGTGGCCCCTGCCCGCCGAAGAACTCGCCCAGTTCCTTGACGAAGGTCAGCACCGCAGGCCCGACCATGACGTGATAGAGCACCTCTGTGTCGCGCGGGATGCGCGGGAAATACCTGGTAAAGGAGGTCTCGGTCGGCGGAATCGCGATCTGTTCCAGCACCGTGCCGCCATTCGCCTCGATCGCCGGAACAAGATTGTCGCGGTGGTCGTAGCCGAAGCCGTAATCGGGAAAGATCATCGTGACCTTCTTGCCCAGCGTTTCGGTGATGAAGGGGGCCATGGAGATCACCTGGCTTTTCACGTCCGTGATGCCCGGTTGCAGCGTGTAGCGGTTGAGCATCCCGCTGGCGACGTGATGGCCCTCGGAGACCACGAAATAGGGCAGCTTCAGCTCGCCCGCGCGCGGCGCCGCGCCGATCACCACATGGCTGAACAGCGGGCCGAAGGCCACGTCCACGCGGTGCTGGTTGGCGAATTTCTCGACCACCTCGGCGCCGCGCTTGGGGTCGGTGCCGTCATCCTCGGCGACGATCTCGACGAGGCGGCCATTGATGCCGCCGCCCTCGTTGATGAGCTTGACCGCCGCCTCGACCGTGCGGCCATACCAGCGGCCATAGGCGGCACCGATGCCGGTGCGGTGCACCTGAAAGCCGAGCCGGATCGGTTCGGCGCTCCGGGCATGGGCATAGCGCGCCCAGAGCGGCAGGCTCGCACCGGCGGCGCCTGCGGCCAGCGTCTTGAGGGTATCGCGCCGCGAGGGGCGGGCGGCTTTGTTGGTGGGGGTCATGGGCGCGTCTCCGCTCTGGCATTTCCGGGGACGGCCGGCCTGCCGCCCGCACGCAACCTGCACGGACAGCCACCCCCTTGTCCAGCCTCTTTGCCCTCACACCCCGCGCGGCGCGGCCAGAAGCCACAGGCCGAAGACCGTGTAGCCCACCATGAAAAGCGCAAGCGGCGCCTGTCCGAGGGCGGCGCGGCGCACCGATTGCCCCCGCCCGAGCGCGATGGCGTGCGCCAGCATCAGCGCGATGACATGGCCCGCCACGACCACCCCCGCCTGGGTGAGCCAGATCGCGCGCACCGGGCCGGGATGGCCGAGGAACCCGGCGCTGACATGGAAATCGCCCAGATGCAGCGCCTCGCTGAGCCCGGCAAGGACGTATTGCCCGTCCATCAGCAGCGCGGTGAGGTAATGCGCGATGTGATAGGCCAGCGCGATGGGCAAAAGCGTGGGCGCGTAGAGACGGACAAGGCCGGTTGTGCCCGTGCTCTCGCCCGCCAGCCGCGCGCCGAGCGCGAGCGCGCCCGCAAGGATGGCAAGAAGCGCGGCATTGGTGATGAGAAGGCCCGCCACGTTGACCGCCACCACCGCCGAGCGTCCGGGAAATTCCAGCGGGTTGGTGCCGATGAGGGCAAGCCACCAGAAGGTCTCGTTGAGCCCGTCGAAACTGCCGCTGCCCAGGAGCAGCAGCATCAGCACCGCCAGCCCCGTCGAGGGGCGCGGGCCGCGCAGCACCTGCCAGCCGGGCAGGCCCAGCGCCCGCCGCCCTCCCCGGCGCCCGAAAATCCCCATCCGCGCATAGGCGCGCAGGAACACGCCCAGCGCCTCCCCGCGCACAAGCCAGCGCGGCCCGAACAGCGCCAGCGCCCCGAATGTCCCGAGCCAGTAGCCCCCCGCCACCACGGCGAGCCGTGCCGGATCGGCGGGGGCGGGATCGGCCAGCAGGAAGCCCGCGAAGGCGAGGAATCCCAGAACGGCGGGCCAGTGGCCCCAGCGGCGCGGATAGCGCAGCGGCGGCTTGTAGCGCGGGGCGAGGCGGGCAAGCGCGCGCCACGGATCGAGGCGCGACCAGATATCGCCCAACAGACCCTGAACGCTGACAAGCCCCATCCAGAACACCACCCAGACGCAAAGCGAGAGCGGATTGCCCAGCGGATCGCGCGACCCGGCCCAGCCCTGCCAGATGAGCCACAAAAGGAGCGCCGCAACCGCAAGGCCGGGCCACGCAGCGGGGCGCGCGCGCCGCCAAAGCGTCACGGGCCGGAACGGCGCCAGCGCCGCGCGCCCCGGCAAACGCGCCAGCATCAGCACGGTGAGCGCCACCACCGCGCCACCCGACACGATGTAAAGCCCGGTCGGCAAAAGCAGCACAAAGCCCTGTTCGGTGGCGTGCGCCTGCGCCTGTCCCGCAAGCGCCGGCCAGAGCGCCACGGCCACCGCGGCCCGCCTCATGCCACAAGCCGCGCCAGCGCCGCGACGGCCGGCGCGATCAGCGTCCCGGGCGCGTGGCAGGCCACGGGGACGCCCTGGGCCTCCAGCGCCGCCGCCCGCCCCGAAGCACCCCCTGCGGGGACAATGAGGGCGACGCTCTGGCCCAGCCAGTAGGGCCGCGCGGCGGCAAGCTCGGCGCCGAGCAAATGGCCGGTCAGCGCCGCGGGGCGGCCCGCCACCTCGGCCGCGCGCAGGTGGGCGGCCAATCGCTCGGGGCGGCTCAGGCTGTCGGCAAGGGCATCGGCGTCCGCCGCTTCGGCACCGCCCAGCGCCGCGACAAGGCGGGGGGTGAGGAAACTGAGGCAACTCACCGCCTCGCGGGCGCTCAGGTGCACCCAATGCGAGAGCGTCGGGGTCAGCACGCAGGCGACCCCGTCCCAATCGGGATGCGCTTCGCTCAGGCCGATGAGCAGGAGCCGCGTCCAGCCGTCGAGCACATCGGGCGGCGCGGCCTGGCTAAGGCCCGGCAGGGTCTGGCCGGTCTCGGGCAGCAGCGGCGCGGGCAGGCGCGCGGCCACCCCCTCGCCCACGCGCAGCACCGGGCCGGTGGCGTCGCCCAGCGCGGCGAGGGCCTCGTCGGCGCTGATGCCGCGCGCCTCGGCCAGCACCCGCGCCCCGTCGAGCGCAAGCGCGCGGCCCCCGCGCCCGTCATGGCCGCAAAGCCGCCAGCGGCTCATTGCCCGGATTGCAACTGCGCCACGAGGCCCGACATGTCATAGCCCGCATCCGAGGTGCGGCGCAGGACTTCGCCGGCCCCGAGCGTGTCGATTTGCGTCATGCTCCACATCACCGTGCAGCGCGTGCCGGTGCGGCAATAGGCGAGGACGGGGCCGGGCAGGCTATAGAGGGCTGCGCGAAACGCCTGCGTATCGGCCCTTGTGACCTGGCCCGAGACGACGGGGAGATATTCGACCGCCAGACCGGCGGCGCGGGCGGCCTCGGCCACCGCGTCATAGGCGGGCTGGCCCGTTTCCTCGCCATCGGGGCGGTTGCACAGGATCGCGCGATAGCCGGCCTCGGCGATGGCGGGCACGTCCGTGACCGCGATCTGGGGGGAGACGGAAAAATCCTCGGTGATCTTGCGCAGGTCCATGACGCTCTCCTTGGTTGGTCTGGCGACGATATGCGCGCGAATCGCGGCCAAGATCAATGCCGCCGCCTTGCCGGGGGCGCGGGCGCGGGCTAAGCAGGCGGCGAATGAGAAAGGGAGCGCGGGAAATGGGCGATCTGCCGGGTATCGTGATCAACGGCGTCTCGGGACGCATGGGGCAGATGCTGGTGCGCGTGGTGCGCGAGAGCACGCAGGCGCGGCTTTCCGGCGCGCTGGAGCGGCCCGGCCATCCGTGGATCGGGCAGGATCTGGGCCGTGCCATGGGCGGGGCGGATCAGGGCGTGGTGGTGCGCGACGACCCGCTCGAGGTGGTGGCAGATGCCCATGCGGTGATCGACTTTACCGCCCCCGCCGCAAGCGTCGAGCTGGCCACGATCACCGCGCAGGCGCGGGTGGTGCATGTAATCGGCACGACCGGGTTCGAGGACGCCCACCTGAAACGGCTGGCGGCGGCGGCGCGCCATGCGGTGATCGTGCGCGCGGGCAACATGAGCCTTGGCGTGAACCTGCTGGTGCAACTGACCCGGCGCGTGGCCGCAGCCCTCGACGAGAGTTTCGACATCGAGATCGTCGAGGCCCATCACAACCAGAAGGTCGATGCCCCCTCGGGCACGGCGCTCATGCTGGGCGAGGCGGCGGCCGAGGGACGCAACGTGGCGCTCGATGCGGTGGCCGACCGGGGCCGCGACGGGATCACGGGGCGGCGCGAGCGCGGCCATATCGGCTTTGCCGCTATTCGCGGCGGCGACATCGTGGGCGAACATGACGTGATCTTTGCCGGCGCGGGCGAGCGGGTGGTGCTGCGCCATATCGCCACCGACCGGGCGATCTTCGCGCGGGGCGCGCTGCGCGCGGCGCTCTGGGGCCAGGGGAAGAAACCGGGCGAATATGACATGATCGACGTGCTCGGCCTTGCATAGACCCACCGCCAGCCCGGCTGTCGGGCGGTGCGGCAGCGGGCCACATGAGCGGGCCACATGCCGCGCGCCCCTCTCCCGCCAGGGCACGGCGGCCGTCCGCCGAGCGGCGCCCGCGCCGATCGCCTTCAGAAATCCACCGCGAGGCCCTTTTTCTCCCAGTCGCCATAGCGCACCGGCTCCAGCCCCTCGCGGCGGCCGCCCAACTCCCTGGGCAGGTCGGGCGCAGCGGCCTTGTTGCGGCGGCGTTCCTCTGCCTCGGCAAGGGCGCGTTGCGCGGCGGGGGGCAGGTCGCGGGGCGTGTCCTCATCGGTGCTGGGCGTTCTGGCGGTCATGGCGCTTTCCTCCGGCTGTGGGCATTGATATATCGCGCGCCTGTCCGAAGGCCAAGGAAAAGCCATGACCCAGCCAGGCCCCGCCCGCGCCGCCGCCGCGCGCCTGCTCGATCAGGTGCTGGGCGAGGGGCGGCTTCTGTCCGAGACCCTCGGCACGCTCGACCCGTTGGCACCCGCCGAGCGCGCGCGCGCGCAGCGGCTGGCGGTGGCGGCGTTGCGCGGGCTGGAACGCGCCGACCGGCTGCTCGCGCGGCATCTGCGCAAGCCGCCCCCGCTGCCCGTGCGCAACGTCCTGCGCGTGGCGGTGGTGGAACTGGCCCAGGGCGGCGAGGCGCATGGGGTGGTGCATGACGCGGTGGCAATCGTGGGCGCCAGCCCGCGCCACGCCAGGCTCAAGGGCCTGGTCAACGCGGTGCTGCGCAAGCTGGCCGAGGAGGCCCCGCGCGCCTGGCATGACCTGCGGGTGCCGCGCCTGCCCGAGTGGCTGCGCGACCCGCTGGTGGCGGCCTGGGGCAAGGGCGCGGTGGCGGCGATGGAGCGCGCGCATCTGGCGGGTGCTGCCCTTGACCTGACGATGAAGGACGGGGCCGGAGACGGGCCCGACGACTGGGCCGCGCGGCTGGGCGGCGAGGTGCTGCCCACCGGCTCGGTGCGGCTGCGCGAGGCGGGGCAAATCTCGGCCCTGCCGGGCTATGCCGAGGGGGCGTGGTGGGTGCAGGACGCCGCCGCCGCCCTGCCCGCCCGCGTGCTGGCCGCGCAGCCGGGCGAGGCGGTGCTTGACATGTGCGCCGCACCGGGCGGCAAGACGCTGCAACTGGCGGCAAGCGGTGCGCGGGTGGTGGCGGTGGATCTGTCCGGGCGGCGCATGGCGCGGGTCTCCGAGAACCTTGCGCGCACGGGGCTGGCGGCGCAATGCGTGGTCGGCGACGCGCTGGCGCAGACCGGGCAATATGACGCGGTGCTCGTCGATGCGCCCTGTTCGGCCACGGGCACGATACGGCGGCACCCCGATCTGCCCCATGCCAGGGACGGGGCCGAGATCGGCGCGCTGATCGGGCTGCAGGCAACGATGCTCGATCACGCCGTCTCGCTCTTGCGTCCGGGCGGGCGGGTGGTGTTCTGCACCTGCTCGCTTTTGCCCGACGAGGGGGAATGCCAGGTGGAGGCGGCGCTTGCGCGGCACGAGGGCCTGGTGGCGGACCGCGACGCGCTGGCGCTGCCGGGGGTGGCGCCCGCCTGGATCACCGAGGAGGGCGGGCTGCGGCTGCGGCCCGATTACTGGCCCGAGAGGGGCGGCATGGACGGGTTCTACATGGCCTGCCTGCGGCGAGGGGAGTGACAGGCGTCATCCTCCGGCCCGACCGGGGGATGGCGCGGGCAACAGACCCTCGGGGCGCAGGCCCGAGGGTGACGGCGGAACGGCTGACGGCGCGGCCAGGGTCAATCAGGCGGTGACTTGGGCGCGCGCGGCGCGTATAGTCCCGCCCGAGCGCCGCAAGAAGCGTGCAGAGGCATATGTTGCATCCCGAACCCCTGTCCGCGCGCTGGACGCGCCTGAGAAACCGGCTCGCCGCGTGGCGCGCGGTGCTGAGCCGCCCGGCTGCGGCCCTTGTCTCGCAGCCCGAACCGCGCAGCATCGGCCATATCGCGCGGGGCCGGCAGCTTTGCGCGGGAAATCTGCTCTTTGGCGGCCACCTGGTCGAGGCCCCCGGCGCGATGCTCTGGGACGTGCCCGCGCCCGATGCCGGTTTTGCCAGGGAGGCGCACGGCTTTGGCTGGCTCGACGATCTGGCGGCGGTGGGCGATGCGGCGGCGCGCGCGCGCGCGCAGGCATGGCTGTGGGAATGGATCGCGCGCTACGGGCGTGGCCACGGGCCGGGATGGACGCCCGACCTGGCCGGCCGACGGCTCATCCGCTGGATCAATCACGCGATTTTCCTGCTTCGCGGACAGCCGCCCGAGGCATCCGGCGCGTTCTTTCGCTCGCTCGCGCAGCAGGCCGAGTTCCTCGCCCGGCGCTGGCGCGCGGCGGCGCCGGGGTTCCCGCGGTTCGAGGCGCTGGCCGGGCTGATCCAGGCGGGCGTGTCGCTGGAGGGGATGGAGCACCTCACCGGCGAGGCGCGCGCGGCGCTGGCGCGCGAATGTGCCGCAGGCATCGACGCGGGCGGCGGCATCCCCTCGCGCAACCCCGAGGAATTGCTCGAGGTGTTCGCCCTGCTCATCTGGGCCGCGCATGACCTGAGCGAGGCGGGACTGGCCCCAGACGAGGCGCATTGGCGCGCGCTGGAACGGATCGCGCCCTGCCTGCGCGCGCTGCGCCATGCCGATGGCGGGCTGGCGCGGTTCCATGGCGGCGGGCGCGGCCTTGACGGGCGGCTCGACGCGGCGCTGGCGGCGAGCGGGGTCAAGGCGCGGGCGGGCACGGGGCTTGCCATGGGCTACGCGCGGCTGGCGCACGGGCGCACGAGCGTGATCGTGGATGCAAGCCCCCCGCCAACCGGCGCGGCCTCGGAGGGCGCCCACGCCTCGACGCTGGCCTTCGAGCTGACCTCGGGGCGCCGGCCGGTGATCGTCAGTTGCGGCGCGGGCGCGCGTTTCGGCCCCGAGTGGCGGCGCGCCGGGCGGGCCACGCCGTCACATTCGACGCTGGTTCTGGCGGGCGGGTCAAGCGCGCGGCTGAGCGACGACAGACGCCACCCCGACCGCCTGTCGGAGGCGCCGCGCGACGTGCAGGCACAGATCACCCGCGCGCCCGACGGCATCCGCTTCGAGGGCGGGCATGACGGCTACCTTCGCGGCCATGGCCTGACGCACGCGCGCCGGCTCGACCTGGCGGCGGACGGGCGCACGCTGGCGGGCGAGGACATGCTCCTGTCGCTGGACGAGGCCGACAAGCGCCGATTCGACCGCGCGCTTGAGGCCGCGCAACCGCAAGGCGTGCCGTTCGATATCCGCTTTCACCTTCACCCCGATGTAGAGGCTTCGCTCGACATGGGGGGCGCGGCGGTGTCGCTTTTGCTGCGCAGCGGCGAGATCTGGATATTCCGCGCCGATGGCGGGGCCTCTTTGGCCTTGCAACCGAGCGTCTATCTTGAAAAAACCCGCCTCAAGCCGCGCGCGACACGACAGATCGCCCTGTCGGGCCACGCGACGGGCTATGCGACCCGCATCCGCTGGTCCCTGGCCAAGGCGCAGGAAACCCCGGTCGGCATCCGCGATGTCGCCGAGGACGCGCCCGCCCCGGTGGCCGAGGACTGATTTTCGACCACTCCGACGAAGGACCATGACCCCGATGACCGATCTCGCGCCCGTCACCCGCGCCCTGCTATCCGTCTCCGACAAGACCGGCCTGATTGATCTGGGCCGCGCGCTGGCCGAACGCGGGGTAGAGCTTGTCTCTACCGGCGGCACCGCGCGCGCGCTGCGCGAGGCGGGCCTTGCGGTGCGCGACGTGGCCGAGATCACCGGCTTTCCCGAGATGATGGACGGGCGCGTCAAGACCCTGCACCCGATGGTGCATGGCGGGCTTCTGGCGCTGCGCGACAACCCTGCGCATGTCGCGGCGATGGAGGCGCACGGGATCGGCGCGATCGACCTTCTGGTGGTCAATCTCTACCCGTTCGAGGAAACCGTGGCGAAGGGCGCGGATTACGCGACCTGCGTGGAAAATATCGACATCGGCGGGCCGGCGATGATCCGGGCGGCGGCAAAGAATCACGGCTTCGTCAATGTGGTGGTGGACGTGGCCGATTACGCGCCGCTTCTGGCCGAGTTGGACGCGCATGGCGGGCAGACCACCCTCGCCTTCCGGCGCCGGCTGGCGCAGATCGCCTATGCGCGCACCGGGGCCTATGATGCGGCGGTGAGCACCTGGATGGCCGGGGCGCTGGACGAGGCCGCGCCGCGCCGCCGCGTCTTTGCCGGGACGCTCTCGCAGGTGCTGCGCTATGGCGAGAACCCGCATCAGCGGGCCGCGTTCTACGTGGACGGCTCGAACCGGCCCGGCGTGGCCACCGCCCGGCAGGTGCAGGGCAAGGAACTGAGCTACAACAACATCAACGACA
>DIUD01000076.1:772-30242 GCA_002428225.1 Roseovarius sp. UBA6167 | reverse complement strand
TTCGATTGCGACCGCACCAGCGCCTTTGGCGGGATCGTGGCACTCAATCAGCCGCTCGACGGTGCGACGGCCGCGGAAATCGCGGGCATCTTTACCGAGGTGGTGATCGCGCCGGGGGCGGATGCGGAGGCGCTGCGCGTGTTCGAGGCGAGGAAGAACCTGCGCCTGCTGCTGACCGGGGGGCTGGCCGATCCGCGCGCGGCGGGGCAGACGGTCAGGCAGGTCGCGGGCGGCTACCTGGTGCAGGACCGCGATTCGGGCCATGTGAGCCGCGACGACCTGCGGGTGGTGACGAAACGCGCGCCGACAGAGGCGGAAATGGCCGATCTGCTGTTTGCCTGGACCGTCGCCAGGCATGTGAAATCCAACGCGATCGTCTATGTCAGGGACGGGGCCACGGTGGGCGTGGGCGCGGGCCAGATGAGCCGCGTCGATAGCTGCCGGATCGCGGCGCGCAAGGCGCGCGACATGGCCGAGGCGCTCGGCCTGCCTGCGCCGCTCACGCAGGGCAGCGTGGTGGCGTCGGATGCGTTCTTTCCCTTCGCCGACGGGCTTCTGACGGCGGCCGAGGCGGGGGCCGTGGCCGTGATCCAGCCCGGCGGCTCGATGCGCGACGCGGAGGTGATCGCGGCGGCGGACGCGGCGGGGCTGGCGATGGTGTTCACCGCCATGCGCCATTTCCGGCACTGAGGCGGGGCGGATGCGGCTGGTTTTCTGGACGGCGTTCTGGGTCTTTCTGCTCGATCAGGCGAGCAAGTATCTTGTGGTTCACATGCTCGATCTGCGGATGCTGGGACGGATCGACGTGTTTCCGCCCTATCTTGCCCTGCGGATGGCGTGGAATTACGGGATCAATTTCGGGCTGATGGCGGGAGACAGCCCGCTCACCCGCTGGGTGCTGATCGCCGTGGCGGTGGTGATCTCCGGCGCGGTGCTGTGGTGGGTCGCGCATGAGGGCGCGGGGCGGCTGCACCGGATCGCGGCGGGGCTCCTGGTGGGGGGCGCCATGGGCAATGTGGTGGACCGGCTGATTTACGGGGCGGTCGCGGATTTCATCAACATGTCGTGTTGCGGGATCAACAACCCCTATGCGTTCAACGTGGCCGATATCGCGGTTTTTGCGGGCGCATTCGGCATGGTTCTGCTGCCTGCGGAGAAAAAGCCCTCGTGACCTTGGCGCGCGGATGCGATACACGGGCGTGAAAGTTGCAGGAGAGTGGCGATGTGGATGCCGCGCAAGACCGTTGTGATGCTCTTGGCCGCCGCGATCGTGGCGGGCTGCGGCGGGCGTGACCGAGAGGTGTCGCTGGCCAACATCCGCCACACCGGCAACGGCCCGGACGAGTTTTCGATCATCCCAAGCAAACCGCTGGAAATGCCCGAGGACATGGCTTCGCTGCCCGCGCCCACGCCGGGCGGACCGAACCGCACCGACCAGAACCCGGTGGCGGATGGCATTGCAGCACTTGGCGGCAATCTGGCGGTGACGCAGACCGAGGCGCCTTCGGCGGCCAATGCCGGGCTTCTGGTGCACACCACCCGTTACGGTCGTGATCCCGGCGTCCGTCAGGCGCTGGCCGAGGAAGACCGTGAGATCCGCCGCCGCTATGGGCGGGTCAACGTGTTGCGCGGCATCCTGCCGGGCGACGATTATGTGCAGGCCTATGAGAAGCAATGGCTCGACGCCCATGCCGAGGAGCGCCGGTTGCGGCGTGCCGGCGTGCGCACACCCGCAGCCCCGCCGCCAACCCCCCGGCGCTGAGCGTGCTTGAAACCCCGGCGGGCGGGCGTATCTATCTGACATCGTCCCCGAACCGGAGAACGCCATGCGCCGATTGCTTGCCGCCTGCCTCTTGACCCTTGCGCCCCTGGCCGCGCTGGCCGGGGATGTCACCCACTTCACGCTCGATAACGGCATGGACGTGGTGGTAATCGAGGACCATCGCGCCCCGGTGGTCACGCATATGGTCTGGTATCGCGCCGGCTCGGCGGATGAGGAGCCCGGCGTCTCGGGTGTTGCGCATTTTCTGGAACACCTGCTGTTCAAGGGCACCGACACGATGGCACCGGGCGAGTTCTCGGCCACGGTGGCGCGCAATGGCGGCTCGGACAATGCCTTTACCAGCTACGACTACACCGCCTATTTCCAGCGCATCGCCGCCGACCGGCTCGACCTGGTGATGGGAATGGAGGCCGACCGGATGGTGAATCTGCGGCTTGACGAGGCAGACATCGTGACCGAGCGCGATGTCATCATCGAAGAGCGCAACCAGCGCGTCGAGAACAGCCCCCCGGCGCTCTACCGCGAGCAGAAAAGCGCGCTGCAATATCTCAACCACCCTTACGGCGTGCCAGTCATCGGCTGGCGGCACGAGATGGCGGCGCTCGGGCTCGGCGATGCGCTGGCCTATTACCGCCGGTATTACGCGCCCAACAACGCCATCCTTGTGGTGGCAGGCGATGCCGACCCCGAGGAGGTGCGCGCGCTGGCCGAACGGCATTACGGCGTGATCCCGGCCAATCCCGACCTGCCGGACCGCGCCCGCCCGCAAGAGCCGCCGCACCTGGCCGAGCGGCGGATGACCTTTCGCGATCCGCGCGTGTCGCAACCCTATCTCAGCCGCTCCTACCTTGCCCCCGAACGCGACAGCGGCGCGCAGGAGCGCGCCGCCGCACTCACCCTGCTGGCAGAGTTGCTGGGCGGCGGACAGACCGCCGTGCTGACCCAGGAACTGCAATTCGAGAGGCAGGTCGCGGTGCAGGTGGCGGCGTGGTATTCGGGCATGTCGCTTGACAGCACCACCTTCGATCTTGTGGTCGTGCCCACCCCCGGCGTGACGCTGGCCGAGGCCGAGGCGGCTATGGACGATGTCCTGACCGGATTTCTCGAAACCGGCCCCGATGCCGCACATCTGGATCGGATCAAGACGCAATTGCGCGCGCAGGCGATCTATGAACGCGACGACGCCTCGTCGCTGGCGCGGCGCTATGGCGCGGCGCTCGCGCAGGGGCTGACGGTGGCCGATGTGCAGGCCTGGCCCGAGATCCTGCAAGCCGTCAGCGCCGAGGACATCATGGCGGCTGCGCGCGATGTGCTCGACCGGCGGAAATCGGTGACCGGCTGGCTGATGGCCCCGGAGGTGACGCAATGATCCGGCTCGTTCTGACGCTCGTTCTGCTGGCCGCCGCCCTGCCCGCGCGCGCCGGCGTCGAGGTGGTCGAAATCACCACGCCGGGAGGGCTCGAAGCCTGGCTGGTCGAGGACCACGCGATCCCCTTCGTGGCGCTGGAGCTGCGCTTTCGCGGCGGCACCTCGCTCGATGCGCCAGGCGCGCGCGGGGCGACCAACCTGATGGTCGCCCTTCTGGAGGAAGGCGCGGGAGAGCGCGACGCGCGCGCCTTCGCGCAGACCGCCGAGGAGCTTGCCGCGCGCCTGGGCTATGACGCGAACGACGACGCGGTGAGCGTCTCGGCGCGCTTTCTGACCGAAAACCGCGCGGCGTCGGTGGACCTTCTGCGCGACAGCCTGATCGCGCCACGCTTTGACGAGGACGCCATCGAGCGGGTGCGCGCGCAGGTTCTGGCGGGGCTGCGTGCGGCCGAGACCAACCCGCGCGACATCGCCAGCCGCGAGGCGGCGCGGCTCATTTATGGCGACCACCCCTACGGCTCCAGGCGGGAGGGCACGCCCGAGAGCGTCGCCGCCCTCACCCGCGACGACATCCTGGCGGCGCACAGGGGCGCGCTTGCCCGCGACCGTGTCTATATCAGCGCCGTCGGCGACATCACCGCCCAGGAGCTTGGCGCGCTGCTCGATCACCTGCTTGGCGATCTGCCCGAGACCGGCGCGCCGCTGCCGCCGCGCGCGGATCTGACCCTGCCCGGCGGGGTCAGGCTGGTGGATTTCGCCACGCCGCAATCCGTGGCGGTCTTTGCGCAACGGGGCATCGACCGGCATCACCCGGATTTCCTTGCCGCCTTCATCCTCAACCACATCCTTGGCGGCGGCGGGTTTGAAAGCCGGCTGATGACCGAGGTGCGCGAGAAGCGCGGGCTGACCTATGGCGTCTATTCCTACATCGCCGACCGCGACGCGGCGGAGATCTGGACCGGCTCCGTCGCCTCTGCCAATGACCGCATGGCCGATGCCATCGCCGTGATCCGCGCCGAATGGGCGCGGCTGCGCGATGCGGGCGTGACGGCGGAGGAGTTGGAGAATGCCAAGACCTATCTGACCGGGGCCTATCCGCTGCGCTTCGACGGCAACGGCACCATCGCGTCGATCGCCGTGGGGATGCAGATGGACGGGCTGCCCACCGATTACATCGCCCGGCGCAACGACATGGTGAACGCGGTCACGCTCGACGAGATCAACCGCGTGGCGCGCGAATGGCTCGACCCCGAGGCGCTCACCTTCGTGGTGGTCGGCCAGCCCGAGGGGCTGGAGAACACAGTGAACTGAGGAGGGGCGGCCGAAGCGCGCGCGCACATTGGCGCTCAACGCAGCGGGCGACACAATGCTCCGCGCCCGTGCCTGCCGTGAGACGCCCTCTGGACAGCCCCCCGGCGCGGTGGCAGGGTTCGGCCGGATCCCCCCTGCCCTGGAGTCCCCCATGAAAGACGACAATTTCCTGCGCGAGATGAACGCCCGCCACCTGTGGCAGCCAATGGCCCATCCCGGCGAGGCGCAGCGCAACGCGCCGCGCATCATCAGGGCGGCGGAGGGCGTGCGCATAACGGATATCGACGGCCATTCGGTCGTGGATGCCGTGGGCGGCCTGTGGTGCGTCAATCTCGGCTATTCCAACGATGCGGTGAAACAGGCGATTTCCGATCAGCTCTGGCAATTGCCCTATTACTCGGGCTTTGCCGGCACGACCAACCCCGCCGCCATCGAGGCGTCCTGCGCGGTCACGGAGTTCTTTGCCGAGGACGGAATGGAGCGGGTGTTCTTCACCTCGGGCGGGTCGGACAGCGTCGATACCGCGCTGCGCCTTGCCCGCCAATATCACCGCCTGCGCGGAGAGCCGGCGCGCACCAAGTTCCTCAGCCTCAAGAAGGGCTATCACGGCACCCATTGGGGCGGCGCGAGCGTGAACGGCAACAACCGCTTCCGCACCGGCTATGAGCCGCTTTTGCCCGGCTGCTTCCATATCGCCGCGCCCTATACCTATCGTAACCCGTTCGACGAGAGCGACCCGGCGCGGCTTGCCGAGAAAATCGCCGCCGCCATGGTGGACGAGATCGCGTTTCAGGACCCCTCGACCATCGCCGCCTTCATCATGGAGCCGATCCTCGGCGCGGGCGGGGTGATCGTGCCCGATGCCTCCTTCATGCGCCATATGCGCGCGATCTGCGACCGTTACGGAATCCTGCTCATCTCCGACGAGGTGATCTGCGGCTTCGGGCGCACCGGCGACTGGACCGGCGCGCGGCACTGGGGGGTCAAGCCCGACCTGATGACCGTCGCCAAGGGCATCACCTCGGGCTATTTCCCGGTGGGCGGTGTGCTCGTCTCGGGTGCGGTGGCAGAGGTGTTCGAGAGCGCGGACGCGCGCGGCGCGATCTGGACCGGCTATACTTATTCGGCGCATCCCGTGGGGGCGGCGGCGGTGGTGGCCTGTCTGGCCGAGACGCTGCGGCTCGACACCAGAACCAACGCCGCCGCGCGCGGCACGCAGCTCTACGAAGGCGTCAGGCGGCTGGCCGGGAAACACGACATCATCGGCGATGTGCGCGGCGGGCATGGCCTGATGACCGGGATCGAGATCGTGAGCGACCGCGCCGCCAGGACGCCGATGGACGCGGCAACCATGCAGCGCATCCATCAGGCCACCTACGAGGCCGGCGCGATGGTGCGGCTTGGCGGGCATAACGTGCTGATGTCGCCGCCGCTGGTGATCTCCGAGGCAGAGGTGGACGTGATCCTCGCCGCGCTCGACGCGGGCTTCTCGGCGGCCTGATACGGCCGGGTGCGGCGGGTCTGTGCCTGCCGCCCCGAGGGCTGTTAACCATTCGTAAACCTCCCGGCGCTACCCGTTAACCCTGATGGCATGACCGCGCGGGGAGAACATGGTCGCACGCGCCTATACCGTGGCTTTCGAAGGGGTCGAGGCGCGCCCCGTCGAGGTGCAATGCGCCGTGCTCGCGGGTGTGCCGGGCTTTGCCCTCGTGGGCCTGCCCGACAAGGCCGTGTCGGAGGCGCGCGAGCGGGTGCGCGCGGCGCTCTCGGCGCTGGCCATCTCGCTGCCCTCGAAGCGCATCGCGGTGAACCTCTCGCCCGCCGACCTGCCCAAGGAGGGCAGCCATTTCGACCTGCCCATCGCGCTCGCCCTGCTGGCCGCGCTCGACATCCTGCCCCATGACGCGGTCGAGGGCACCACGGCGCTGGGGGAATTGTCGCTCGACGGCACGCTCGTGCCCGTCATCGGCGCGCTGCCCGCCGCGATGTCCGCAGCCGAAGAGAACCGCATCCTGCTATGCCCGCGCGCCTCGGGGGCCGAAGCCGCCTGGGTGGGCGCGGCACAGGTGATCGGGGCGGCCTCGCTTGCCGACGTGGTGCGCCATTTCACCGGCGAATGCCCCATCGCGCCCTCGCAACCGGGCGAGGTGACCGGCCCGCCACCCGGGCGCGACCTGCGCGACGTCAAGGGACAGGAGCGCGCCAAGCGGGCGCTGGAAATCGCCGCCGCGGGCCGGCACCACCTGATGATGGTGGGCCCGCCCGGCTCGGGCAAATCCATGCTCGCCGCGCGCCTGCCGGGGCTCCTGCCGCCGCTCAGCCCCGCCGAGGCGCTGGAAACCTCGATGATCCACTCGGTCGCGGGGCTGATTTCCGAGGGCGGGATCAGCCGCACACGCCCCTACCGCGAGCCGCATCACACCGCCTCGATGGCGGCGATCACCGGCGGCGGGCGCAGCGCCAAGCCGGGCGAGATCAGCCTTGCGCATAACGGCGTGCTCTTCATGGACGAGTTTCCCGAATTTCCTCGCGCCGTGCTCGAGACCCTGCGCCAGCCGATCGAGACCGGCGAGGTGATGATCGCGCGCGCCAATGCCCATGTGAAATATCCCTGCCGCTTCCTGCTGGTGGCCGCCGCCAACCCGTGCAAATGCGGGCACCTGAGCGATCCGAACCGCGCCTGCTCGCGCGCGCCGGGCTGCGGCGAGGATTACATGGGGCGAATTTCCGGCCCGCTGATGGACCGGTTCGATTTGCGCCTCGACGTGCCGCCGGTGGCCTTTACCGATCTTGACCTGCCCGCAAGCGGCGAAGGTTCGGCCCGGGTGGCCGAGCGGGTAGCGGCGGCGCGGGCGGTGCAACAGGCGCGATTCGCGCACCGGCCCGACATGCGCCTAAATGCCGATGCCGAAGGCGAGACCCTCGAAGAAATAGCCACGCCCGATGCGGAGGGGCGCGCGCTGCTCACCCGCGTGGCCGACCGCTTCGGCCTCACCGCGCGCGGCTATCACCGGGTGCTTCGGGTGGCGCGCACCATCGCCGATCTCGATGGCTCGGATACCGTCCGCCTGCCCCATGTCGCCGAGGCCGTGAGCTTTCGCATCGCCACGATCAAGGAGACCTGAGCCAGCCCGCAAGACCCGACAGGGTTGCGTCCGCCTCGGGGACAAGGCCCCGAAACATCGGCCAGGCATGAGGCAGGTCGCGGGCGATGTGCTCGGTCACCGCGACGCCTTGCGCGCGCAGCCGCGCCGCCATGCGGCGCGTATCATCAAGCAGGATTTCGGTATCCCCCGCCGCCAGCCAGACCGGTGGCGCGCCTGTAAAATCGGCGAAAAGCGGCGAGGCGCGCGGGTCGCGCGGATCGGCCCCTTGCAGATACATCTCCGCCGCCTGATGCGCGCGATGTGCCGGCAGCATGACCTCGGCCTGCACGTTCCGGCGGAAACTCTCGCCCGAAAAGGTCAGATCGGTGAGTGGCGAGAAAGCGAAGAGCGCGCGCGGCACGGGGCCCGCTTGGGCCAGGGACGCGCCAAGCACCACGAGCGCCAGCCCGCCGCCCGCGCTGTCACCCCCCAGAACCACACCGCCGGGATGGCCGGCGAGCGCCGAAAGCGCGGCCAGCCCGTCCTCGACCGCCGCCGGAAAGGGATGTTCGGGGGCCAGCCGGTAATCGGGCAGGCAGGCGGGCATCCCGGTCATCGCCGAGAGCCCTGCCAGCATCGCGCGATGCGTCGCGGGCGAGCCGAAGACGTAGCCGCCGCCATGGAAATAGAGCAGCACCGGCCCCCTGTCGCGCGCCACGCCCGGCCCGAGCGCCCAGAGCGCCGCGCGCCCGCCGATCACGTCGCGCTCGAACCGGCTGCCGCGCGGGGCGTGAAACCAGAATCGCGCCTTGCGCTCGAAGCCGTCCCGCAGCGCGACCGGATCCTCGGCCGTCGCCAGGTGCGGCTTCTCGAAGAACCTGAGCGAGAGGTTGAGGAGCCGGGCGCGCAGGCTCACGCCCGGCGCTCCTCGATCGCCTCCCATATCCGCGCCGCCCCGTTCACCCCGTCGAAGCGTTCGAGTTCCTGAAGGCCGGTGGGCGAGGTCACGTTGATCTCGGTCAGATAGTCGCCGATCACGTCGATGCCCACGAATATCTGCCCCTTCTCGTGCAAAAGCGGTCCGATCCGCGCGCAGATCTCGCGGTCGCGCGCGGTCAGCCCCACCTTTTCGGGCCGCCCGCCGACATGCATGTTGGAGCGTGTCTCGCCCTGCGCGGGCACGCGGTTGATCGCGCCGATCGGTTCTCCCTCCACGAGGATCACCCGCTTGTCGCCCCGGCTCACATCGGGAAGGTATTTCTGCACGATGAGCGGCTCACGCGAGAAACCGGTGAACATCTCGTGCAGGCTGGCGAGGTTCCGGTCGCTCTCGGGCAGGTGAAACACCCCCGCCCCGCCATTGCCGTAGAGCGGCTTGAGGATCACGTCACCATGGCGCGCGCGAAACGCGCGAATCGTGGCCAGATCGCGTGCGATCGCAGTGGGCGGCATCAGTTCGGGAAAGTTCAGGATCAG
The DNA here is from genome assembly GCA_002428225.1 of Roseovarius sp. UBA6167. GTDB lineage: Bacteria > Pseudomonadota > Alphaproteobacteria > Rhodobacterales > Rhodobacteraceae > Roseovarius. The sequence goes on along the minus strand of DIUD01000076.1, from coordinate 21,218 downwards.
CAGCTTCTCGGGGAAATTACGCACCCAGAACGGATCATTGACCACCAGCGTGCCGGGGCTCAGCCGCTCCAGCAGGTGCGTCGTGGTGATGTAGAACATGTCGAACGGCGGGTCCTGCCGGAGCCAGACCACGTCGAACCCGGCAAGATCGGCAGTCTGCATCTCGCCCAGCCGGTAATGATCGCCGGCCACCCGCTGCACCTCGAGCGGCCAGCCGCGCGCGGTGATGCGCCCCTCCTCGTAGGCCAGCGCTTCGGGCGTGTAGTAGAACAGGTCATGGCCGCGTTCCTGCGCCTCGATCATCAGGCGGAAGGTGCTGTCGGCATTGATGTCGATCGGCCCGATCGGGTCCATCTGAAAGGCGATTTTCATACGCGGCCTCATGTGTCACACTGTCCCTTTCATGGGCCATGCCGCGCCGGCGTGCAATTCAGAAAAGCCCGAACGCCGCCTCGAGGATATCCACCGCCCCGGTGGCATCGACCGTCGCCACATCGAATCGCACCGGCGCAAGCTGCCCCTCGGGCGTCAGCCCGATATATTCCGAGGCCGCGTGATAAATCCGTTGCAACTGCCCCTGGCGCAACCGCTGAAGCGCCAGATCATGGGTCGCCGCGCGTTTGACCTCGCAGAAAACGTATGTGTCGGGCGCGCGCAGGACGAGGTCGATCTCGCCGCTGACCCCGCGCCAGCGCCGCGCGAGAACCTGCGTGCCGCGCCCCTCGTATAACCGCGCGACCGTCTCTTCGGCTGCCTGTCCGCTGAGAAAGGCCCGCCTGCCCCGGTCCTTTCGCCAGCGCGGCACGCTTTCGCGCAGGGCAGCGGGCGCCGGCGCGTCGAAATCGAATACAAGTTGCCGCATCCCACGTCCTTTCCTCATCCGTTCCGGGCCGCGAGCTGCAAGGCCCGCTGATAGACCTGACGCCGCGGCAGCCCCAGGGCCGCCGCCACCTGATCCGCCGCATCGCGCACGCTCTCGCCCATCAATGCCGCGTCCAGTGCCCGGTCTATATCAACTTCTTTAACATCCGGTGAATCCCCGCGCCCGATCACGACGACGATTTCCCCTTTCAGCGCCTCTGCGGCCGCGTTCCTTGCGAGATTTTCCAGCGTGTCCCGGCGCGTTTCCTCGAATTTCTTGGTGATCTCCCGGCAGAGCGCCGCCGGTCTGTCCCCGCCCAGCACCTCGGCCGCGTCGGCGAGCATTGCCGCCGCGCGCCGGGGCGATTCGTAGAACACGAGGGTCGCGGGCACCGCGGCAAGCTCCTTCAGGACCGTCTTGCGCCGCGCCGAGGTGCTCGGCAGGAACCCCGCGAACAGGAACCTGTCCGTGGGCAGGCCCGACAGGGTCAGCGCCGCGATCACCGCCGAGGGCCCGGGCGCCGAAATCAGCGGATAGCCCGCCGCCACCGCCGCGCGGCCAAGATCAAAGCCGGGATCGGCCACCATCGGCGTGCCCGCCTCGGAGGCGTAGAGCACCGATCTGCCCTCCGCCAGCGCCGCCAGGACACGCGGGCGCATCCTGGCGCCGTTATGATCGTGATAGGCCCAGAGCGGGCGCTCGCCCAGGACCACGCCGTGAATCTCCATCAGGTGCCGCAGGCTGCGCGTATCCTCGGCAACCAGCACCTCCGCCGTCGCCAGAAGATCGAGCGCGCGGAGCGTGATGTCGCGCGCGGTCCCTATCGGCGTGGCGATAAGGTAAAGCCCGGCGGCCAGTTTCTGCGAATCGGAATTCATCGCTGGACCCTTGTTCCATGACGGCTATGATCGCGCCAGCGTGTATCCTGACCCGGGTGCCGATAACAGGGAGTAGGCCATGTTTATCCTTTCAACCCTCCTTCGCAAGCCCCTTGCCCGCCTCGTCGCGCTTCTGGCGCTGATCGGGCTGGCCGCCTGCGATGCCGCCGCGCCGGTCGCCAACACCGGCGGGGGCAGCACGGCGAGGGGCGCGGTGGTGGTGGCGCTTCTGGTGCCGCATGGCACGGCCAACGCGCAGGAGGCACAGCTTGCCCGCGATCTGGAGAATGCCGCGCGGCTTGCCGTCTCGGACCTGACCGGAGTCGCGATCGACCTGCGCGTTTACGGCACCGCCGGACAGCCTGCGCAGGCCCGCCAGGCCGCGCTCAACGCCGCAGCCGACGGGGCGGCGATCATCATCGGCCCGCTCCATGCCGAATCGGCCAATGCCGTCGCCGTCGCCGTGGCACCGCAGGGCATCAACGTGCTGGCCTTTTCCAACAACCCGACCATCGCGGGCGGCAATCTCTTTGTCCTGGGGCAGACATTCCGCGATACCGCCGACAGGCTGGCAGCCTTTGCCACATCGCAGGGCAAGTCGCGCATCATGGCGGTCTATTCCGAAAATCTCTCCGGGCGGCTTGGGCTTGAGGCGATCACCCGGGCCGTGCAGGCGCAGGGCGGCACGCTTGCAGGCAGCGTCGCCTACGATTTCTCGCAAGACGGGGTGGTGAGCGCGGTGCCGGTGATTCGCGCCACCGCCGAGACCAACGCGGTCGATGCGATCTTTCTGACCGCCAACAGCGCGGGCGCGCTGCCGCTGTTCGCGCAGATGCTGCCCGAGGCGGGGCTTGGACCGGACCGGGTGCAGTATATCGGCCTTGCCCGCTGGGACATGCCGCCGCAGACGCTCGAGCTTCCGGGGGTGCAGGGTGGCTGGTTCGCCCTGCCCGACCCTGACCGCGCCGCCGCGTTCGGGGCCCGCTTTCGCGCGGCCCATGGCAACAGCCCGCACCCGATTGCCGGCCTCGCCTATGACGGAATTGCCGCGGTCGGCGCGCTCTCCGAGGCCGGGCGCGGCCTGACGCGCGGCGATCTCACCCAGACCGCCGGGTTCCAGGGGGTAAGCGGCGTGTTCCGGCTGCGCCCTGACGGCACCAACGAGCGCGGCCTTGCCGTGGCGACCATCGCCGACAAGCGGGTCCAGATCCTGTCGCCCGCGCCCCGAGGTTTCGGCGGTGCCGGGTTCTGAGGCGCGCGCGGCGCTGATGCCGCTACCCCAGCCGCCCGCGCCGCCCGCCGACCTGATCCTTGCACCCGACGAGATATTCGCGGCGGACAAGGTGGCGCTGGCGCTTGACGAGGCCGCGGCCGAGGCTGCCGATACCGCCGCGCTGCGCCGTGCCGCCGTCGCGATCCTCGGGGCCGAGATGACGCGCGGGCGCGCGGCCATCGCCCAGGCCTTTACCGCGCGGCCTTTCGACGCGCGCCCCGCCACCCGCGCCTGGTGCTGGCTGACCGATTGCGTCACCCTCGCCGCGCTCGATCTGGCCACGCGGCACATGCACCCGCTCGCCACGCCGACCGAGGCCGAGCGCATCGCCGTCTGCGCCGTCGGCGGTTACGGGCGCGGCGAGATGGCGCCCTTTTCCGATGTCGATCTCCTCTTTCTTACCCCCTACAAGATCACCCCCTGGGCCGAGAGCGTGATCGAATCGATGCTCTACATCCTGTGGGATCTGCGCCTCAAGGTGGGCCATGCCAGCCGCACCATCCGCGATTGCCTGCGGCTCGGGGCCAGCGATTTCACCATCCGCACAGCCCTTCTGGAGCATCGCTATCTTGGCGGTGACGCAGCCCTGGCGCAGCGCCTCGACATGCAGTTGCGCGACAAGCTCTTTACCGGCACGGAACGCGAGTTCACCGAGGCCAAGCTGGCCGAGCGCGACGCGCGCCACGAAAAGCAGGGCGAGCGTTACATGGTCGAGCCCAACGTGAAGGAGGGCAAGGGCGGCTTGCGCGACCTGCAATCGCTGTTCTGGATCGCCAAATATGTCCACCATGTCCGCGATGTGGGCGATCTGGTGGCGCTTGGCACCTTCACCGCCGACGAGCTTGGCACCTTTACCCGCGCCGAGAATTTCCTCTGGGCGGTGCGCTGCCATCTGCATCTCATCGCCGGGCGCGCCAACGACCAGCTCACCTTCGACATGCAGCTCGCAGTGGCCGAGCGGATGGGCTACGCCGATCGGGGCGGACGCCGGGGCGTGGAAATCTTCATGCAGGACTATTTCCGCCACGCCACCGCCGTGGGCGACCTGACCCGCATCTTCCTCACCAAGCTGGAGGCCGCGCAACAAAAGGCCGAGCCGCTGCTGCAACGGCTGCTCAAGCGACGCAAGAAGATGCGCCGCGGCTATGTCGAGATCAACGGGCGCCTTGCCATCGCCGACGAGGCGGCGTTCCTCGCCGACCCGCTCAACCTGCTGCGGCTGTTCGAGGAGGCGCTGCGCACCGGGCTTCTGATCCACCCCGATGCGATGCTCCTGGTGACCAACAACCTGTCGCTCATCGACGAGAGGTTTTGCAACGACCCGGCGGCGCAGAAGCTTTTCCTCGACCTGCTGCTGAGACACGGCAGCCCCGAGCGCGCGCTGCGGCGCATGAACGAGCTTGGCGTGCTCTCGGCCTTCATGCCCGAATTCGAGCCGATCCGCGCGATGATGCAGTTCAACATGTATCATCATTACACGGTGGACGAACACATCATCCAGTGCATCTCGCACCTGGCCCGGATCGAGCGGCGCGAGCTGATCGAGGAATTGCCGGTCGCCTCCTCGATCCTCAAGCAAGGGGTCAACCGCCGCGTGCTCTACGTGGCGCTTCTGCTGCACGACATCGGCAAGGGGCGACCCGAGGATCACTCGATCCTTGGCGCGCGGATCGCGCGCAAGGTGGCGCCGCGGCTCGGCCTGACAAGGCGCGAGTCCGAGACCGTGGAATGGCTGGTGCGCCATCATCTGCTGATGTCCGACACTGCCCAGAAACGCGACATCACCGAACCCCGCACCGTGCGCGACTTCGCCAAGGCGGTGCAGACGCGCGAGCGGCTCGACCTGCTGCTGTTGCTTACCATTTGCGACATTCGCGGCGTCGGCCCCGGCACATGGAACAACTGGAAAGCGTCGCTTTTTCGTGCCCTCTACCGTGAGACCCGGCGCGTGCTCGAGGACGGAATGGAGGCGATCACCCGCGAACAGCGCGGCGCGGATGCCAAGCGCGCCCTGCGCGAGGCCCTGCGCGACTGGGACGCGAAGGACCTCAAGCAGGAGACCTCGCGCCATTATCCGCCCTACTGGCAGGGGCTGCATGTCTCTACCCATGTGGTCTTTGCCCGGCTCCTGCGCGACCTGCACGATGACGAGATCGCGATTGATCTGGCCATCGACGCGGATCGTGACGCCACCCGCGCCTGCTTCGCGCTCGTCGATCACCCGGGTATCTTCTCGCGGCTGGCGGGCGCGCTGGCGCTGGTCGGCGCGAACGTGGTCGATGCGCGCACCTATACCTCCAAGGACGGGTTCGCCACCGCCGTCTTCTGGATCCAGGACGACGACGGCCATCCCTTCGAGGCAAGCCGCCTGCCGCGCCTGCGCCAGATGATCGACAAGACGCTCAAGGGCGAGGTTCTCCCGCGCGAGGCGATCAGGTCACGCGACAAGCTCAAGAAGCGCGAGCGCGCTTTCCGTGTGCCGACCCATATCGTCTTCGACAACGAGGGCTCGGATATCTACACCATCATCGAGGTGGACACCCGCGACCGCCCCGGTCTGCTTTACGATCTCACCCGGACGCTGGCGGCCAACAACGTCTATATCGCTTCGGCGGTCATCGCCACCTTTGGCGAACAGGTCGTCGATACCTTCTATGTCAAGGACATGTTCGGGCTGAAATTCCATTCCGAGAGCAAACGCGCGGCGCTGGAGAGAAAACTCCGCGCCGCCATCGCCGCGGGCGCGGACCGCGCGACGGCATAAGGCCCCCTGACCACGCGCGCCCCGCAACCGCTCACGCGAGCGCCATGCGCGGCACCGCTCATCCGTCCCTATTCGCCTTTGCCGGCCGCCTCGCTCGCCGCCGTTTCCGGCGTTTCGATGGCGGCGCGCGCCTCATCGCTCTCATAGCTGGCCCAGGGCCGCTCGGAACCCGTCGGCGGCAGGTCTTCGGGCCTGTGGAGCAGATGCAGATGGGTCTTGGCGATGAAATGGCCGGTGATCGGCGCGGTCAGGAACAGAAACAGCGTGATCATCAGCTCGTGAAACGAGAACCGCCCCAGCACGAACTCGAAATAAAGCATCGAGGCGACAAGCGCGCCGCCCACCCCCAGCGTCGTCGCCTTGGTCGGCGCGTGCAGGCGCATCATCGGATCGGGCAGCTTGATCAGGCCGATGGAGCCGACCAGCCCGAAAATGCCGCTTATCACGAGACAGGCCGAGATGAGGATGTCAACGATCATGGCGCGCCCCTATTCGATGATGTCGCCGCGCAACAGATAGCGCGTGTAGGACACGGTGGAGATGAAGCCGGTCATGGCAATGATCATCGACGCTTCGAAATAGACCGCCGTGCCCTCGAGGATGCCGAACAGCGCCAGCAGCGCGATGGCATTGATCACCATCGTATCGAGCGCAAGGATGCGGTCGCCCACCGTGGGCGCGTTCACGATCCGGTAGATGTTGAGCAACAGCCCCAGACCGAAACAGGCAAAGGCAAAGGTGAGGGCAACTCCGATCATTCAAAAATCTCCATCAGCCGACGCTCATAGCGCGCCTTGATCTGGTCGCGCACCGCCTCCGGGTCGGGCGCATCGAGACAATGCACCAAAAGGCTGCGCCCGTCCGCCGACAGGTCGCTCGACACCGTGCCGGGCGTCAAGGTGATCGTGCCGGCAAGCACGGTGATCGCCTCGGGCGTCTTGAGCTCCAGCGGGATCGCCACCCAGGCGGGGCGCGTGTTGGCGTTGGACCTGAACAGGATGATCCAGGCCACCTGCACATTGGCCACGCAGATATCCCACAGCACGATCAGCACATATTCCACGATCCGCGGGATCGAGCGCAACCGCGGCGTATTGGGCCAGTAGGGCGTGGTGATCCGCGGAATGAGCACGCCCAGGATCGTCCCGAGCAGCAGGTTGCCGGGTGTCACCTTGTTGACCAGCATCTGCCAGACCACGATTAACAAGAGCGTGAGATAGGGATGGGGCAGGATCTTGTGCAGCATCTCGGGTTCTCCCTCAGCCCTGCCCCAGAACGGCGGCGATATACGCGGCGGGCGCATGAAGCTGCGCCGCCGTCGCCTCAAGATAGCGCGTCACCGGCCCGGCGAAGACCGAAAGCGCCACGATCCCGCCCAGAAGCGTGAAACACGCCACCAGCGGCAGGGCGGGCGGCGGCGCGGGGGGGGGCTCGGCGGCCTCAGCGGTCGCGGCGCTCTCGGTCGTTTTCCAGAACACCACGCTGCCCGCCTGCGCCAGCCCCAGGATCGCCACCAGCGAGGTGACCAGGATCGCCGCCCAGATCAGCCAGACTGCCGCCATGTCGCGGGTTGCGTCAAGCACCAGCAGCTTGCCGATGAAGCCCGAGAGCGGCGGCATCCCGGCGGTGGCGATGGCCGCCCCGAACCACAATGCGGCGACGATGCCGTGCTGCGCCAGACGCGGCCCCGGCACCAGCGCGCCCCCCGTGGCGCCGCGCCGCTCGCGCACCAGATCGACCACGAGGAACAAAAGCGCACCCGCCAGCGTCGAATGGATCGCGTAATAGATCGCCGCCGCCGTCGTCGCCTCGGTAAAGCCCGCTATGGCAATGAGCAACGTCCCCATCGAGCCGATGGCGGCAAAAGCCGCCAGCCGCCCCAGACGCCGCGCACCAAGGATCCCGATCATCCCCACCGCCAGCGTCAGCAGCGCGCCATAGAGCAATATGTCGTCGATCAATGCCGCCGTCGCCCCGAGATCGGGCCCGAAGATCAGCGTATAGAAGCGCAGGATCGCATAGGCGCCGACCTTGGTCATGATCGCAAACAGCGCCGCCACCGGCGCGGGGGCCTCGGCATAGGTGTTGGGCAGCCAGAAATGCAGCGGCAAAAGCGCCGCCTTGATCGCAAAGACCCCAAACAGCAGCATCGCGCCCACGCGCAACAGCGCGCTGTCATCAAACGGGATCTGCGCCGCGCGCTCGGCCATGTCGGCCATGTTGAGCGTGCCGGTAACCGCGTAAAGCGTGCCGAGCGCGAACAGGAACAGCGTCGAGCCAAGCAGGTTGTAGATCACATATTGCACGCCCGCCTTGAGCCTGCGCGCGCCGCCCGCATGGATCATCAGCCCGTAGGAAGCAATCAGCAGAACCTCGAAGAACACGAACAGGTTGAAGGCGTCGCCGGTCAGGAACGCGCCACAGATACCCATCAGCTGAAACTGCCAGAGCGGGTGGAAATTGCTCCCGCGCGCATCCCAGCCCGAGCCGATGGCATAGAGCAGCACCACAAGCGCCAGCACCGCCGTCAGCACCACCATCACCGCCGACAGCCGGTCAAGCACCAGCACGATGCCAAAAGGCGCGGGCCAGTTGCCCAGCTCATAGACCTCGACCGCGCCGCTGCCGGCATGGATCAGCAGGCCAAGCGCCACCGCCAGCAGCACCACGCAGCCGGCCACCGAGAACACCCGCTGCAAGCCGATATGGTAGCGCATCGCCAGCGTCAGCACCGCCGCAAGCAACGCAGGCAGCAGCACGGGAACGATGATCCAGTGGTTCATGCGCCGTCCTCCCGGCCGGTGCCGTCCTCGGGCGGCAGGGTCACGTCGTCGTCGCGCGACGTCAGATAGGCGCCAAGCGCCATCATCACCACCACCGCCGTCATGCCGAAGGAGATGACGATCGCCGTCAGCACCAGCGCCTGCGGCAGCGGGTCGGTATAGGTCTCGACCCCGTTGCGCAGGACGGGGGGCATGTTCACCGCAAGCCGCCCGGTGGAGAACAGGAAATAGTTGACCGCATAGGTCAGCAGCGCCAGCCCGAGAATGACCGGGAATGTCCGCAGCCGCAGCACGAGGTAGAGCCCCGCCGCCGTCATCACCCCGATTGCGCTCGCCATCAGGAGTTCCATGTCACGCGCCCTCCTCTGCGTCGCGCGTCGGATCTATGTCCATCGGCTCGACGTTGACGGTCTCGCCCGCGCGTCGCGCCATGCTCGACAGGCTCTGGAGCGCCAGCATCACCGCCCCCACCACCGTCAGGAACACGCCCGTGTCAAAGGCGATGGCGGTGGCCCATTCAAATTCTTCGACGGGCGGGAAATGCAGATAGCCGTAATCCGAGGTCAGGAAGGGCCGCCCCGCGAGCCAGGCCCCCATCCCGGTCACCGTGGCGATCAGCACGCCGATCCCGATGGTCGCGTGATAGGTCACGCGCTGCCGCGCCTCGGCCCAGGCGAACCCCGAGGCCATGTATTGCATCAGGAAGGCAATCGCCACGATCAGACCGGCGATAAAGCCGCCGCCCGGCTCGTTATGGCCGCGCAAGAAGACATAGGTCCCCACCATCAGCGCGATCGGCATCATGACCCGCGTGGCCACCACCATCATCAGCGGGTGACGATCACCCGCCTCGGGCAGGGTCGGCTGATCCCAGTTCGCCAGCCACCGCCCGCCGGGACCGCGCAAGACCGCCTCGGTCAGCGCATAGATCACCAGCGCGGCGATCCCCAGAACGATGATCTCGCCATAGGTGTCATAGCCGCGGAAATCCACCAGGATCACGTTGACCACATTGGTGCCGCCGCCGCCCTTGTAGGAATTGGCAAGGTGAAAGGCGGAAATGCTCTCTTGCGCGAAATCGCGCACCAGAATGGCATAGGTTAGCCCCGTCACCGCCACGCCGCCCGCAATCGCAATCACCGCATCGCGCGCGCGCCGCCCCGATGTGCTCTCCACCGGCGTCTCGCGCGGGAGGAAGTTGAGCGCCAGCAACAGCAGGATGATCGTCACCACCTCGACCGAGATCTGCGTCATCGCCAGATCCGGGGCCGAAAAATAGACAAAGCCGAGGCCCACGATCAGCCCGACAACCCCGATCAGCACCAGCGCCGTGAACCGCGCGCGGTGATAGGCCACCACAAGCCCCGTCGCCACCACCAGCAGCAGCCAGCCGATCGCCGGAACCGGCGTGATCGGGATCATCTCGCGCGTCGGCGGCCGCAAGCCGCCGCCCTGCCAGGCAAGCCAGCCCGCCGCCAGCACCGCCACACTGAACACCGCCGCATTGCGCATCAGCGCGCCATTGTGCAGCCCGTCGGTCAGCGCCGTGGCGCCCCGCGTTGCCGCCCGCGTCACCGCGTCGAACATGGCCTTGGCCTCGGGGCGCGGGGTCGCGGCCCAGAGCGCGGCCAGCGGCCGGTGCAGCGCCAGCAGCACCGCGCCCCCCGCCACCGCGATAACCGACATCCAGAAGGCGGGCACCAGCCCGTGCCAATGATAGATATGCACATCGGGCGGGGCCCCCGTCACCGCGCCCGCCGCGACCCGCACCAGATCGCCCACCATGGTCATCGGCATGACACCAATGAGCACCACCAGCACCGCCAGAAGCCCCGGCGCGGCCCACATGCCGAAGCCGGGATCATGCGGCTTGGCGGGGTAATCGCTCCGCTCCTTTCCCAGAAAGACATGCGCGATGTAGCGAAACGAATAGGCCACCGAGAACAGCGCGCCGAGCGTCGCCACCGCCCCCATCATCCAATAGGGCCCGATCCATTGCGTCTCTGCCACCTCGGCCAGCATCATCTCCTTGGACAAAAACCCGTTGAGCGGCGGGATACCGGCCATCGACAGCGCCGCCACCGTGGCGATGGCAAAGGTGATCGGCATGAGATGCCGCAGCCCCCCCAGCCGCTTGATGTCGCGGGTATGCGCCCCGTGGTCGATGATGCCCGCCGTCATGAACAGCGCCGCCTTGAACGTCGCGTGGTTGATGATGTGAAACACCGCGACCACCGCCGCCGCCCTGGTCCCCAGCCCCAGCAGCATGGTGATGAGGCCCAGATGGCTGACGGTGGAAAACGCCAGCAGCGCCTTGAGATCGTCCTTGAAGAGCGCGATCTTGGCCGCCATCACCATGGTGATGAGGCCCGTGGAGGCCACGATCCAGAACCACTCGGGCGTGCCCGCCAGCACCGGCCACATCCGCGCCATCAAAAACAGCCCCGCCTTTACCATCGTCGCCGAATGCAGATAGGCCGAAACGGGCGTGGGCGCGGCCATCGCGTGCGGCAGCCAGAAATGGAACGGGAACTGCGCCGACTTGGTGAAACAGCCCAAGAGGATCAGGATCAGCGCGGGCAGATACATCGGGCTTGCCTGAATGGCGTCCTTCTGCGTCAGGATCACGCTCAGGTCATGGCTGCCCGCGATATTGCCCAGGATCAGCATCCCCGCAATCATCGCAAGACCGCCCATGCCCGTTACCGTCAGCGCCATGCGCGCGCCCTGCCGCCCCTCGGGCAGGTGCTTCCAATAGCCGATCAGCAAAAAGGAGGAAAGCGAGGTCAGCTCCCAGAACACCAGCAAAAGCAGGATGTTGTCGGACAGAACGATCCCCACCATCGCGCCCTGGAACAACAGCAGATAGGTATAGAACTGCCCCATCGGATCCTCGCGCGCGAGGTAGAACCGCGCATAGAGGATTATCAGCAACCCGATCCCGAGGATCATGCCCGCGAACAAAAGTCCCAGCCCGTCGAGCATGAAATTGACGTTGAGGCCGAGCGAGGGCAGCCAGGCGAAGCCAAAGGTCAGCACCTCGCCGCGCATCACCGCAGGAGCACAGATGAGCAGCAGCGTGAGCGCAAGGATCGTCGGCACGGCGGTGAAGGCGGCGCAGGTATTGCGCCCCGCCTGGATCATCAGCCCCGGCAGCAGCGCGCCCAGAAACGGCAATGCCGCGATGATCGGCAACAACCCTGCGACGGTCTCCATGCCCTGCCCCCTGTTCCCTTGTCGTGGCCCGATCCACATGCCGGTCAGGCCATCGCAATTGTCTGGCACAATATATTGGCCGCGCCGGTGGCAACAAGGCGATTCCGACTATTCTCGACGGGCAAATGACCGGCTGGCCGCGCCTGCCCCCGCTGCCCCCTGCGCAGCGTCAGAGGAATGCCGTCTCCTCGAAGCTGCGCAACTTGCGGCTGTGGATCCGTTCGAGCGGCATCCGGCGCAGCGATTCCATCGCACGAATCCCGATCATCAGGTGGCGCGCGACCTGTGAGCGGTAGAATTCCGAGGCCATGCCGGGCAGCTTCAACTCGCCCTGCAAGGGCTTGTCCGACACACACAGCAGCGTCCCGTAAGGCACCCGGAAGCGGAACCCGTTGGCCGCGATCGTGGCGCTTTCCATATCGAGTGCTATGGCGCGCGACTGGCTCAGGCGCTGCACCGGGCCGGTATGGTCGCGCAATTCCCAGTTGCGGTTGTCCACGCTCGCCACGGTGCCGGTGCGCATGATCCGCTTGAGGTCGAACCCCTCAAGCTGGGTTTCCGCCGCCACCGCCTCCTGTAGCGCGACCTGGATCTCTGCCAGCGCCGGAATGGGCACCCAGGCGGGCAGATCGGCATCGAGCACGCGGTCCTCGCGCAGATAGGCGTGGGCCAGCACGAAATCGCCCAGGGATTGCGAATTGCGCAGCCCGGCGCAATGGCCCACCATCACCCAGGCATGGGGCCGCAGCACCGCAACGTGATCGGTCGCAGTCTTGGCGTTCGATGGCCCCACTCCGATATTCACCAGCGTGATCCCCGAACCGTCGGCACGCTTGAGGTGGTAGGCGGGCATCTGAGGCAGGCGCTCGGGCACGGGCAGGACGCCATCTGGCGTGGCAATCTCGGCATTGCCGGTGCTGACAAAGGCGGTATAGCCGCTTGCCCCATCCGCCAGCGCGCGACGGGCGAATGCCTCGAACTCCGAGACATAGAACTGATAATTGGTAAAAAGAACGTAATTCTGGAAATGCACCGGATCGGTCGCGGTGTAATGCGCGAGCCGCGCCAGCGAGTAATCCACCCGGGGCGCGGTAAAGGGGGCAAGCGGGCGCGCGCCCTTGCCCGACCATGTGCCGTTCACGATATCGTCGTTGATCGCCGCAAGTTCGGGCACGTCAAAGATATCGCGCAGGGAAAAATCCGCCGCACCCTCCTGCGGCACACCCGGTCCCTCGCCCACGGCGACGGCGAAATGCACCGGCATCGGCGTCTGCGAAACCCCCACCGTCACCGGCGCACCGTGGTTGTCGAGCAAAAGCGCCACCTGCTGTTCGAGATAGCCGCGAAAGAGGTCGGGGCGCGTGATGGTGGCCGCATAGGTGCCGGGGTTGGAGACATGGCCAAAGCTCAACCGGCTGTCGATCTTGGCATGTGTCGTGGTGGTAAAGCGGATCTCGGGGTAGAAGGCGCGCACGCGCCCGGGCGGCAGCCGGCCCCTCAGCGCCTCTTCAAAGTGCGCGGTGAGAAAGCCCGTCGCCTCGGCGTAGAGCGCGCAAAGCCGGTCCACCGCCGGGCGCGCCTCGGTAAATGATTGGGGCGCCCGCGCGGGTGGACTCAGTATCTTGGAGGTCGGGGTCATGCAGGGATCCCCTGCCGTCATCCAGGGCCTTGGGCGATGTCACAAGAACGCGATGGTGGGTGATAAGAGATTCGAACTCCTGACATCTTCGATGTGAACGAAGCGCTCTACCACTGAGCTAATCACCCGCTGGAGGGGCTTTTAGCGTCACTCCGATGGCTCTGCAAGCACCTCTTTCGCCTCTTCGTCCTCGTGCGAATCCTGCGCGCCACCGACCCCGGCCCCCTGCCGGATGCGCGCGACGAGCACGCGACCGTTATCGAGATCGCGCGCGCGGTTGATCCTGATCTTGCCCAGCGGTGCAAGGTTCAGATCGCGCCCCTCGGCCAGCGCCTCGCCGAGCACCGCAAGCACGGCCTCCACCACCGGCTTGGCAAGTTTCTTCCTGGTGCCGGCGCGCTTGACCACCAGCGCGAGCAATTCCTGCCGCTTCAACTCGGGCAGGGCCGGGGCTTCGGGGGCGGCAACCGCGTCCGTCAGGACAAGCTTGGGCTTGGCGGGATCGGCGCCGGCGATCGCAGGTTTCTCGGTCGTGCCGAGGGTGGGGGATTTCGTGGCCATCAGGTGCCTCTTGATGAATACATGACTTCGCGCATGTCAGTCGCAAGAGCACGTTAGCGCGATCGCGTCGCCAAGGCCAGCGAGACTTGCGCGCCGCGCTCCCGTCGGCACATGTTTTCCGGCCGGGATGGCCATGCAGGCATGGCCCCGGCCATTTCTGGCCGGGGCCTGTTCGATCAATGCGCGACCGCGCCGCGCCCCTCGCTTTCGGGCTTGCGCGCCGCCTCGGCGGCGGCGGCCTCCTCGGCCGCCTCGTCCCACTCCACCGGCTCGGGCTGGCGCACGAGCGCAAGGCGCAGCACGTCGCGGACATGATCGACGGGGATGATCTCCAGCCCCTGCTTCACGTTGTCGGGGATTTCGGCCAGATCCTTCTCGTTCTCGCGCGGAATGAGAACGGTCTTGATGCCACCCCTGAGCGCCGCCAGCAGCTTTTCCTTCAGCCCCCCGATGGGCAGCGCGTTGCCGCGCAGCGTGACCTCGCCGGTCATCGCGATATCCCTGCGCACCGGGATACCCGTGAGCACCGAGACGATGGAGGTCACCATCGCCAGGCCCGCCGAGGGCCCGTCCTTGGGCGTTGCCCCTTCGGGAACGTGGACGTGGATATCCCACTTCTCGAACTTGGGAGGCTTCACCCCGATTTCGGGCGCGATCGAGCGAACATAGGAAGAGGCCGCGTCGATCGATTCCTTCATCACGTCGCCCAGCGTGCCGGTCGTCTTCATCCGGCCCTTTCCGGGCAGGCGCAGCGCCTCGATATTGAGCAATTCGCCCCCCACCGAGGTATAGGCAAGCCCCGTGACCACGCCGACCTGATCTCTCTCCTCGGCCAGGCCGAACTTGAACTTGCGCACGCCGAGAAACTCATGGAGGTTCTCGGGCGTCACGGTCACGCTCTCGGCCTCGCCGCGGATGATCTTCGTCACCGCCTTGCGCGCAATCTTGGCGATCTCGCGTTCAAGGCTCCGCACGCCCGCCTCGCGGGTATAATAGCGGATGATGTCGGTCAGTGCCGCGTCGGTCAGCTCGAATTCGCCCTTCCTCAGACCGTTGTTCTTGATCTGCTTCTGCAACAGGTGCTGCTTGGCGATCTCGCGCTTTTCATCCTCGGTATAGCCCGCCAGCGGGATGATCTCCATCCGGTCGAGGAGGGGCGAGGGCATGTTGTAGCTGTTGGCCGTGGTCAGGAACATGACGTTACTGAGGTCGTATTCCACCTCCAGATAGTGATCGACGAAGGTCGAGTTCTGCTCGGGATCGAGCACCTCAAGCATGGCCGACGCCGGATCGCCCCGGAAATCCTGCCCCATCTTGTCGATCTCGTCGAGCAGGATGAGCGGATTGGTGGTCTTGGCCTTTTTCAGCGCCTGGATGATCTTGCCGGGCATGGAGCCGATATAGGTCCGCCGGTGGCCGCGAATCTCGCTCTCGTCGCGCACCCCGCCGAGGGAAATGCGGATGAATTCGCGCCCCGTCGCCCGCGCGACCGACTTGCCGAGCGAGGTCTTGCCCACACCCGGCGGGCCGACAAGGCACATGATCGGGCCTTTCAGCTTCTTGCTGCGCTGCTGGACCGCCAAATATTCGACGATCCGCTCCTTGACCTTGTCCAGCCCGTAATGATCGGCATCGAGGATCTCCTGCGCCTTGCGCAGATCCTTCTTGGTGCGGCTTTTGACGCCCCACGGGATCGACAGCAACCAGTCGAGGTAATTGCGCACCACCGTCGCCTCGGCGCTCATCGGGCTCATGCTCTTGAGCTTTTTCAACTCGGCCTGCGCCTTCTCAGACGCCTCCTTGCTCAGCTTGGTCGCGGCGATGCGCTCTTCGAGCTCGGCGATCTCGCCCGCGCCATCCTCGCCATCGCCAAGTTCCTTCTGAATGGCCTTCATCTGCTCATTCAGGTAATATTCGCGCTGCGTGCGCTCCATCTGGCTCTTGACGCGGGTCTTGATCTTCTTCTCGACCTGCAAGACGCTCATCTCGCCCTGCATGAGGCCGTAGACCTTTTCAAGCCGCTCGCTGACGCTCAGCGTCTCAAGCAGTTCCTGCTTGCGCTCCACATCAAGACCAAGATGCCCCGAGACCAGATCGGCAAGCCGTGCTGCATCCTCGGCATCGCTCACCGCCGCCAACGCCTCGTCGGGGATGTTCTTGCGGATCCTGGCATAGCGCGCGAATTCCTCGCCCACGGTGCGCAACAGCGCGGTGACCGTGGTCGGATCGCCCGGCATCTCGTCAAGCGCCTCGGCGCGGGCCTCGAAATATGATTCATTTTCAATGTATTCGACAATGCGCACCCGCCGCACGCCCTCGACCAGCACCTTGACGGTGCCATCGGGCAGCTTCAGCAGTTGCAGCACATTGGCCAGCACGCCGACGCGAAAGATGCCATCGGCGTCGGGGTCGTCATCGGCGGGGTCGATCTGGCTCGACAGCAGGATCTGCTTGTCGTCGGCCATCACCTCCTCCAGCGCGCGGACGGATTTCTCGCGCCCCACGAAAAGCGGCACGATCATGTGCGGAAACACCACGATATCGCGCAGCGGCAGCACCGGATAGGAAGGGTTGAGGGGGTCTTGCATGCTCGGTGTCCTGTTCTTGGCAAGAGGGCCCGGCCCCGGCTTCGCGGCAGCCCCGGCCCTCTCCGTTTCGCTTGAGGCTTACTTGGGGCAGCACAAGCCCCGTTTCAACGGCTGTTGGCCAACATGCCCGCGCGTGCATCCGGAGACAAGTCCGAATGCGCGTTTCACTGCGCCCGCCGCCGTGCACGATAGGCGGCGATCTCGGCTTCCAGCCGGTCGGCATAGGCGGCACGTTCGGTCCCGCTCATCGCGGCGAGATGCGCGACAAGCGCCGCCTGTCCCATCTCGAAACGCTCGGCAAAGGCGGCGCGCTGCGCGGCCAGCCGCGCGGCGACCGCGCCGGCATCGAACGGCTCGGCGCGCAACTCGGCCACCAGCGCCGCCATGCTCTCGCGCAACTCTGCGCGCCCTGCGCCATGCGCGCGCATGGCATCACGGATCCCGCGCCCGATCTCGCGCCGGTCGGCCTCGCTCAGCGCGCGGCTCAGCGGCCCGCCCACCATGTCGAGCCGCGCCGGATGGTGTCCGTGCCCCCCGCCGCCATGGCGCAGCCACCAGCCCGCCGCCACCCCCGCGACCGCCAGATTGAGCGCGAGCGACACCACCAGCACCACCCGCAGCCCGGTGGACAGGCCCGTTTTCCGCTCTGCCGCCATCAGAAATCCCCCGCCAGATCGAACGCCAGTTCCGGCGCGATATCCACCAGCCAGACCGCCTCTGACGCGCCGGTGGCCGGCTCGGGCAGCGCGGTGCCGATCCACACCCCGACCGCCGCCGCCGTCGCCAGCCCCGCCATCGCGGGCCAGCCGCCAAAGGCGTCGCGCAGCCGCGCCATGAGCGGCACACGCGGCGGCGCGGGCGGCGGCGCTTCCGCCGCGCGCAGCACCGCCGTCATCAGCGCCGGTGACGGCGCGGCCGGGTGCGCGCGCGCCGCCTCGAAAAACGTCTCGAGCCACGCGGCCTCATGCTTGTCATCGCTCATCGGCATAGCCCAACTCCTCTTTTCTTGTGCCGAGTGCCGCCGCCAGCGCGCGCCGTCCGCGCGTGGTCAGGCTCTCGACCGCCTCGACGCTGGCCCCCATGATCGCGGCGATCTCGGGATTGGCCAGCCCCTCGATATGGCGCAGCACCACCGCCTGCCGCTGCCGCTCGGGCAGATCGCTCAGCGCCGCCTGCAACGCCGCGGCGCGATCGCGCGCCTGCATCCGTTCGGCCACGCCCGGTTGCGCATCGGGTGGCTCGGGCACGGCATCGAGCGGCACCGTGCCACCCTTTGCCCGCCGCCGCCGGTCGATGCACAGGTTGGCGGTGACACGATAGAGCCAGGTCGAGACCTTCGCCTCGCCCTCCCGCCAGTCCGGGGCCTGTCGCCAGAGCCGCAGCATCGCCTCCTGCGCCACCTCCTCGGCCTCTGCGCGATTGCCCAGAAGCCGATAGGCATGGGCAAAAACCCGCGGCGTCAACCGCAGCGTGAGCGCCCGCGCCGCCGACGGATCGCCTCTGGCGAAGTCGGCAAGCAGCGCCTCGTCCGGCGTGGTGTCGGAATCGTCGAAGGGCATGACCATCGCATGAGGCTACAGCCGGCCCCGGCCCGCCACAAGCGGGCGTTGGGGCCGGGCGCGCATCAGCGGTTATAGAAATGCTGATGGATCACGACGCCCGGCTCAGCCTGTCCGCCGCCCAGACCCGTGCCCTTGCCGCCATGGCCCTGATAGCCCGCGCCGTGACGCCCGCGCATCCCTGCGCCGTGACGGCCCTTTTGACCCCCGTGCTTCTCGCGCATCCTGGCGAATTCCTCGGGCGAGATCGCCCCGTCGCCATCGGCATCGAGCCGCTCGAACATGCGCCCCGCCGGTCCGGCCTGCAACTCCTCCAGGCTCAGCATCCCGTCGCTGTCGCTGTCATGGCGCCCGATCATCCGGTCGGCATGCGCGGCGATGCGCGCGCTCGCGCGCTCGGTCATGCGAGCGACGAGTTCCTCGCGGCCGAGCAGACCGTCGCCATCGGTATCGGCCTGCCCGAAGCGCGTGGCGATGTCCTCCATGCTCAGGCCCTGGCCCATCATACCCTGGCCCATCATACCCTGGCCCATCATGCCCTGGCCCATCATGCCCTGGCCCGCGCCTTCCTGCCCCATACCCTGCGCACGCGCTTCGCTCAGCGCGCCAAGGCCGATGGCCAGCGCAAGCCCTGTCATGAGAACGGTCTTTTTCATGGTGATCCCTCCTTCGGGGTCCGGTGTGATCGTGTTGCGACGCGGCCTCCTCGGTCCCGTCTGCAAGGTGATACGCCGCCCCCCGCCCGTTCCGGCGCGGAAATCCGCGCCTCAGAGCGGCGCGATGTCGCCCTCGGCGCGCATGGCGTGGAATTCCGCCTCCCACCCGGCAAGGCGCCCCTCGGTGATGGCCGCGCGCATCCCCGCCACAAGCTCCTGATAATAATGCAGATTGTGCCAGGTAAGCAGCATCCCGGCGATCATCTCTCCGGCGCGATGGACATGATGGAGATAGGCGCGCGAATAGCCCCGGCAGACCGGACAGGTGCAATCCTCGTCCAGTGGGCGCGGATCGTCGGCATGGCGCGCGTTCTTGAGGTTGACCTGCCCGCGCCGCGTCCACGCCTGCCCGGTCCGCCCCGAGCGCGTGGGCAGCACGCAATCCATCATGTCCACTCCGCGCCTGACCGCGCCCACGATATCGTCGGGCTTGCCCACCCCCATGAGGTAGCGCGGGCGGTCGCCGGGCAGCAGATCACAGGCGTAATCGAGCACGCCGAACATCGCCGCCTGCCCCTCGCCCACCGCCAGCCCGCCGATGGCGTAGCCGTCAAAGCCGATGGCGCGCAGCGCCTCGGCGCTCTCCTCGCGCAACTCCCGCGTGACACCGCCCTGCATGATCCCGAACAGCGCATGGCCGGGCCGGTCGCCGAACGCCGCCTTCGACCGCTCCGCCCAGCGCATCGACAACCGCATGGCGCGGGCAACTTCGGCATCGGAGGCAGGCAGCGCCGGGCATTCGTCGAAACACATCACGATGTCCGACCCAAGCAGCCGCTGGATCTCCATCGAGCGTTCGGGCGTGAGCATGTGGCGCGAGCCGTCCACATGGCTCTGAAAGCGCACGCCCTCCTCGCTCAGCTTGCGCAGCCCGGCAAGGCTCATCACCTGGAAACCGCCCGAATCGGTCAGGATCGGCCGCGCCCAGTTCATGAACCGGTGCAAACCGCCCAGCCGCGCCACCCGCTCCGCGCCGGGGCGCAGCATCAGGTGATAGGTATTGCCCAGAAGAATATCCGCCCCGGTGGCCGCCACGCTCTCGGGCAGCATCCCCTTGACGGTGGCCGCCGTGCCCACGGGCATGAAGGCCGGTGTGCGGATCTGCCCGCGCGGGGTGGTCATCACGCCCGCGCGCGCCGCCCCGTCCCGGGCCGTCACAACATATGAAAACCTGCTCATGTCGTCCACATGCAGCCAAAGCGCGCGCTTGCCAAGGCCATTGTCTCTTGGCGCGGCGGCGATTCCCGGACGCTCTCAGGTCAGCAGGCGCTAGATCTCGTCCTTGAACCGACCTCGGCGATGCCAGCCAGACCTGGCTTGACGACGTCGCCGCCCTGAAGAACAACCGTCCCGGAAAAACCTTGGGCTGGCGAACCCCAGCCGAAGCCATGGCCGACTAAATCGCGGCCTTCAAATCAACCGTTGCACTTGAAGTTGGAATCTAAGCTTTGCCCGGCTTGCCGACGAGTATCATGAGGTCAACCGTCGGATTCACCGCGCCGAAAGCCTGGTCGAGCCGATGGACGAGTTTGCCGAGACGGAGCTGCGCAAGACGCGCGCGGGGCTCCCCTGGGCATGAACCGGCGCAGCAACCCGTTGGTGTTCTC
>DIUD01000076.1:0-701 GCA_002428225.1 Roseovarius sp. UBA6167 | reverse complement strand
CACCGCCTCGGCGCCGTTGCCGCGCATCCTGCACAGACCAACGAAGCGGGTCTTGCGCTCGAGCAGTGTGCCGACAGAGGAGCGGTTGAACGACCCCTTGATCAGATCGCCTTCCCAGTGCCCCGGGACGAGGCGGGCCTCGATCTCTTCGGGGCGGTTGATAATCCTGAGCTCATCCGCGGCCATGGAGCTGCCCGCGACCAGCTTGCGCGGCCGCCAGCATCCGGCGGGCCCCGTCACGGGCGATCCCGGTCAGCGGGTCATCCATAGATTCCGGCTGACGCAGGGCGATGATATCGGTATCGTTGGTCATAGGCGTATCGTTCCTTCTGGAAGTTCTGGCAGGCCCTGACACCCGCCACGATACGCCGCCGTCTCAAACAACATCACCCATTTCCCGCCATATCCCCTGCAGTGCTTGCCGGAACCAGCAGCTCTGGCTCTCTCGATGCGATGCTTGGCGAGATGAAAGAAGGCGATACAAGCAGGAACGCTGAAGTCATGCGCCTGCGATCAGGAGGCCGCGCTAGAGATTCGATGGGTTAACGATACAGTTTCAGCTCACTGCCGCGATTGCATTGCCTGCGCGACTTTCCCACGCAAGCACTAGTCCCACAAACGGACGAAAGCGTAAGTAATTGATTTATAGTGTTTTTTGGTGCACCCGACAGGATTCGAACCTGTGACCTCTGCCTTCGGAG
>DIUD01000041.1 GCA_002428225.1 Roseovarius sp. UBA6167 | reverse complement strand
TCGAGGTCAACCCGCGCATCCAGGTCGAGCATACCGTGACCGAAGAGGTCACCGGCATCGACATCGTGCAGGCCCAGATCAGGATCGCCGAGGGCAAGACCCTGGTGGAGGCTACCGGCAAGGCCAGCCAACACGACATCACGCTCAACGGCCACGCGCTCCAGACGCGGATCACCACCGAGGACCCGCTCAACAATTTCATCCCCGATTACGGCCGCATCACCGCCTACCGCTCGGCCACCGGCATGGGCATCCGGCTTGATGGCGGCACCGCCTATGCGGGCGGCGTGATCACGCGCTATTATGACAGCCTGCTGACCAAGGTCACCGCATGGGCACCGACGCCCGAGGCCGCCATCGCCCGGATGGACCGCGCCCTGCGCGAGTTTCGCATCCGGGGCGTGAGCACGAATATCGCCTTTGTCGAGAACCTTCTCAAGCACCCCACGTTCCTCGAGAACCGATACACCACCAGGTTCATCGACACGACACCGGAGCTTTTCAAGTTCTCCAAGCGGCGCGACCGGGGCACCAAGGTGCTGACCTATATCGCCGATATCACGGTGAACGGGCACCTCGAGACGGCAGGCCGCGCGAAACCGGCGGATGTCAAGCCGCCCCGCCCCCCTGCCCCGCTGGCCGATCCGGCACCGGGCACGAAAACCTTGCTGGAAGAAAAGGGCGCGCGCGCTGTCGCCGACTGGATGCTGGCGCAAGAGCGGCTGCTGATCACCGACACCACCATGCGCGACGGGCATCAGAGCCTTCTGGCGACGCGGATGCGCTCGATCGACATGATCCGCGTCGCGCCCGCCTATGCCGCCAACCTGCCCGACCTGTTCAGCGTCGAATGCTGGGGCGGGGCCACGTTCGACGTGGCCTATCGGTTCTTGCAGGAATGCCCATGGCAGCGGCTGCGCGATCTGCGTGCCGCGATGCCCAACCTGCTGACGCAGATGCTGCTGCGCGCCAGCAACGGGGTAGGCTATACCAATTACCCCGACAACGTGGTGCGCGCATTCGTGCGGCAGGCGGCGGAAACCGGCGTCGATCTGTTTCGCGTCTTCGACAGCCTCAACTGGGTGGAAAACATGCGCGTGGCGATGGATGCGGTGATCGAGAGCGGGCGCATCTGCGAGGGCACGATCTGCTATACCGGCGATATCCTCGACCCGGACCGCGCCAAATATGACCTCAAATACTATGTCGGCATGGCCCGCGAATTGCAGGCGGCGGGCGCTCATGTGCTGGGCCTCAAGGACATGGCGGGGCTATTGAGGCCCGCCGCGGCCGGCGTTCTGGTCAGGGCGCTCAAGGACGAGGTGGACATCCCCGTGCATTTCCACACCCACGACACCAGCGNNCGATGGATGCGTTTTCGGGCGGCACCTCGCAGCCCTGCCTTGGCTCCATCGTCGCGGCCCTGCGCTGCACGCCGCGCGACACGGGTCTGCCGATCGAGCGCATCCGCGAGATTTCGCACTACTGGCAAGGGGTGCGCGCGCAATATGTGGCCTTCGAGAGCGGGCTTCAGGCGCCGGCGTCGGAGGTCTATCTGCACGAGATGCCGGGCGGGCAGTTCACCAATCTCAAGGCGCAGGCGCGCGCGCTTGGTCTTGAGGAACGCTGGCCCGAGGTGGCACGCACCTATGCAGAGGTCAACCGGATGTTCGGCGATATCGTCAAGGTCACGCCGTCGTCCAAGGTGGTGGGCGACATGGCGCTGATGATGGTCTCTCAGGGCCTCAACCGCGCCGATGTCGAGGATCCCGACCGCGAGGTGGCCTTTCCCGACTCTGTTCTCGACATGCTGCGCGGCAATCTCGGCCAGCCGCCCGGCGGCTTTCCCGAGGCGATCGTGAAAAAGGCGCTGAAGGATGAGCGCCCCAATACCGAACGCCCCGGCCTGCATCTTGCGCCGGTCGATCTGGAAGCCACGCGCAAGAAGCTCAGCGAAGAGCTTGACGGCAAGGCGGTCGATGACGAGGATCTGGGCGGATATCTCATGTATCCCAAGGTGTTCCTCGATTACATGGGGCGCCACCGGCAATACGGGCCGGTACGCACCCTGCCGACACGAACCTTCTTCTACGGGATGGAACCCGGCGAGGAGATCAGCGTCGAGATCGACCCCGGCAAGATCCTCGAAATCCGCCTGCAAGCCGTGGGAGAAACGCAGGAAGATGGCGAGGTCAAGGTATTCTTCGAGCTCAACGGCCAGCCGCGGGTGATCCGCGTGCCCAACCGTCTGGTGAAATCCCGCGCCGCCACCCGCCCCAGGGCAGAGACCGGCAACCCCGACCACATAGGCGCGCCCATGCCCGGCGTGGTGGCAAGCATGGCCGTGCAGCCGGGACAGGCGGTCAGGACCGGCGACATGCTGCTCACCATCGAGGCGATGAAGATGGAGACCGGCATCCATGCCGAACGCGATGCGGTGGTGAAGGCCGTCCACGTCCAGCCCGGCAGCCAGATCGACGCCAAGGATCTGCTGGTCGAACTGGAATAGGGCTGCGCGAAGCCGCGTTGCGCGCCGGCCTCTCCGGCAAGGCTGCGCATCCCCGCGTCAGGCAGGTTCCGACCGATGCGAGTGTCCCTCGATAGCGCGCGCCCGCGCCGAAACACCATTTGTTGACACAGCTTTCGAACACATGTTAGATTTATCAAAACGGGTCGATGAAAAGGCCCGAACAAGTCCCCGATCAGGGGGATGGGAGGGAAATATGACCTGCGCAAACCCCGCCGCCATCGGAGTGGGGAAGCTGACGAATGCCGCGCCAGGTGCGGATTGCGCCGGTCTGTTGGGTGTGCACCGGATGTCGCAGGGAATGTTTCGCAACCGCAAGGCCGGATTCGGTGGCGTGGCAAACTCGGGGGCTGAATGATCGAAGGCGCCGGGGACGCAACGCAAGGCCATTGCCTGCCTTCTGGCAGATCGCGCCTGCCGGAACGTCACGTCGTCCGCGAACTTTTCCATTGCCAAACCCGCACCAGACGGCTTAACCGCCAATCCGGCTTCGGTCGCATCGGGATGAAACTCAGTGGCAGGTCAGGGGGACAATGAGGGATCAAATAAGGGATAGCGTCGGAGCGAGTGTCGCGTCACCGCTCGCGGTGCGCGGCGCGACGTTGAAATTCGGCGGCGTGACTGCGCTCGATAACGTATCCATCACCGTCAGGGACGACGAATTGCTGGCCATCATCGGGCCGAACGGCGCGGGGAAAACCTCGTTTCTGAACGTCACCGCGGGGTTCTATCGCCCCCAGGAGGGAAGGGTTGAACTGTTCGGCCAGAACGTGACCGGGCTGCGCGTCGATCAGATCGCCCGCCGCGGCATCGCCCGCACCTTTCAGGGTACGCATCTCTTTGCCGGTCAGACCGTGATCGAGAACATCATGGTCGGTCGTCACACGCTGATGAAGTCGAATGTGATTCAGGCCTTTTTTCATTATGGGCCGGTGATGCGCGAGGAAACCGAGCACCGCGAAGCGGTGGAGGAGATCATCGACTTTCTGGAGATCGAACCCATACGCAACAGGGCCGTCGGCACCCTGGGATACGGGCTGCGCAAGCGGGTCGATCTGGGGCGCGCACTGGCGCAGGAGCCGTCGATCCTTCTGATGGACGAACCGATGGCGGGGATGAACGCGGAAGAAAAGGAGGATCTGGCGCGCTTCATTCTCGATGTGCGCGAGGCGCGCAAGATCCCCGTGGTTCTGGTCGAGCATGACATGGGCGTTGTGATGGACCTCGCCGACCGGATCGTGGTGCTGGATTTCGGCCGTGTGATTGCCGAAGGCACGCCCGAGGAGATCCAGAAGGATCCCGCCGTAATCAAAGCATACCTGGGGTGACAGCTTGGCCAACTATCTAAAATCAATGGAATTTTCGGACCCGGCCGTCACGCAGAGCCAAACGCTGCCCCAGGTATTGCTGGCGCGTGCGAAATCCACGCCCGACGCGCTGGCGCAGCGCCACAAGCGCCTCGGGATCTGGCGTGAATTCACCTGGGCCGATGTGCTCGACCGGGTCCGGGCGCTGGCGCTCGGGCTGGAGGGCATGGGCCTTTCGAGCGGCGATGCCGTCATGATGATCGGAGAGAATGAGCCCGAGCATTTCTGGGCGGAATACGCGGTGCAGTCGCTGGGCGGAAAGGTGGTGTCGGTCTATCCCGATCAGACGGCAGAAGAAATCCTGTATCTGGCACAGGATTCCGGGACGCGGATATTTCTGGCGCAGGACCAGGAACAGGTGGACAAGTGCATCGAGATCGCGGGTCAGGCAGAGGGGGCGCTGGGCATCGTTTACTGGGATGACGCGGGCCTGTGGAACTACGATCATCCGCTGCTGCATTCCTTCGAGAGCGTGAGCGAGGCCGGACGTCAGGCCCATGCCGGAAACCCCGCCCGCTTCGAGGACCATGTCAGGCGCGGGCGGTTAGAGGACATCGCGGTGCTGTCATACACATCCGGCACTACCGGCAAGCCCAAAGGCGTCATCATCACGCATCGCTACCTGTTCGACAACTGCTCGCGGGTGATGGGGGCGATCGACATCGCACCCGGAACCGAGTATCTGACCTACATTTCGCCAGCATGGGTGACCGAACAGATCTTTGGTCTGTCGATCGGGTTGGTCGCGCCCATGGTGGTGAACTTTCCCGAAGGCCCGGAGGAAGTGCTCGACAACATTCGGGAACTGGCGGTTGACGCCCTGGTGTTCAGTCCGCGCCAATGGGAAAATCTCGCATCCGTCGTTCAGGCCCGGATGCTGGGGGCCGGCAAGCTCCGCCGGGCATTCCACGACTGGGGCATGAAGGTCGGCCGCGATGTCCGTGTCGAGCGGCTGGAAGGACGCAGGCCCGGTCTTGCGGCACGGTTGCAGCTGCCCTTCGCCGAGGCGCTGGTCCTGCATCACCTGCGCGACAATCTTGGCCTCGGCAAGGCAAGGAATGCGATGTGCGGCGGGGCGCTGATGGCACCGGACGTGTTCCGCATGTTCCACGCGATGGGGGTCAAGCTGCGCAATGTCTATGGGGCAACCGAAATCGGGCTGCTGACCGCACATGCCGGCGAAAGCTACCGGCTCGAGACAAGCGGCAGATGGATGCAGACCAACACCGCCTACGGCGATCCGCTGGAATACCGCATATCGCCGCAAAGCGAGTTGCAGGTCCGCGGCGGATCGGGCTTTGGCGGATATTACGGCAAACCCGACAAGACCGCCGAGGCGCTGACCGATGACGGCTGGTATGCCACCGGCGACGCGGTTGCGATGACCGATGACGGAGAGCTTGTGTTCTATGACCGGGTCAAGGACATGCGCCGCCTGGCGAACGGGCACAGCTATCCGCCGCAGTTCATCGAAACACGGCTGCGCTACAGTCCCTACATCAAGGACATCATGACACTTGGTGACGAAAGCCGTGATTTTGTCAGCGCGTTGATCAATATCGACATGGAGGTGCTCAGCCGCTGGGCGGAAGAGAACAATATCAGCTTCTCGACCTATACCGACCTGTCGCAGAAACCTGAAATCCTGGACCTCATCAAAGGTGAGGTTTCGCGCATCAACGCCTTGCTGCCCGAAGGCTCTCGCGTGGTGCGGTTTGCGAATTTCCCCAAGGAACTGGACCCGGACGAAGGCGAACTGACCCGCAGCCGGAAACTCCGGCGGGCATTTCTCGAAGACCGCTATGCCAGTCTCGTCAAGGCCATCTATGGCGGCGCCGACAAGATCGACCTTGAGATTGCCGTAACCTATCAGGATGGCCGTCAGGGTGTGCTGAGGGCCGAAGTGCGTGTATCGGATGTCGAGAACGGATCGAAGGCTGCCAGGCGGCAGTCGCAAATTTAAGGGAAGTCGGGAACAATGGTCTATTTCATCAACGACATCATAACCGGGGCTTTGATCGGCCTGCTTTACGCGCTGGTGGCCATGGGGTTCGTCGTGATCTACCGCGCCAGCAAGGTGTTCAATTTCGCCCAGGGCGAACTGGTGATCATCGGCGGATTCATCGTCTGGTTCACAACCATGCAGCTCGGCCTGAGCCTGTGGCTGTCGATCCCGCTATCCTTGGTTCTGGCGGGTCTTGTCGGCTATCTGATCGAGCGGATTTTCCTCACCAAGCTGATCGGTGAATCGGTATTTTCGATGGTGATGGTGACGGTCGGTTTGCTGATCCTGCTGCGCGGTGTCGTCCTGCTGCTGTTTGGCGCTGCTGTCCGGCCCTTCCCGATCATCTTTCCGCTGAAACCGCTCTTTCTCGGTGACATGCTGATCCCGATGAACCTGCTGATCGGGGGGATCATCACCATCGTCGCAGCGGTCGGCCTGTCGTGGTTCTTCAACCGGACACGTTCGGGCCTGCGGATGACGGCGGTGGCCGAAGATCACGTCGTGGCGTCTTCGATGGGGATTTCGGTGAAAAGCTCGATTGCCTTTGCTTGGATTCTCGGCGCAATCCTGTCCACGATCGGCGCGATGATCTTTCTCAGCGGCAAGTCGCTGACATTTCTGGCCTCGGATATCGGGTTTGCGGCCCTGCCTGTGGCACTTTTTGCCGGGCTGGAATCGATCGGCGGGCTGATCCTGGCGGGGGTGATCATCGGCGTCATCCAGAGCCTGACCACCAACTACCTCGATCCGATCATCGGCGGCTCGCTCGGCAGTGTCGTGCCCTATATCATCATGCTTGCCATTCTGCTGATCCGGCCCACGGGCCTGTTCGGCTGGCGCACAATCGAGCGGGTGTAATCCATGGATCCTTCCGGCATTTTTTCCACCAGCTATCGCGCCGACAGACGCCTTGTGCGCACGCGCTGGCAGGCGGCTGCCCTTGCCCTGTTCATCATTGTCATGCTGGCGGCGCCCTATCTCGTGAGCGGGCGCATCATCGCGGTGCTGAACATGATGCTGATCAGCGCCGTCATCGCCGTGGGGCTTCAGATATGCACGGGCTATGCGGGCCAGATCAATCTGGGTCAGGCTGCCTTTATGGGTGTCGGGGCCTATACCGCCGCGATCCTGGCCTCCAAAACCGGCCTGACCTTCGTGCTGACCATTCCGCTGGCCGGGTTCGCGGCCGCCTTGTTCGGTTTTCTCTTCGGTTTGACGGCGGCCCGGATCAAGGGGTTCTATCTGGCCCTGACAACCATCGCGGCACAGTTCATCTTTCACTTTGCCGTTCTGAACCTGCCATCGTCCTGGCTGGGTGGATCGAACGGCGTCACCGTGCCGGCAGCCGAGCTTTTCGGGCTGCGCCTCGTCACCGAGACCCAGCAGTTCTACATGAACCTTGCCGTTGCCGCACTCATGGTCGCCGGCGCCTTCGGGATCATCCGGTCGCGTTTCGGCCGCGCCTTTGTCGCGGTCAGGGACGATGACGTGGCGGCCGGCATCATGGGGATCAATGTCGCGGCCACCAAGGCCAATGCCTTTCTGATCGGCGCCTTTTATGCGGGCGTCGGCGGGGCGCTCTGGGCCTACATGATCCGCTTTGTCGGTGTCGATCAGTTCACCCTGTTCCATTCCATCTTTTTCGTGGCGATGATCATCGTCGGTGGAATGGGATCGATCGTCGGGGCGCTGGTCGGTGTTTTCATCATACGCACCATACAGGAAGTGATTGCGACAGTCGGCCCGAATATCGCCGACTCGGTGTCCTTTCTTGGCGGCGACATCGTGTTCGCCGGCATGAACGTCATTCTCGGCGGCGTGATCGCCTTGTTCATGATCCTTGAACCCAAGGGGCTGATGCACCGCTGGAATATCCTGAAGTCATCTTATCGTATCTGGCCGTTTCCCTACTGATTTCGGGGCGGCCTGTAACCTGGGAGGAAAAAGAACATGACATATCTTACCAAATCGGGCCTCGGGGGTCTGCTGGCAGCGGGAACGCTGGCGCTTGCCACGGCGCTGCCGATCAAGGCGCAGGCAGAGACGACATATAACATTGCACTTCTGTCGGACTTTTCCGGCCCCTATGCCGACATCATGCCGATCCTGGCCGCAAGCCGCGAGGTCGTTTTCGACTGGTGGAACGCGACGCGCGGCAAGGAACTCGGCGTCACGCTGAACTACAAGAACTACGAAACCCGCTACGACGCGGCACAGGTCGCAAGCCTCTGGCCCGGGATAAAATCGGAACTGGATCCGATTGCCGTGGTCGGTCTTGGCGGCCCGGACGTGGCGGCCCTGTCCGAACGCCTGCCCGAAGACAGGATTCCGATGTTCATGGCCACGGCCGCCTACGGCTTTGCCTGGCAACCCGACGCCTGGATATTCAACCCCCGCCCGACCTATTCGCACGAGGCCGCGGGCTTTCTGGCCTGGATGCGCGAGCAGCGCGGCGGCGACGAACCGATCAAGTTCGCGGTCCTGTCCTCCGAGGCATCCCCAGCCTATGTTGACATGGGAAAGGGTCTCGAACTCTATGTCGAAGAGAATCCCGAAGCCGCCGAACTGGTCGAGATCATCTACACCGAAGTGCAGCCGACCGATCTGACAGCGCAGATGCGTCGCGTCGCACGGTCGGGGGCCGAGGCGCTGATCATCCAGACCAACACCTCGATCGTGGTGGCCGCGAAACGCGGGTTGCAGGCCAACGGGGCCGACATCCCGATCATGATGAGCTCGCATAACGGGCTGCCTGCCTCCGGCAACGCGCTTGGCGGGCTTGCGCAACTCGAAGGCGACTTTGAGGCCTACGGCATGGTGATCGCGGCCGATGAGGACACAGAAGCCCGGCAATTCTACCAGACCCTCGTTTCGGATTACGGGCTCAAGGCGCCCTGGAACGTCGTGACGGCCATGGGCATTTCCCAGGCCCTCTATACCGTGGCCGCGATCGACCACGCGGTCGAGGAGAACGGTGCCGAAGCTTTGACGGGCGAGCTGGTCCGCGAGGCGCTCTTTGCCAGGCCGATCACCTCCGGGGAAACACACGGCTTCCTGCCGACGCTCACGTTCTCCCCCGAGGCACCGTTCCCGCTCGAAGGGCTCAAGGTGAACGTGGGTACGGTCAAGGACGGCAAGATCACCATCGCGGCGACCGAGGTGGACGTTCCTGAATTGAGCAAGTGGTGAACAATCCCGGGCGCCGCGATCGTGGCGCCCGGCCCTTTCCCTGGAACCGGACCCGAAGCCATGCTTGAACTCAATAACGTGGAAGTGACCTATTCCGACGTCATTCTGGCGCTCAAGGGGGTCTCGATGACCGTGCGCGAGGGTCAGTGCGTTGCGCTTCTCGGCGGAAACGGCGCAGGCAAGAGCACCACGCTCAAGGCCATTTCGGGAACGCTGAAATCCGAGGACGGGACGGTTTCGGCGGGGTCCATCGTGCTGAACGGAAAGCCGATTCAGAACATGGAAGCATCGGAGGTGGTGAAGAACGGGCTGGTTCACGTCATGGAGGGACGGCGCGTGTTGCGTCACCTGACCTCTGAGCAGAACCTGATCGTGGGCGGGCACATGGTGCCCAACGCCGCCGAGCTGAAGAACCGGCTGGATCATGTCTATACCCTGATGCCGCGCCTGGCGGATCTGCGCAACCGCACATCGGGCTTCTTGTCCGGTGGCGAGCAGCAACTACTGTTGATCGGCAGGGCGGTGATGGCAAACCCCCGGATCATCGCAATCGACGAGCCCTCGCTGGGACTGGCGCCGATGATGATCCGCGATGTTTACGAGGTTCTCAAGCAGCTCAAGGCGCAAGGCACGACCTTCTTTCTGGTCGAACAGAACAGCGCCGCGGCCCTTTCCATAGCCGATTATGCCTACGTGATGGAGAACGGCCGCATCGTTCTGGATGGGCCCGCCGACAAGCTCGCGGAAAACGAGGACGTCAAGGAATTCTACCTGGGCGTGTCCGCCTCGGGCGAGCGCAAGAGTTACCGCGACATCAAGCATTACCGGCGCCGCAAGCGCTGGCTGGGATAGGAGAAGAGGCCGATGAGCAAGCTGCTGGATATCAAGGGACGGACCGCCATGGTCACCGGGGCGGGACAGGGCGTGGGCCGTCAGGTCGCGCTCTATCTGGCCGAACACGGTGCGGGCGCTGTCGTGGTCAACGACTTTCACGCCGAGCGCGCCGTGAGCGTTGCCGCCGAGGTCGAGGCGGCAGGTGCAAGGGCGCTGCCGATTGCCTTTGACGTGTCCGATTACGATGCGGTCGGCGCGGCCTTTTCCGAGGCGCAACAGGCGTTCGGCGGCGTGGATATTCTGGTCAACAATGCAGGCAATGCCGGGCCGACATCGCGTCTGGACGATCTTGTGCCGTTCTGGGAGTCCGACCCCGCCGAATGGCGCCGCTGGATGGCCACCAATTTCGACGGCGTGCTGAACTGCACCCGTCATGCGATGCCGGTCATGGTCAAGGGCCGCTATGGACGCATCGTGACGGTCATATCCGACGCCGGCCGCGTGGGCGAGCCGCATCTGGCGGTCTATTCCGGCGCCAAGGCCGGGGCGGCGGGCTTCATGCGCGCCATCGCCAAGGCCGGTGGCCGGTTCGGGATCAACGCGAATTGTGTTGCCTTGGGCGGCACGAGAACCCCGGCGGTCGCCGATCTGATCCCGGATGCCGAGACCGAAAAGCGAGCGTTGTCGCAATATGTCATCCGCCGGCTGGGCGAACCGGAAGACGCGGCGGGCATGATCCTGTTCCTGTGCTCGGATGCAGCAAGCTGGATCACCGGCCAGACCTACCCGGTGAATGGCGGGTATTCCTTTGCCTGCTAGAGAAAAACCCGGGCGCCCGGCATCAGTCGGAACTGCCCCCAAGGACGCTTGCATTATCCGCGCCGATCTCTGGTGGCGGGCCCGAAATTACGGTTTCAAAACCGTCGAACTTCAGAGGCTGGACCAGGAAGATTTCCGGCTTTGCGCTGCCATGCGCGATCGTGCGCAACAGCCGGCGGGCGCGCACATGCGGATCGTCCAGAGCCTCGGCCAGCGAATTGACCGGGCCCCAGGGCACGCCTGCCTTGTCGAACAGCCCCCCCCAGTCCGCGCGCGTCTTGCCGACGAGAACCGCCGCGATCGCTTCGCGCAGCGCATCCTTACGCGCGACACGCTCGCGGCCTGTCAATCCGGCGAGGTCCGGCTTGCCGATCACCTCGCAGAACGGGCGCCAGAACCAGTCCTCATGCGCGATAGAGAGCGTCAGGAGCTTGCCGTCCTGGCAGGTGAACACGCCATAGCCCGGCTCGGCGATGAACTCGCCCAGCGGCGTGCCGTTGGCCGCGGGCACGAGAAAGGCGGTGAGCATGGAGACCACCGCATCCGACATCGCGACATCGACGTAACGCCCCTGCCCCGTCCGCTGGCTCGACACCACCGCCGAGAGGATCGCGATTGCCGCGAACAGCGCCGCGCCGATATCCGCAAGCGGCAGGGTCGGCACCGGCCCCGGCTGGCCCGCCTCCGCCTGATCGGCCAGAAGGCCGCCGACGCCTTCATAGCTGAGGTCATGGCCGGGCCTGTCCCGATAGGGACCATCCTGCCCATATCCCGAGATCGACACATAGACCAGCCGCGGATTGACCTT
Organism: Roseovarius sp. UBA6167; assembly: GCA_002428225.1. Taxonomy (GTDB): domain Bacteria; phylum Pseudomonadota; class Alphaproteobacteria; order Rhodobacterales; family Rhodobacteraceae; genus Roseovarius. Next base: position 3,880 of record DIUD01000041.1, on the reverse strand, counting down.
GCGCATGTCCTCGAACCCGGCACCGAGTGCCGCGAGCTTTCCGGGGCGAAAGCCTTCGACGATGACATCGGATACCTTTGCCATCTCACGAAACCGCGCGATCCCTTCGCCGGATTTCAGATCGAGCGCAACGCTGCGCTTGCCCCGGTTGAGCGCCCGAAACAGCGGCGGAAACTGCCGCGCCGGATCGCCGGTGCCGGGCCGTTCGACCATGATCACCTCGGCCCCCATATCCGACAGAAGCATCGTCGCATAGGGGCCGGGGAATTGTTCCGCGAGGCTGAGGATTTTCAATCCGGCCAGTGGTGCAGTGCTCATGTGGGCCTCCCGTTGTCGATTCACCCGCGTGCAGGTCTGGCCCATAGCAGCGCAATCCGCTGCAAAAGGCAACCTGAAATCATATCTTTTCATTCTTCTTCAGGAGCTTACCATGACTGAAGCCCCCCAGACCCTGACCGTGGAGCGCGTGGCCCGAACCGAATGGATCACCTTACAGAGGACCGACCAGTTGAACGCCATGTCGATGCAGATGCTGCGCGAGATGGCAGATGCCCTTGAAGCCGCGATTGCCGACGATTCCGTTCGCGCCATTGTCCTGACCGGCTCGGGCCGCGCGTTCTGCGCGGGGGCCGATCTCAAGGAAGTGGCCGGCGCAAGCCACGAACCTGGCGAGCCCGACCTGCTCGATCTGGTCGAGCACACTTTCGGGCTGATGCGCCATGGCCCCAAGCCGGTGATCGCCGCCGTCAACGGGCTGGCCATGGCGGGCGGTCTGGAAATGGTGATGGCCTGCGATCTGGTCTTTGCCGCCGAAAGCGCGCAGATGGGCGATGCGCATTCCAATTTCGGCGTCTTTCCCGGTGCGGGCGGTGCCGCGATCCTGCCGCGCCGTGTTGGCCTCAACCGCGCGAAATACCTGCTGTTCTCGGGCGAAAATGTCTCGGCGCGGGAGATGATGGAGTGGGGCCTGGTCAACAAGGTGGTTGCGGATGCCCAGCTTCGCGAGGCGGTGCAGGCCTTTACCGACAAGCTGTCCGACAAGAGCCCCGCCGTGCTGCGCCGCATGAAGACGGTGGCGAACCGGTCGCTGAATGTGGATGAGACCGCGGCGCTCGCCGAAGAGATGCTGCATCTGCGCGCCCATATGCGGTCCTGGGACATGCACGAGGGGCTGGCGGCCTTCGTCGAAAAGCGCAAGCCGCAGTTTCGCGGATACTGACACAGGAGGACGAATGATGCAGGACATATATGTCGTCGGCGTCGGCATGACGCCATTTGGAAAGTTCCGGGACAAGTCGATCAAGGACATGACCCGCGAGGCCGTGACATGCGCCCTTTCGGATGCCGGACTCGAAGGCGGGCGCATCGACGGCGCGTTCTTCTCGAACGCCGTGCAGGGCCACATGGAGGGCCAGCACATGATCCGCGGCGAGATCGCGCTGCGCGAGATGGGCATCCAGGGCATTCCAGTGGTGAATGTGGAAAACGCCTGCGCCAGCGCCTCGACCGGGTTCAAGCTGGCGGTGGATTTCCTCAAGGCCGGCAATGGCGATTGCTGCCTCGCCGTGGGGGCGGAAAAGATGTATTCCGACGACCGCGCGCTGATGTTCGCGGCCTTTGACAGCGGCTGGGACGTGAGCAACGGCGAAGCGGTCGCGCAGCGCCTGGCCGATCTGGGTGCCGGGGTGGAGGAACCCGAAGGCTCGAAATCGCCCAAACCCTACAGCGTGTTCATGGATGTCTATGCGGGTTTCGCGCGGCTGCACATGAAGACCTTCGGCACCACGCAGGAACAGTTCGCCGCCGTCGCTGCCAAAAACCACGCGCATTCGGTCCATAATCCGCTGGCCCAGTATCGCGACGCCATGAGCATTGATCAGGTGCTCGCCGCGCCGCCCATCACCTACCCGCTGACCCTGCCGATGTGCGCCCCGATTTCCGATGGCGCGGCGGCGGCGGTGGTCTGCACCGGCGAGGGCCTCAAACGGCTGGGTCTCGATCCGGCGCGCGCGATCAGGGTCAAGGCGGCGGTCCTGCGCTCGGGCACCGACCGCGCGCCCGAGGATTACAAGAACCACCTGACCCGTCTCGCCGCCCTGCAAGCCTATGAACAGGCCGGGCTTGGCCCCGATGACATGTCATTGGCCGAGGTGCATGACGCCACCGCGGTGGGCGAGGTGATCCAGATCGAGAATCTGGGCCTTGTCGCGTTCGGCGAAGGCGGCCCGGCCAGCCTGCGCGGCGAGACACGGATCGGCGGACGTATCCCGGTGAATACGTCCGGCGGACTGGAATCCAAGGGGCATCCGGTCGGGGCCACCGGGATCGGCCAGATATTCGAGCTCGTCATGCAACTACGCGGCGAGGCGGGTGCGCGCCAGGTCGAAGGCGCACAGAACGCCATCGCCGAAAACGGCGGCGGGCTGCACGGCGTCGAGGAAGCCGCCGCCTGCGTCACCATTCTGGGCCGCTGAAACAAGGGAAAAAAATGGAAAACGTGATCGCTGCCGCACAGGCAATCTATACCGACGACCAGCGCATGTTGCTGGAAAACTTCCGCAAGATGGCCGAAGCCGAGTTCACGCCTCTGGCGGAGAAATACGAGGCGCTCGGCCACCCGCCGGATGCGGAAACGCTCAAGGGCCTGTTCGCCAAGGTCGAGGAATTCGGGCTGATCAGCGGGTTGCTCCCCGAAGAGGACGGTGGCGCCGGGATCGACCGCATGACCTATGGCATCCTCTACGAGGAACTGGCGCGAATCTGGGCCGATCTGGCGATTGCCGTTCTGATTCAGGGCCATGCCGCATTCGCGCTCAACCTGTTGGGCGACGCGGCGCAGAAAGAGGCTTATCTCAAACCGCTCCTGCGCAGCGAGCGCATCTGCGCCACCTGCATTTCCGAACCCTCGGTCGGCTCGAACGTGCGCGAGGTCAAGGCCCGCGCGGAACGCCAGGGCGACAGGATTTTTGTCAGCGGGCAAAAGCTGTGGATTTCCAACGGCGCGCAATCGGATTTCGCGATCGTCGTGTGCAATCTCGACGGCGGCATTTCCATGGTCATCGTGGATCGCGAAAAAGGCCGATATGAAAGCCGGGAGTTGCGAAAGATGGGGCTTGTAGGCGCCTCGACCTGCGAGCTGTTCTTCGACCGGGCCGAAACCACCGCCGCGCATGTTCTGGGGAACGAAGGCGGGGGCCTGTTCCAGACATTGAAGCTGTTCGAGAGCGCGCGGGTCTTTGTCGGGCTGACGAGCGTCGGGATTGCCCAGGCAGCGCTGGAATGTGCCGTCGCCTATTCCAGAGAGCGCGAGCAACACGGCAAACCGATCGGCGGGCACCAGTTGATCCAGGGATACCTTGCCGACATGGCCACGCATCTCGATGCCGCGCGGCTCTTGTGCCAGCGCGGGCTGCAACTTCTGGAACTGGGCGTGCGCTGCGACACGCAGACCTCGATGGCGAAATGGTATGCGACGGAAATGGCCGTCGAGATCGCCGGAAAGGCCGTGCAGATCCATGGCGGCAACGGCATCACCAAGGAGTTTCCTGTCGAGCGGCACTTCCGCAACGCGAAGGTCATGCCGATCCCCGACGGCACCACCGAAATTCAGAAACTGGTCATCGGGCGCAATCTGACCGGGCTCAGCGCGTTCTGAACGCGCGCCCGCGCAGCGTTTCGGCTTTTCTTCGGAGCAGCGGAAACATCCATCGCGGCGCCGCCGCCTTTTGATCGCGCATATCCGAGGCGCCCGCGGTCGGTTTCCCCGGCTGCGGGCAAGCTGCCCCGGCCGACGGCCTCACTGGTCGAGAAAACTCCGCAGCTTGCGGCTCCGCGACGGATGTTTCAGCTTTCGGAGCGCCTTGGCCTCGATCTGGCGGAT
>DIUD01000047.1 GCA_002428225.1 Roseovarius sp. UBA6167 | reverse complement strand
GGAAGGACAGGACATGAGCACGATCATCGACATCCACGCGCGGGAAATCCTCGACAGCCGCGGCAACCCCACGGTCGAGGTGGATGTGATCCTCGAAGACGGCACGATGGGCCGCGCCGCGGTGCCCTCGGGCGCCTCGACCGGCGCGCATGAGGCCGTGGAAAAGCGCGACGGCGATGCCTCGCGCTACAAGGGCAAGGGCGTTCTGGATGCCGTCGCCGCGGTGAACGGCGAGATCGCCGAGAACCTGGTGGGCGAGGACGCGACCGAGCAGGTGATGCTCGACCGCATGATGATCGAGCTCGACGGCACCGCCAACAAGGGCCGCCTCGGCGCGAACGCGATCCTCGGCGTGTCGCTGGCGATTGCCAAGGCCGCGGCGGACTTCACCTCGCAGCCGCTTTACCGCTACGTGGGCGGCACCGCCGCGCGGGTGCTGCCGGTGCCGATGATGAACATCATCAACGGCGGCGAGCATGCCGACAACCCGATCGACATCCAGGAATTCATGATCATGCCGGTCGCCGCGCATGACATCCGCACCGCGATCCAGATGGGCTCGGAAGTGTTCCACACGCTCAAGAAGGAACTTTCGGCGGCGGGTCACAGCACCAGTGTCGGCGATGAGGGCGGGTTTGCGCCCAACATTAACTCCACCCGAGAAGCACTTGATTTCATTCTGAAAGCCATCGAGAAGACCGGGTACCGCCCAGGCGAGGACATCTACCTCGCCCTCGACTGCGCCGCGACAGAGTACTTTAAGAACGGCTCCTATGTCATGGCAGGAGAAGGAAAAACCTTCACTTCGGCCGAGAATGTCGACTACCTCGCCGCGCTCTGCGCCGATTACCCGATCATCTCGATCGAGGACGGCTGCTCGGAAGACGACTGGGAAGGCTGGAAGCTGCTGACCGACCGGCTTGGCAGCAAGATCCAGCTGGTGGGCGACGATCTGTTCGTGACCAACCCCGAGCGGCTGGCCCGCGGCATCAAGGAAGGCTGCGCCAACTCGTTGCTGGTCAAGGTCAACCAGATCGGCACCCTGACCGAGACGCTGGACGCCGTGAACATGGCCAACCGCGCGCGCTTCACCAGCGTGATGAGCCACCGGTCGGGCGAGACCGAGGATGCGACCATCGCCGATCTGGCCGTGGCCACCAATTGTGGGCAGATCAAGACCGGCTCGCTCTCGCGCTCTGACCGGCTGGCGAAGTACAACCAGTTGATCCGCATCGAGGAAATGCTGGGCGAGACCGCCGAATATGCCGGCCGCAGCATCCTGCGCGGCTAGGCGACAGGGGGGCCACGCCCCCCGTCCGCATCAGGCAAGCTGCCCGCTGGCGACAAGCTGGCGGGCAACCTCGGCATAGGCGGCGCGCCAGGCCGCCTCGGCCTCCGGCGTGAACTCGGCCCCGAGCTGCCCCTGCAACGTGTCGATCAGCGCCTCGCCCATCGGGGCGAAATGCTCGGCCTTCACGCCAAGCGCGGCATGGCCCCGGCCCAGTTCGGTCAGCCGCTCCGCCAGCTCTTCGGGCGTGTCGAGCGCATCGACGACAAGCCCGAGCGTCGCCATGAACCGCATCCCCTGCCCGGCCAGATCGTCGCGGAACATCGGGCGCAGGTCGGGGCGGCGGCGGAAGAACGCCTCGTAAAAGGCCAGCGAGGCGGGTAGCAGGCTTTCGCGCAGATGGGCGAACCCATCGCGGATCTGCGTCTTCTGGGTGTCGGACAGCGGCATGGGGGGCTCCGGGGCAATGGGGAAGGGGCAATGCGGACGGGGCAAGCCTGCGGGCGGTACCCCGCGCCTGCCATGATCCACATCAACCGCTGTCCACCCCAGGGCGATTGTCACCGGCACAAGTTTGCATTGGTGGCCGGCGCGGCCAGCGGCTAGGGCTTCGCCATGACCGATGCCCCCGCCGCCCCGCCCCGCAACGAAGACAGCCTCGCCGGCTTTGGCTATGCGCTTGGCGCCTATCTGCTCTGGGGGTTCCTGCCGCTCTACATGAAGGCGCTGGCGCATATTCCCCCGGTGGAAATCATCGCCCATCGCGCGCTGTGGTCGCTGCCGGTGGCCGGTGTCGTGCTGATCGTCTCGCGCCGCACGGCTGACCTGAAGCGCGCCCTGCAAACGCCGCGCATGATCGGGATGGCGGCGGTGACCGCGGCGCTGATCTCGGTCAACTGGGGCATCTACATCTGGGCCATCGTCAACGATCACGCGCTGGACGCGGCGCTTGGCTATTACATCAACCCGCTGTTCAGCATCTTTCTGGGCGCGGTCCTGCTGGGAGAGCGGCCATCGCGCCTGCAGAAGGCGGCCATTGCGCTGGCGGCCCTCGCGGTGGTGGTGCTGACCGTGCAGCTGGGCCGGCTGCCGGTGGTGGCGATTGCCCTGATGCTGAGCTGGGGGGCCTATGCCTACCTGAAGAAGCAGCTGCCCATCGGGCCCAATCAGGGCTTCTTCCTCGAGGTGCTGATGCTGACCCCGCCGGCGCTGATCTGGCTGGGCTGGCTGGCCTATAGCGGTCAGGGGCATTTCCTGATGGGCAACCCTGCGGATACCGGGCTGCTTCTGGGCTGCGGGCTGGTGACCGCGGTGCCGCTGATCCTTTATGCGAATGGCGCGAAGGGGCTGCGGCTGTCGACCATCGGGATCATGCAATATATCGCGCCGACGATGATCTTCCTGACGGCGGTGTTCGTGTTCGGCGAGCCGTTCGGGCGGGTGCAGGCACTCGGCTTTGCGATGATCTGGGGGGCGCTGGTGCTCTACTCGGTGTCGATGTTCAGGCCCCGGGCCGGCTGATCCGCCCGCCGCCGACTGCCGCCGCAACGCCGGTGGTGGTAGGGCAGCTGGTCGCCATACCGCGCTGCACCCGGACGGCGAGGAAGGCGAAGGCCTGCGCCTCCAGCATGTCGCCATCCAGCCCCGCCGCCTCGACCGGGAGCACCGGGCAAGACAGGCGGTCTGCCAGCATCGCCATCAGCGTGGCATTGTGCCGCCCGCCTCCACCGACAAGGATTTGCGCAGGGGGCCGTGGGAAATGCTCCGCACCCCGCGCGACGGCAGCGGCGGCAGCGGCGGTAAGGGTGGCGGCGGCATCGGCGTCTTGCAGGCTGGCGACGGCCTCCAGCAGCCCGGCAAAGTCGTTCCGGTCCAGGGATTTCGGCGGCATCTTGTAGAAATACGGGTGGGCAAGGAACGCCTCGATCACCGCCTCATCCACCACGCCCTTCGCCGCCAGCGCCCCGCCCTCATCCTGCGACAGCCCCAGCCGCGCCTGCATCAGGTCATTCACCGGCGCATTGGCCGGGCCGGTGTCGAAGGCCAGCAGCGCTCCCGCCACCTCGGGCCCCGGCAGTGCGGGGTCCACCCATGTCAGGTTGCCGACGCCGCCGAGATTCAGGAAGGCCAGCGGCTCGGTTGCGCCGATGAACCGCGCACAAGCGAAGTGGTAGAACGGCGCCAGCGGCGCGCCCTGCCCGCCAAGCGTCACGTCCGAGGTCCGGAAATCCCAGACCACCGGCAGGTCCAGCACCGCCGCCAGCACCGCGCCATTGCCGGCCTGATGGGTGCCGCGCCCGCGCGGATCATGGGCGAGGGTCTGGCCGTGGAAGCCCACCAGATCGGCGCCATCGAAACGCGAGAGCAGTTCGGCATGGGCCGTCTCCACCACCTCCGCCGCTTCGACCACGCCCGGATCCCCGGGCCAGCGGCCAAGGGCGGCGCGCAGCACGGCGCGCTCGGCCTCGGTATAGGGCCGGTAGGCGGTTGCCCCGAACTCATGGATCACATGCCCGTCGGTCAGCACCAGCGCCGCATCGACCCCGTCCAGCGAGGTGCCGGACATCAGGCCNNTGCCAAGCGCCCAGACCGGTTCGTGCCCTACCTGTACCATTCCGCCCCCCAATAACGTCTTGGCCGCGGGTCTTTCCCTTTGCCCGCCAGCCCGATATATGCGCGCAGGTGGATGACATCGACAAGCAGAACTGGAACCGGCGA
>DIUD01000038.1 GCA_002428225.1 Roseovarius sp. UBA6167 | reverse complement strand
AAGGGCCGCGGCTACGTGCCGGGCACGATGCGCAACCTCGGCGACAGCAAGACCATCGGGCGGATCGTGCTCGACGCGTCGTTCTCGCCGGTGCGTCGCGTCAGCTACGCGGTCGAGAGCGCGCGGGTCGAGAACCGCACCGACCTCGACAAGCTGCTCATCGACGTCGAGACCAATGGCGTGATCGCGCCCGAGGAGGCGGTTCGCCAGGCAGCCCGCATTCTCGTCGAGCAGCTGTCGGTGTTCGCGGCCCTCGAAGGCGCGGAGCCGATGCACGACGCGATCGGCGTCGGCGGCGGTGTCGTCGTCAGCGGTCTGACCTCGGCCGGTGGCCGTTCGCCGCAGATCGATCCGATCCTGCTGCGTCCGGTCGACGACCTGGAACTGACGGTGCGTTCGGCCAACTGCCTCAAGGCCGAGAACATCTACTACATCGGCGACCTCATCCAGCGCACCGAGAACGAGCTCCTCAAGACTCCGAACCTCGGTCGCAAGTCGCTCAACGAGATCAAGGAGGTGCTTTCCGGCATGGGCCTGCATCTGGGCATGGAGGTCGAGGACTGGCCGCCCGACGATATCGAGGATCTCGCCAAGAAATTCGAGGACGCCTTTTAAGGCGCCCTTCGACACCCCGGGCAATCCCGCCCCAAGGAGAGGGGGCTGACACGCATCAGCCCCCCGGACAAAGCAAAATGGCTTAGGAGATGGAAAATGCGTCACGCAAGAGGATACCGCCGCCTCAACCGCACCCACGAGCATCGCAAGGCGATGTGGGCGAACATGGCCGGCTCGCTCATCGAACACGAGCAGATCAAGACCACCCTGCCCAAGGCCAAGGACTTGCGCCGCGTGGTCGAGAAACTCGTCACGCTCGGCAAGCGCGGCGATCTGCACGCCCGCCGTCAGGCAGCGGCGCAGCTCAAGCAGGACAAGCACGTCGCCAAGCTCTTCGATGTGCTCGGCCCCCGCTATGCCGAGCGGCAGGGCGGCTATGTGCGCGTGCTCAAGGCGGGCTTTCGCTATGGCGACATGGCGCCGATGGCGATCATCGAATTCGTTGACCGAGACCCGAGCGCCAAGGGTGCCGAGGACCGCGCGCGCCTCGAGGCCGAAGAGGCCGCCGAGGACTGAAGACGGGACACGCGCCCGCAGCCTTCATGCCCCCGCCCGGCCCGGCGGGGGTTTTTGTCTGTCGGGTGGCGCGTTCTTGCAATGGGGCGCCCGCCCGCGCATATCTGGCAGGACAATCACGAGGTGAGGCCGTCTTGTTTCGTATCCTTTGCGCTCTTCTGATCCTTTCTGCCAGCCCGGCGCTGGCCGAGACCCGTGTGCCCGGCTCGCAGGCGGATATCGCCCTCGGGTTCGTCCCGGTGGTCAAGGCCGCCGCCCCGGCGGTGGTCAACATCTACGCCAGCCGCGTCGTCGCCACCCGCGCCAGCCCCTTTCGCGGCGATCCGTTCTTCGAGCGGTTCTTTCAGGATTTCGGCGCCATCCGCCCGCGCGTTCAGAACTCGCTCGGGTCGGGGGTGATCCTGTCGTCCGACGGTATCGTCGTGTCGAACTATCACGTCGTGGGCGAGGCGACGGATATCCGCGTGGTGCTCAATGACCGGCGTGAATACGGGGCAAGGGTGCTGCTGGGCGACGAGGAGGCGGACCTGGCGATCCTTCAGGTCGAGGGCGCGACGGACCTGCCCGCGCTCGCGCTGCGCGACAGCGACACGGTCGAGGTGGGCGAACTGGTGCTGGCGATCGGCAACCCGTTCGGCGTGGGCCAGACGGTCAGCAGCGGCATCGTCTCGGGGCTGGCACGCTCGGGCACGGCGATGGGCAACGCGCGCGGTTATTTCATCCAGACCGATGCGCCGATCAATCCGGGCAATTCGGGCGGGGCGCTGGTCGATGTCAACGGTCGCCTCATCGGCATCAACACCGCGATCCTGTCGCGCTCGGGCGGCTCGAACGGGATCGGCTTTGCCATTCCCTCGGGGCTGGTGGCGCAGTTCGTGGCGCAGGCGCGCGCGGGCAAGGCCGAGTTCGAGCGCCCCTGGGCGGGCTTGGGCGGTCAGCCGGTGACGCCCGATGTGGCCGAGGGGCTGGGCCTCGATCGGCCCGACGGCATCGTGATCTCGCAGGTCCATCCGCAGAGCGGTTTCGTCGGCGTGCTGCAACCGGGCGACGTGGTCGCGGCGGTGGATGGCCAGCCCGTCAACAGCCCCGCCGAGATGGTCTATCGCCTGTCGCTGGCCGGGATCGGGGCAAGGGCGACGATCACCCGGCTGCGCGACGGCAAGGCCGAGGATATCACCGTGGCCCTCATCGCCGCGCCCGATGATCCGCCGCGCAACCGCATCGTGACGGGGGCGCGCGCGGTGCTGCCGGAGGTCACGCTTTCGACCATCAACCCGGCGGTGATCGAGGCGTTTCGCCTGCCGCTGGGGGCCGAGGGCGTCATCGTCGAGGATCCCGGACCCTATGGTGCACGGGCGGGGCTGCGGGCGGGGGACATCCTGCGCGGGGTGAACGGCACCGAGACGCGCGACAGCGCGGTGGCGGCACGCGCGCTGGAGGAGGCCGGGCGCAGCCTTGTCCTTGACGTGGAGCGCGGCGGGCAGCGGGTGACGCTGCGGCTCAGGCGCTAGGTGGTGGCGGATCTTTTCGACAGCGACGCCCCCGTGCCACGCGCCACCCCACCGGCCCCGCTTGCCGACCGGCTGCGCCCGCGCACGCTGCGAGAGGTGATCGGACAGGAGCAGGTGCTGGGGCCGGAGGCGCCGCTCGGCGTGATGCTGGCCTCGGGCAGCCTCGGCTCGCTCATCCTGTGGGGACCGCCGGGGGTGGGCAAGACCACCATCGCACGGCTTCTGGCGGCGCAGACCGACCTGCATTTCGTGCAGATCAGCGCCATTTTCACCGGCTTGCCCGAGTTGCGCCGCGTCTTTGACGAGGCGCGCCACCGGCGCGCCAACGGGCAGGGCACGCTCCTGTTCGTCGATGAGATCCACCGCTTCAACAAGGCGCAGCAGGACGGGTTCCTGCCGCATATGGAGGATGGCACGATCCTTCTGGTGGGGGCGACGACGGAAAACCCGTCATTCGAGTTGAACGCGGCGCTGCTGAGCCGGGCGCAGGTGCTGGTTCTGGAACGGCTCTCGCTCGCCGATCTGGAGCGGCTGGCGCAGCGGGCCGAACGCGAACTGGATCGCGCGCTGCCGCTCGACGGCCCGGCGCGCGAGGCGCTGCTTGAGATGGCCGATGGCGACGGGCGCGCGCTTCTGAACCTGATCGAGCAGGTGGTGGCCTGGCGCGTCGAGGGGCGGCTTGACAAGGATGCGCTTGCCGCGCGGCTGATGAAGCGGGCGGCGAAATATGACAAGTCCGGGGACGAGCATTACAACCTGATTTCCGCGCTGCACAAATCGGTGCGCGGCTCGGACCCGGATGCCGCGCTCTACTGGCTGGCGCGGATGCTCGCGGGGGGCGAGGACCCGCGCTATCTTGCCCGCCGGATCACGCGCATGGCGATCGAGGATATCGGGTTGGCCGACCCGCAGGCGCAGTCGGTATGCCTGCACGCCTGGGAGGTCTATGAGCGCCTGGGCAGCCCCGAGGGGGAACTGGCGCTCGGGCAGGCGGTGATCTATCTCGCGCTCGCGCCCAAGTCGAACGCGGGCTATGCCGCGTTCAATGCCGCGCGGCGCGAGGCCAGGCGCACCGGCAGCGAGCCGCCGCCCAGGCATATCCTCAACGCGCCGACCAAGCTCATGAAGGAACAGGGCTATGGCGCGGGCTATGCCTATGACCACGACGAGGAAGACGCCTTTTCGGGGCAGAATTATTTCCCCGAGGGCATGAAACGGCCCGTTCTCTATGCCCCGCCCGAACGCGGCTTCGAGCGTGAATTGAAGAAACGGCTGGAATATTTCGCCCGGCTGCGGGCCCGCAAGGGGTGAGGGGATCAACAGGTCCGGCGGTCCACCTCGGTTTCAGCCCCGCCTTGCAGCGCATCTTGCCAAAAGCGCGGGCGGGAGAGGCGGCCCGTCGCCCGACGAAGCCGCACCATGAACCGTGCTGGGAACCGTGCTGGGAACCGTGCTGGCCGGGCGCGTCACCGTGAACGAAAGCGAGCCGACCCGACCGGGGTGCCGCGTGTCGTTATCCACAGGCCCCCGCCCTGCAAGAGTGGCGGGCCATCTCAGCCGACCGGCGAAGGCGAGGCCGGCCCCGGCAAAGGCCCCGATCCCGTCGGCCAGGAAATCGCCCCATTCCGCGCTGCGTCCGGTCAAGGGCTGAACGATCTCGATCACCCCGCCATAGGCCAGGCCGCCAAGCGCCACCACCCACCACCATCGCGGAAATCGCCATGCGAGCGGCGCAGTGACGGCGGCAAGGGCCAGCACATGCGCGAGCTTGTCGAGATGCGAAATACCCGAGACACCGACCGGCACGGGGCTGAGCGTCAGGACCGCCACGATCAGGGCCAGAAGGAGGCTTGCGACAATCGCCATGCCCCACGATAGGCGCGGCAGGGGCGGGGATCAACGCGATTCGCCGAGACTCAGCGGATCACATGCACCGCGCATTGCGCGTGGCGCACCACCTTGGCGGCGGTGGAGCCGAGCAGCAGATCCTGCATCCCGGGCTGATGGCTGGCGATGACGATGCAATCTGGCTTGTGGTTCTCGGCCCAGTCAAGGATCGTGCGCGCCGCATGGCCCTCGACCACATGGGCGCTGGCATCGGGCAGATCCCCGGCGGTTTTAGCCAGGTCAGCTTCGATCTCCTTGCGCGCCTCGGACTGATAGTCCGCAGGCAGGTAGGAGATGACATAGGCCGGCACCTGCTCGACGACATGAAGCAGGCTGATATGGCCCTTGTCGCCGGCAAGAAGGCGCGCCACGGTCAGCGCACCGGCGCTGTCGCGCTCGGCCTCGAAGGAGACGGGAACCAGAACGTGCTTGTACATAGGGGATCCTTTCCTGTTCATGTGCCGGAGCATGGCGCATCGGCCAGTTGGGCACCTTGATGTGGATCATGCGTCGCCGGGCCATCGCGATCAAGTCCAAACCCGTGCTTTCCCTTGCCATTCGGTCAGGTTAGAAACGTGCTCATGACGTGGACCTTGCCCAATATCCTGACTACGCTCCGGCTGCTTGCTGCGCCCGGCGTGGCGGTGATGTTTCTCTATTTCACCCGGCCCTATGCCGACTGGTTCGCGCTTGTCCTGTTTGTCGGCGCGGCCATCACCGACTGGTTCGACGGCTATCTGGCGCGCAACTGGAAACAGGTCACCAGGATCGGCACCATGCTCGACCCCATCGCCGACAAGGCGATGGTGGTGATCGCACTGATGGTGATCGTCGGCTATTCGTCGATGTCGCCCTGGCTGGTGCTGCCTGCCACGATCATCCTGTTCCGGGAGGTGTTCGTCTCGGGGCTGCGCGAATTTCTCGGTGACACGGCGGGCAGGCTCCGGGTCACGCAACTGGCCAAGTGGAAGACCACGGCGCAGATGGTCGCCATTGCCGTGCTCTTTGCCCAGGGCGTGTTCGAGCATTATTTCGGCATGTCGGTCTTTGGCATGGACGGGGCGCTGGTGATCGACATTCTTGACGGGCGCGAGCAGGATGTGCTGGGGCTGTGGTGGAAATACGGGGGCATGATCTGGGCGGGCAATATTGGCCTGGTGCTGCTCTGGATCGCCGCCGCGCTGACCCTTCTCACCGGGGGGGATTACCTGCTCAAGGCCCTGCCATACCTGAAGGATGATCGCTGATGGATGTGCTCTATTTCGCCTGGGTGCGCGAACGCATCGGACATCCCCGCGACCGGGTGGACACGCAGGCCGCCACCGTGCGCGAGCTGGTCGCGGAGTTGCGCGCGCGCGAGGATCGCTATGCGGCGGCTTTCGCCGATCTCTCGGCGCTGCGGGTGGCGGTGGATCAGGAACTGACGGATTTCGACGCGCCGCTCGCGGGCGCTCGCGAGGTGGCGTTCTTTCCGCCGATGACCGGGGGCTGACGGGGGCCATGGATATCCGCGTGCAGGAGGCGGCGTTTGATCTGGGCGACGAGGCCCGCGCCTTTGCCGCACGGCAAAGCGGCATGGGCGCGGTCGTCACCTTTACCGGCATCGTGCGCGACGTGGGCGGGCGGCTCGACGTCATGGAGATCGAACATTACCCCGGCATGACCGAGCGCGCGCTGACGAAGATCGCGCAGGAGGCGCGCGCGCGCTGGTCGCTTGGCGATGTGCTGATCGTGCACCGCTACGGGCGGTTGCGCGCCGACGAGACGATCATGATGGTCGCCACCGCCGCGCGCCACCGCGCGGACGCCTTTCAGGCGGCCCAATTCCTGATGGATTACCTAAAGTCCCGCGCCCCGTTCTGGAAGAAGGAACATGGCCGCGACGGGGCCGCCTGGGTGGCCGCGCGCGACGAGGACGAGGTCGCGCTCGACCGCTGGTAGGGCTTGTCTTTGGCACATCGCAGGGGCAGGCTCGGCGAGCGGCGAGAGAGGGAGGCAGCGATGCAGGGCAACAGGCGCAATGGCGGGCAATTGCTGGTGGAGTGTCTCGTCGCGCTCGGGGCGCGGCACGGCTTCGGCGTTCCGGGCGAGAGCTATCTTGCCGTGCTCGACGCGCTGCACGACACGCGCGGGCGACTCGATTATATCCTCTGCCGGCAGGAGGGGGGCGCGGCCTTCATGGCCGCCGCCTATGGCAAGCTGACCGGCTCGCCCGGCATCGCCTGGGTGACGCGCGGCCCCGGTGCGACCAATGCCGCCATCGGCGTGCATACCGCGATGCAGGACAGCGCGCCGATGATCCTGTTCGTCGGGCAGGTGGGCACCGGCATGAAGGGGCGCGAGGCGTTTCAGGAGGTGGATTACCGCGCGGCCTTTGGCCCGCTGGCCAAATGGGCGGTAGAGATCGACGAGGTGGACCGCATCCCCGAAATCGTCGCGCGGGCGTGGAAGACCGCCCTTGTCGGGCGCCCCGGCCCGGTGGTGGTGGCGCTGCCCGAGGACATGCTGACGAGCCTCACTGAGGTGCCCCCGCTCCGCGGTCCCGCCCGCTATGCCGAACCCGCGCCCGAGCCTGCGGCGCTCGCCGATGCGCGCGGCCTGCTCGCGGGGGCGCGCCGTCCGGTCCTGATCTATGGCGGCTGCAACTGGTCCGATGCGGGGCGCGCGGCCTTGCGCGGCTTTGCCGAGGGCTCGGACATGCCCGTCCTGTCGGTGTTTCGCTATCAGGACCGGTTCGACAATCACTCGCCGGTCTATTGCGGCGAGGCGGGGGTGGGCATGGCACCCCATGTCCGCGACCTCTTGACCCGCGCCGATGTGATCCTCGCGCTCAACGCTCGCTTCGGCGAAAATTCCACCGACGGCTACACCGCGCTTTCGGTGCCCGAGCCTGCGCAACGGGTGATCCATGTGCACGGCTCGGATCTGGAACTGGGCAAGGTCTATCAGCCCGCCTTTGGCATCCATGCCGGGCCGAACGCCTTTGCCGCGGCGCTGGCTGCGGGCGGGCCGGTCACGGGCGCATGGGGCGCCTGGCGCGCCGAGGCGCGCGCGGCCTGGGAGGCGACATTCGATCTGCCCGATCAACCCTCGCCGGTCGATATGGGCCGCGTCACCGCGCATCTGCGCGAGGTGCTGCCCGGGGATGCCATCGTCACCAATGGCGCGGGCAATTTCGCGATCTGGTCCGGGCGGTTGCTGAAATACGGGGGCGCGATGCGCTATCTGGCGCCGCAATCGGGGGCGATGGGATACGGCCTGCCTGCCGCCATCGCCGCCTCGGTGGTGCATCCCGAGCGGCTGGTGGTCTGTTTCGCGGGCGACGGCGATTTCCAGATGACGTGCCAGGAACTGGCCACCGCCGCGCAGGTGGGGGCGCGGCCCGTGGTGCTGATCCTCAACAACGGAATCTACGGCACGATCCGCGCGCATCAGGAACGCGAATATCCCGGCCGCATCTCGGGCACCGACATGGTCAGTCCCGATTTCGCGGCGCTTGCGCGTGCTTACGGATTTCACGGCGAGCGGGTGGAACGGACGGGGGATTTCGCGGCGGCCTTTGCGCGCGCGCGGGCCTGCGGCACGGCTGCGGTGCTCGATCTGGCGATCTCGCCCGAGGCGATCACCCCGCGCACCACCTTGAGCGCGATCCGCGCGGCGGCGCAGGCGCGCGCGGGCGGCTAGTGCCCTCCCGCGGCATCCCGCCGACGGCGGGGATCTCTGCGATGGGGAGATCCTCCGGTCAAGCCGGAGGATGACGGGGCGGGCCAGAGGATGACACATCCCCCCTGTTCACAGCGTCGCTTTCCGCCTATCTCGTTGCCATGATCCGCGTGACCCTTCTTGCCCTGCTCGTGTGGAGCGCCCCCGCCCGCGCCGATTGTGTGGTGCTGCTGCATGGGCTTGCCCGTTCCGAGGCCTCGTTTCTGGTGATGCAGGAGGTGCTCGAGGCCAAGGGATATGATGTATTCAGCCCCGGCTATCCCTCTACCAAGGCCGAGATCGACCGGCTCGCGCGCGAGACGCTGCCCTTTGCCATGCGCGTCTGCGGCGAGACCACGGTGCATTTCGTCACCCATTCCATGGGCGGCACCCTCTTGCGCCACTGGCTGCGCGACAACCGGCCCGCGAATCTGGGCCGCGTGGTCATGCTCGCGCCGCCCAATCACGGCAGCGAGTTGGTGGACGAACTGGGCGGGTTCGAGCTGTTCGCCTGGATCAACGGGCCTGCGGGCCAGCAGCTCCATACCGGGCCCGAGAGCTTTGCCGAGAGCCTGCCGCCGGTGGATTTCGAGTTGGGCGTGATCGCCGGCAACCGCTCGCTCAACCCGATCTATTCGAACCTGATCGACGGGCCGGACGATGGCAAGGTCTCGGTCGCCTCCACGATGGTCGAGGGTATGGCCGATCACATCACCCTGCCGGTGACGCATACCTTCATGATGAACAACCCGCTGGTCATTGCGCAGGTGCTGGAATTTCTCGCCCATGGCCGGTTCGACCACGATCTGACGCTTGGCGATGCGCTGACCGGGCGGCTGCTGGAATGAGCGCGCCCGCGCTGACGCTGCGCGGGGCCGAGGTGCTGTGGCCCGATGGCCCCGGCCCCGGCGATCTGGCGCTTGACGGGGGCCGGATCGTGGCGGGGTGTGCCGGGCGGGTGGTGGACCTCTCAGGCTTTCTGATCCTGCCCGGCATGATCGACCTGCATGGCGACGGGTTCGAGCATTACCTGGCACCCCGGCGCGGCGCGCTATCGGACCTTGGCGCGGGGCTGTTCAGCGCGGAGGCAGAGCTTGCCGCGCATGGGATCACCACCGCCTATCTCGCGCAGTTCCTCAGCTGGGAGGGGGGGATGCGCGGGGCGGGTTTTGCCGCGCGGATGCTGGTGGCGCTGGACAACGTGCAAGGCGCGGTGGCCACCGATCTGCGCGCGCAGTTGCGCCTGGAGGTGACAGCGTTCGAGGACTATCCCGCGCTGGAGGAGATGGTCGCACGGCATGGGCTGGGCTATGTCGTGTTCAACGACCACCTGCCCCATGATGCGCTGGCAAGGGCCGTGCGCCCGCCGCGCCTGACCGGGCAGGCGCTCAAGGCCGGGCGCAGCCCCGAGGCGCATCTGGCGCTGTTGCAGGAACTACACGGGCGGCTTCCCGAAGTGGCCGACCGTCTTGCCGCGCTTGCCGCGCGGCTGCGCGCGCGGGGCGTGCGGCTTGGCAGTCATGACGACCGCGCGCCAAAGGACCGGCGCGCCGCTCATGCCCTTGGCGCGCAGATCGCGGAGTTTCCCGAGACGGTCGAGGCCGCCCGGACCGCGCGCGCCCTGGGCGATGCGGTCGTCATGGGCGCGCCCAACCTCGTGCGGGGCGGCTCGCACAAGGGCAATGCGGGCGCGCGCGAGATGGTGGCCATGGGCCTCGTCGATGCGCTGGCCTCGGATTATCATGCGCCCTCGCTGGCGCGCGCCGCCTTCTGCCTTGTCGATGCGGGGATCTGCGACCTGGCCGGGGCCTGGGCGCTTGTCTCCTCGGGGCCCGCGCGGATCATGGGCCTTGCGGATCGCGGCAGGCTGGCCGAAGGCGCCCGCGCCGATCTGGCGGTGATCGAGCGGGACACCCGGCGGATCGGGGCCACCATCGCGGGCGGGCGCATCAGCTACCTGACCGGCGCAGCAGCGGCGCGGTTTCTGGCCTGACGGGTGCCGGCTGAACGGTGGCGTCATGCCCTTGCGTCCGACCCTGGGCGCGCGTAAACCCGCGCGCGACATTCCTGTTCAGGACCGTGCCCATGCCCGTTCTCGTGATGAAATTCGGTGGCACCTCGGTTGCCAATATCGACCGCATCCGCCGCGCGGCCAAGCGCGTCGGCGTCGAGGTGGCCAAGGGCTATGATGTCATCGTGATCGTTTCGGCCATGGCGGGCAAGACCAACGAGCTTGTCGGTTGGGTGAATGACATCTCTCCCCTGCACGATGCGCGTGAATATGACGCGGTGGTAAGCTCGGGCGAGAACGTGACCGCGGGCCTGATGGCGCTTGTGTTGCAGGACATGGAGATCCCGGCGCGCAGCTGGCAGGGCTGGCAGGTGCCGCTGAGGACCAATTCGGCTCATTCCGCCGCCCGGATCGAGGACATCCCGACAGATAACATTTCGGCCAAGTTCGCCGAAGGGATGCGCGTGGCCGTGGTCGCGGGTTTCCAGGGCGTCAGCCCCGAGGGCCGGATCACCACGCTCGGGCGCGGCGGGTCGGACACCACCGCCGTGGCCTTTGCCGCCGCCTTCGGGGCCGAGCGCTGCGATATCTACACCGATGTGGACGGGGTCTATACCACCGACCCGCGCATCAGCGCCAAGGCGCGCAAGCTCGACCGGATCGCCTTCGAGGAGATGCTGGAGCTGGCCTCGCTCGGGGCGAAGGTGCTCCAGACGCGGTCGGTGGAACTGGCGATGCGCTATAATGTCAGGCTGCGCGTGCTCAGCAGCTTCGAGGAACCATCGGACGAGGCCGGCACGCTCGTCTGTGCCGAGGAGGAAATCATGGAATCGAACGTGGTGAGCGGGATCGCCTATTCCCGCGAAGAGGCGAAGATGACGCTGGTCTCGGTCGCCGACCGTCCGGGCATCGCGGCGGCGATCTTCGGGCCGCTGGCCGAGGCAGGCGTGAATGTGGACATGATCATCCAGAACATCGCCGAAGCGGGCCGCACCGACATGACCTTCTCGTGCCCCACCGATCAGGTGAAACGGGCCGAGAAAGCGCTGAGCGAGGCCAAGGCGGCGGGGCATATCAACTATCGCGACCTCATTGCCGACACCGATGTGGCCAAGGTCTCTGCCGTGGGCATCGGGATGCGCTCGCAATCGGGTGTCGCCGCGAAAATGTTCAAGACGCTCAGCGACGAGGGAATCAACATCAAGGTGATTGCAACCTCCGAGATAAAGATTTCCGTGCTGATCGACCGGAAATACATGGAACTTGCGGTGCAGGCGCTGCATGATGCCTTTGGGCTGGACAAGGCCGCCTGACCCCTGCCCGGTCTGCGCGGGGGGGCGGCCCCGGCCATGAAAACGGGGGACAGCCGCGATGAGCGAGACGTTCAGGACCGACAGCCGCCAGATGCTCGGCCGGCTTCGCGCGATCATGGCAGAGGAGGGCGGCGGGCAGACGAGGCTGGACCGGATCACGCGCCTCATTGCCGAGGAAATGCACGCCGAGGTGTGCTCGATCTACCTGTTTCTTGACGAGACCACGCTTGAACTTTGCGCCTCCGAGGGGCTGAGGGCCGAATCCGTGCACCTGATCCGGTTGCGGCTGGGGGAGGGGCTTGTCGGGCGCGTCGCGCGGTCGGGCAAGGTCATCAACACCGATGACGCGCCCGCCGCCCCCGGCTTTCGCTACATGCCAGAGACCGGCGAGGAGGCATATTCCTCCTTCGTCGGCGTTCCCATCCAGCGGCTTGGCGCAAAGCTGGGCGTGCTGGTGGTCCAGTCCAGGGTGGCGCGGCTTTTCTCCGAGGACGAGATCTATGCGCTCGAGGTGGTCGCCATGGTGCTGGCCGAGATGACCGAGCTTGGCGCCTTCATCGGCGAGGGGGCCGCGATGAAGGCGCGCCATGTCCGCCCGGTGATGTTCAAGGGCACGAGCGCGCAGGAGGGTGTGGCACAAGGCCATGTCTGGCTGCACGAGCCGCGGGTGGTCATCACCAACCCCATCGCCGAGGATCCGGCGCGCGAGTTGGAGCGCCTGCACGAGGCGGTCGAGACGCTGCGCGTCGGCGTGGACCGGATGCTGTCCTCGGCGCAGGGCGGCGACAAGGATCAGTTCGAGGTGCTCGAAGCCTACCGGATGTTCGTCAATTCCAGGGGCTGGATGCGCCGGATGGAGGCCAATATCGACAGCGGCCTGTCGGCCGAGGCCGCCGTGGAAAAGGAACAATCGGCCACCCGCGCCCGGATGGAACAGGTTCCCGACCCCTATTTGCGCGAGCGGCTGC
This sequence comes from Roseovarius sp. UBA6167, assembly GCA_002428225.1. Taxonomy (GTDB): domain Bacteria; phylum Pseudomonadota; class Alphaproteobacteria; order Rhodobacterales; family Rhodobacteraceae; genus Roseovarius. The sequence continues at coordinate 49,114 of DIUD01000038.1, read as the reverse complement.
ACGATCTCGACGACCTTTCCAACCGGCTGTTGCGCATCCTTACCGGACAGGGCAAGGAGACCGGCGCCGAGATGCCGGCAGATCCCATCCTCGTGGCGCGCAATATCGGGCCGGCAGATCTGCTCGATTACGGGCGGGGCTTGCGCGGGATCGTGCTCGAGGAGGGGGCTGTCGGCTCTCATGCTGCGATCGTCGCGCGCGCGCTGGCGATTCCGCTGGTCATCAATGCCGAGCGCATCACCACCGAGGCGCTCAACGGTGATTTCATCCTTGTCGATGGCGACCAGGGTATCGTGCACCTGCGTCCCGACGACGCCGTGACCTCGGCCTTTCGTGACAAGATGGCGATGCAGGCCAAGGCGCAGGAGCGGTATGCCTCGATCCGCGACAAGCCGGCGCAGGCCCTTTGCGGCACCCGGATCACCCTCAAGATGAACGCGGGTCTCATGGCCGACCTGCCCAGTCTGGAAAATTCGGGGGCCGACGGCGTGGGCCTTTTTCGCACCGAATTGCAGTTTCTCACCCGCAGCCACATGCCCAAGCGCGCCGAGCTGAGCGCCCTTTATGCCCGCGTGATGGACGCGGCCAAGGGCCGCCGCGTGGTCTTTCGCACGCTCGATATCGGCTCGGACAAGGTGCTGCCCTACATGAAGCCTACGGATGAACCCAACCCGGCCATGGGCTGGCGGGCGGTGCGCGTGGGGCTTGAAAAACCGGGCGTCATGCGGATGCAGCTTCAGGCGCTGATTCGCGGGGCAAATGGACGTCCGCTTTCGGTCATGTTCCCCTTTGTGGCACAGCACCAGGAGTTTTCCGCCGCCCGTGCCGAGATGGACAAGGCGCTGGAGCGCGAGCGCATCCTCGGGCACCCGATTCCGGGCGAGATCGAAGTCGGCGCCATGCTGGAGACACCTTCGCTCGCCTTTGCGCCGGATGCGTTCTACAGGGAGGTGGATTTTCTCTCGGTCGGTGGCAACGATCTCAAACAGTTCTTTTTTGCCGCCGACCGCGAGAACGAGCGCGTGCGCCGCCGTTACGACACGCTCGACGTGAGCTATCTCAATTTCCTCGAAGGGATCGTCTATCGCTGTGCGACGCTCGGCACCCGGCTCAGCTTTTGCGGCGAGGATGCGGGCCGCCCGATCGAGGCCACCTGTCTTGCCGCGCTCGGCTTTCGCTCGCTGTCGATGCGCCCCGCCTCCATTGGCCCGGTCAAGAGCTTGATTCGTCGCACGAATTTGAGCGAATTGCGCGCGCTCCTGCACGAGGAACGTGCTCGCGGCTCGCAAAACCTGCGAGCCGCGGCGATGACCTACCTGCGGTCGAAGCTGTGACCCTGCCCGCCCGCCCGCGCGTTGCGCGCGGATCGCGGGGCTATTTGCAGCGGTTTTCGGCCTCTTCCACCGCCGCCGTGTAACCCATGAGCGAGAACGTATCCTTTGTCTGTGTGCCGCGCGCCGAGCGCGCGGTCAGCACCGCGTCCACCCCGCGCTTCATCGCTGCGAGGATCCTGGCATCGTCCTCAGCCGTTGCGGGCCAGGCCCATTCGCCCTCGGTGAACATCTCGTGGCTTTCGTCGCCCACCCGCATGTTCACGGTCGAGCCGGGGGCGAAGGGATAGCCGCCGGTAAAGGTGATTTGCCCCTGCACCTCGGCGCCGGGACGGAAAAACGTCATCAACAGGATGTCGCCCCGCCGCACCGCCACCACGCGCCCGTCGCGCGTGTTGACCGTCTCGGTCGGCGCCGACACCGCCCAGCATTCGCGCGGGTCGCTCTCCTCGAACACGCTCCACGCAGTGCTGGTGGCCACCTGGTTCGTGCTCGTGCCTTGTGCTGCCACGCCCGTCGCAATTGCCCCGGCCAAAGCGAGCCCCGCCGCCATCCTTGCCATCATTGTCCAGCCTCCAAGCCGTCAGTGCCTCAATATCCTTGGTCGTCCGCCGCCCTTTACGGGATCGTTGTTTTATGCGACCCGGCCTTACTCGACGATGCAACATTAGCCTGAAACAGGCGAGAAGTGAAAGGTGGAATTGGCGGATTTTCGCCCGCTTCGCCCTGCTTGAAGCACCTGGAAACGGAGCGCGCGCATGACCATGGCCGTCCCCCTCACCGAAATCTGGCGCGGGATCGAGACCGGCGCAATCCGCCCCGCCGCCGCGCTGGCCTGAGCGGGGCAGGGCGGTTCTGGCCGAACGGGGGCTTGTTCCCCCAGTCCTTGTGTGAAAAGGTCCACGCAAGAGCAGACTTAGTCCAACCTTGCAGGGAATCCCATGTCCGGCGCTGCCACGCTTTTGCGCGATGTTTTCGGATTCGATGCCTTCCGCCCCGGTCAGGAGGAAATCGTCCAGACCGTCGCCTCGGGTTGCAACACGCTGGCGATCATGCCGACGGGGGGCGGAAAATCGCTCTGTTTCCAGTTGCCCGCGCTCTTGCGCGAGGGGGTGACGGTGGTGGTCTCGCCGCTCATCGCGCTGATGCGCGATCAGGTGCGCGCGCTCAGGGCCGTGGGGGTGGCGGCGGGTGCGCTCACCTCCGGCAATACCGAGGAGGAGACGGCCGAGGTCTGGCGCGCGCTCGACGAGGGGCGATTGAAGCTGCTTTACCTCGCGCCCGAACGGCTGGTCTCTTCGGGAACAACGGCGATGCTGCGGCGGATCGGGGTCGGTCTCATCGCCGTGGACGAGGCCCATTGCGTAAGCCAGTGGGGCCATGATTTTCGCCCCGATTACCTCGCGATAGGCGACTTGCGCCGCGCGCTCGGCGTGCCGCTTGCCGCCTTCACCGCCACCGCCGATGCCGAGACACGGGCCGAAATCATCGAGAAACTCTTTGACGGCACCGCCCCGCAGACCTTTCTCTACGGCTTTGACCGGCCCAATATCCACCTCGCCTTTGCCACCAAGGACAGCCCCCGCCGCCAGCTCCTCGATTTCGCGGGCGCCCGGCGCGGGCAATCGGGCATCGTCTATTGCGGCACCCGCGCCAGGACCGAGACGCTGGCAAAGGCGCTCTACGAGGCCGGGCACGCCGCCTGCGCCTATCACGGCGGGATGGAGGCGCCCGCGCGCCGCGCGGTGGAGGACCGCTTCAACACCGAGGACGGGCTGATCGTCGTGGCCACGGTCGCCTTCGGCATGGGCGTGGACAAGCCCGATATCCGCTGGGTCGCCCATGCCGATCTGCCCAAATCCATCGAGAGCTATTACCAGGAGATCGGGCGCGCGGGCCGCGACGGCGCGCCCGCCGAGACGCTGACGCTCTACGGTCCCGACGACATCCGCCTGCGCCGCAGCCAGATCGACGAGGGGCCGGCCCCGCCCGAGCGCCGCCGCGCCGATCACGGGCGATTGAACGCGCTTCTGGGGCTGGCCGAGGCGCTGGAATGCCGCCGGATAAGCCTGTTGCGCTATTTCGACGAAGAGGCCGGCCCTTGCGGAAATTGCGATCTGTGCGACGCGCCGCCTGAGAGCTTTGACGCGACCGAGCCGGTGCGCATGGCGCTCTCGGCCATGCTGCGCACCGGCGAGAGCTTTGGCGCGGGCCACCTCATCGACATCCTGACCGGCACTGCCACCGAAAAGGTGCGCACGCGCGGCCATGACGCGCTGCCCACCTTCGGTGTGGGCCGCGCCCATGACAAGCGGCTCTGGCAGGGGGTGTTCCGGCAGATGATGGGGCATGACCTCGTGCGCCCCGACCCCGAGCGCCACGGCGCGCTGGTGATGTGCGAGGGCGCGCGCCCGATCCTGCGCGGCGAGGCCGCGATCCGGCTGCGGCGCGATACGCTCAGGGGTGCCGCGGCGCGCCCCGCGCCCCGCGCGCTCGTCTCGGACGAAGATGCACCGCTTCTTTCCGCGCTCAAGGCGAAACGCCGCGCGCTGGCCGAGGCGGCGGGCGTGCCGGCCTATATCGTCTTTACCGACCGCACGCTGATCGAGATGGCCGAGACGCGCCCTGCCACGCTCGATGCCATGGCGCGGATCGGCGGCGTCGGCGCGACCAAGCTGGAGCGTTACGGCGCGGCCTTTCTGGAGGTCATCACCGGCGCCGTGGCCGAGGCCATGCACCCCACCCGCCGCAAGCTGGCCGGGCGGCCCGAGGGCGCGCTGTATGACCGGCTGGCCGAGGTGAGCCGCGATCTTGCGCGCGGCCCGTGCGGCACGCTCCGGCCGCTCTCGTGCACCCGATCGACGCTGCGCCAGATCGCCGAGCGGCGGCCCGCGACGCTTGACGCGCTCGAACGCCTGCCGGGCATGGACCGGCAAAAGGCCGAGCGTTTCGGCGCGGCCTTTCTGGACGTTCTGCACGCGGCGGACTAAATCCGCTCTGTGCCGATGAAGGAAACACTTATGCTGGTCGTCGTCTCGCCCGCCAAGAAGATGGACATGACCCCGGTTGCGGGCATCACCGCCACCCGTCCCGCCTTTCACGGCGAGGCGGAGGAACTGGCGCAGGTGGCGCGCGGGCTCGGGGCCGAGGGCCTGCAACGGCTGATGAAGATTTCCCCAAGCCTCGCGCGGCTCAATGCGGGACGGTTCGCGGCCTTCGGCACGATGGACGAAAAACCCGCAGCCCTCGCCTTTGCGGGCGATACCTATCAGGGGCTGGAGGCCGGATCGCTCGATCCCGACGAGATGGCCTGGGCGCAGGATCATCTGCGGATTCTCTCGGGGCTTTACGGCGTGTTGCGCCCGCTCGACGCGATCGCGCCATACCGGCTGGAGATGGGCAGCCGGCTGGCGACAGGGCGCGGCCGGACGCTTTATGACTTCTGGGGCGACCGGATCGCGCGCGCGCTCAAGGCGCAGGCCGCGGCGGTTGGCACGGGGGTTCTCGTGAACTGTGCCAGCCAGGAATATTTCGGCGCGGTCGACGAGGCGGCCCTTGGCCTGCGGGTGCTCACGCCCGTTTTCATGGAGGATCGCGGCGGCGCGGCGAAGATCGTCAGCTTTTATGCCAAGCGCGCGCGTGGCGCGATGGCGCGGTTCATCATCCAGAACCGCCTGAGCGATCCGGCCAGCCTGCTGGATTTCGACACCGGCGGCTATGCCCATGCGCCGGAACTGTCCACGCCCGGGCGGCCCGTGTTCCTGCGCGCTCATCCTGCCTCCTGAATGGCGGCCTCGGGCGGGCGCACGCCAGGCGGGGTGGCGTCCAGTATCCGCTCGACGATGGCCGCGCGCTTGAGCGGCTTGGTCAGGTAGTGATCGAGCCCGGCGGCAAGGATGTCCGCATCGTCGCCGCTCATCGCATGGGCGGTCATGGCGACGATCGGCACATGCCCGCCCTCGTGCGCCTCGATTTCGCGAATGGCGCGGGTCGCTTCCTTGCCGTCCATCTCGGGCATGGAGATGTCCATGAACACGATATCGGGCGCAATGCTCTGGAACAGCGCCACCGCCTCGCGCCCGTTCTCGGCAAAATGCAGCTCGATATCGAGCGTATGCACCATCTTGGAGAATACCAGCCGGTTGGTCTTGTTGTCTTCGGCGGCCAGCACACGCAGGGCGCGCGGGGCGGCCTCGGGGGCGGGTTCGGCGGGCGCAAGCTCGGCCAGGGCCGCGATCAGCTCGTGGCGGGCCACCGGCCGTTGCAGCACCGCCTGAACGAGGTCGCGGGCGGGGTCACGGGCAAGGCTGGCGGGACTCGCGCTCAAAAGCACGATCGGCATGGCATGACCGGCCGCACGCAACGCCTGCGCAAGCTCGGTCCCGTCCAGGCCGGGCATCGCATGGGCCGCCACCACCAGATCGGCCCCGGCGAGCAGATCGAGCGCGGCCCGCCCGTCGCGGCAGGCCGTCACCGCCAGCCCGAGGGCGGCAAGCTGCCGCTCCAGCAGCGCCCGGCAGGTGTCGTGCGGCTCGGCCACCAGCGCGCGGGACAGGCCGGGCGCAAGGCTCAGCGCCTCGGGCACCCCCGCCTCGGCCACCGGCAAGTGCAGCGACAGCCCGAAGGTCGAGCCGTGGTGCGGCTCGGATTCCACCCAGATGTCGCCGCCCATCAGCCGCACCAGCCGCTGCGTGATCGCAAGCCCAAGGCCGGTGCCCTCGAACTTGCGGCTCTGGGCGTCGTCCACCTGGTTGAACTCGCCGAAAATGTGGTCGATCTTGTCGGCGGGGATGCCGATGCCGGTATCCTCGATGGTGATGCGGATATCGGCCTCGGCCCCGTCACCCGCCTGGATGCCGGTGACACGGATCAGGACATGGCCCGCCTCGGTGAACTTGACGGCGTTGCCCACGAGGTTGGTAAGAACCTGTCGAATGCGCCCCTGGTCGCCGACAAGGCGCGGCGGCAGAAAGAGGTCGTAATCCACCAGAAGATCAATCCCCTTGTCGCGCGCCTGGGCCTGCATCAACGTCACCAGCGCGTGGATGCAGCGTTCGAGATCGAAGGGCTCGGGGTGCAGCACGAACTTGTCGGCCTCGATCTTTGAATAGTCGAGCACATCGTTGATGATGACCATGAGCGCCTCGGCGGAATGCTTGATCGTGGTGACATAGAGGCGCTGTTCCTCATCCAGCGCGCTTTCCGTAAGCAGATCGGCCATGCCCACGACCCCGTTCATCGGCGTGCGGATCTCGTGGCTCATGTTGGCGAGAAAGGCGGATTTGGCGCGGTTGGCGGCCTCGGCGCGGCGGCGGGCCTCCTTGAGCTCCTTCTCGTGGCGGATCGTGTCGGAGATGTCATGCGCGAGGCTGACCACATCGCCGTCCGCGCCGGGCTGGTCGATGATGCGGATATAGTGCCCGCTCCAGAGCTGCAGCACGATGGGTTCGGGAGCGGGGCCTTGCCAGCGGTCGAGCATGAATTCGCGCCATTCATGCGGCGCCTGATCGCCGATATCGAAGATGCCCTCATCGGTGATGATCCGGAGGATCTCTGCATAGCTGATCCCCGGTTTCACCTCGTCCAGCCCGTCGAAAACCGCAAGCCAGGCGCGGTTGGCGGCGATCATCCGGCTGTCGGCGTCGAAAAAGGCAAAGCCGTCCTCGATCGTCTGGATCGAGTGCCAGAGCCTGCGCTCGGCGATCTCGACCTTCTGATGCGCCACGGTCAGGTCGGATTTGACACGCAGGTTCTCGGCGCGGGTCTCGTGCACCTCATGGCTGAGCGCGCGCGCATGCAGGCTGAGCTTGTGGTTGGCCTCACGCAGCTCGGCCTGTTTGTGTTCCAGCAGACGTTCGGCAGCCAGTCGCGCGCGCCGTTCTTCCGCCAGCTTGTTCGCCAGGCTCATGCCCCTCCTCCGCCACGCCGGATGGTGTTCGGGTCACCATCCGGTATCGCGGTGAAGATTGGCTTAACGCGGTCCGGGCATTACAGTGCCTCGATGGCCAGCGCGATGCCCTGACCGCCGCCGATGCACATGGTGATGATGGCGCGTTTGCCGCCCGTGCGCTCCAGCTCGTAGAGCGCCTTGACCGTCAGGATCGCGCCGGTCGCGCCTACGGGATGGCCAAGTGCTATGGCCCCGCCATTGGGGTTGACGCGGGCAGGATCGAGGCCCAGCCCCTCGTTGACGGCAAGCGCCTGCGCGGCGAAGGCCTCGTTCGATTCGATCACGTCGAAATCCGCCGCCGTCAGCCCGATCCGCGCGAGCAGCTTTTCCACCGCCGGAATCGGGCCGATCCCCATGACCTCGGGGCGCACCCCGGCATGGGCGTAACCGAGCACACGCGCACGCGGCTTCAGCCCGGCCTTTTGTGCTGCCCCGGCCCGCGCGAGCACCACCGCCGCCGCGCCGTCGTTGATGCCGCTGGCATTGCCGGCGGTGACGGTGCCATCCTTCTGGAACGCCGGTTTCAGCCCGGCCAGCGCCTCGGCTGTGGTGGCCTTGGGGTGCTCGTCGGTGGCAAAGGCCACGGTATCGCGCTTGACGCGCACCTCGACCGGCACGATCTGCGATGTGAACCGCCCCTCGGCGATGGCCTTTGCCGCGCGGCGCTGGCTCTCGAGGGCAAAGGCGTCCTGCTCGGCGCGGCTGATGCCATGCTCCCTGGCGACATTCTCGGCGGTCACGCCCATATGGCCGGTGCCAAAGGGGCAGTTGAGCGCGCCGAGCATCATGTCGAGCGACCTGGTATCGCCCATCTTGGCGCCCCAGCGTTGGTCGGGGATGATATAGGGCGCGCGGCTCATGTTCTCGGCGCCGCCGGCGAGGCCGAACTCGGCATCGCCAAGCGCGAGCGACTGGATCACCGAGACGATCGCCTGCGCGCCCGAACCGCACAGACGGTTGACGTTCATCGCCGGCGTGGTGTCGGGGATGCCGGCCTTTATGGCGGAAACACGGCTGATATACATGTCGCGCGGCTCGGTGTTGATGACATGGCCATAGACAACATGGCCGATCTGCCCGCCCTCGACGCCCGCGCGCGCGAGCGCCTCCCTGGCGACGATCGCCCCCAGCTCGCCCGGCGGTGTCCCCGCCAAAGCCCCGCCAAAGGTGCCGATCGCCGTGCGGCACCCGTCGAGAATTACGATATCTTCCATGGCTGTCCTCCAAATCCTGAAGCCTGCGGTAAACTTGACGGTGCCGCCAGTCCATTGCAAGGGCGATATATGGTCACGGGCGACCCGACACGCAGCCACCTCCCCGGACCGACCAGGGCCGCGCGCCCGCCGCCGTCACGCCCTCGTCAATAGGGGTGATCGTGCCCGTCCCATGTCTGGAAACGGCCCGTGCTTTCGAGGTCCAGCGCGGTGAAGCGCGCGATCAGCCCCGCGGCGGCCTCTGCCGCCGAGATCGCGGCCTTTGGTCCGCCCATGTCGGTTTGCACCCAGCCGGGGTGATAGATGCCCACGGCGATGCCCACGGGGGCAAGATCGGCGGCGAGGTTGCGCCCGAGGTTGAGCGCGGCGGCCTTGGAGGCACGGTAGATGTAGCTGCCGCCCGTCGCGACGGTCTGGCTGGCCATCTGGCTGGAGATGATGGCGATCTTTGCCGCCTTCGCCGCGCGCAGGTTGGGCAGGAGCGTCTGCACCGAGAGAAACACGCCGGTGACGTTGGTGGCAAAGGTTTCGGCCCACATCGGGGCCGGATAGCCGGTGTCGAGGTTCTGGCCTCCGTCCGGGTAAACCCCGGCATTGCAGATCAGCAGATCGACCGGGCGCGGCCCGACATGCGCGGCCAGTGCCGCGAATTCCTCGGGGCGCGTCACGTCGAGCCTGACCAGATCGCCGTCGCCCTTGCGTGCGGTGCCGGTGACGTCGTGGCCCTCGGCGCGATAGCGCGCCGCAAGTTCCGCGCCGATGCCGCGCGATGCGCCGGTGATGACGATATGCATGGGGCCTCCTCAGTTCGATTTGCGGCGGGGGGTGAAGGGCAGCGGCGCGACCGGCACTCCGTCCTCGATCAGGCGGCGGGCCTCGTCCGGCCTTGCCTCGCCATAGATCGCACGCTCGGGGATCAATCCCTCGTGCATGTCGCGCGCCTCGCGGGCGAACCGGGGGCCGACATAATCGGCCGTTTCCTCGACCCGGCGGCGCAATTCGGCGAGCGCCTGTTCGGCGGGATGGGGAACGGGATCGGGGCGCGTGTTCCGCACCTGAGGGACCATGAGCGCCTTTTCGACCGAGTTCGCGCCGCAGATCGCGCAGGCGAGCATCCCAGAGGCGCTCAATTTCTCAAACGCCTCGGCAGATTGAAACCAACTGTCAAAGCGATGTCCCGTATCGCATTTCAGCGAAAACCGTATCATACTCGTCTGCCCTGCTTCGGAGAACCATAGTTATCACTGCCGGGGAGAAGATCAAGCGGCAGAAATGCCGACGCGCAGACGGGCGTTGATATGTTCGGGCCTTTGGCGCCGCCAACGCCACTTCGTCCTTTGTCTGTCCGGTGGCGATGATCGTGGCGGCGTGGCGCGATCGGGTGAACGATCTGGAAACCACCCGCCTGGCCGGCGGTCATGCCAACCGCCTCGGGGTGTTGGCCGAGGGCCGGCTCGATGCCGCCGCCGGATGCGCGGACGGTCTTCGGGCGCACCCCCCCCTTGATTTTTCAACCTGCCGGAAAGGGGAGGAGTTTCGCATCCTTGCGCAGGTAAAGCGGGTGGCGCGGCGAGCCGTCCCTGTTCAGACCGAAGCATCCGAGCGGGCGGCCCGTCTGGCGCAGGGCCTCGGTGGTGGCGCGCACGATCCCGCCATAGCGCGCGGGCAGCCTGCCATGGGCCATGACGATCAGCTCTGCCTCGTCGGCCATGGCGACAAGCGCCGGGATATTGGCGGGGCTGCACGCGAGGTCGGGGCCGGGCAGGTCGCGCGGCGCGGTGGCGCGCCAGTCAAGCACATTGCCCTTGAGATAGCGGGTAAAGCCCCAGTCGCGGGCAAAGGTCAGTTCGCGGTGGCAGGTGGGGTCGGAGACCTCGGCGCTGGCCACGGACGGGTTCATCCCGACGAACAGCACGGCGCGGGGTGTCGTGCCTTCGGGCGTCCAGTCGCGCACGAGCGCCTGCCGGTAGCGCCCGCAGGGCGAAAACGTCGCGCCGCCCCGCACGCCCTCGGGCAGGCGCAGCCGCACCTTGCCGCCGGGGTCGTGTCGGTCCTCGGGGGCGCTCATCGGTTGAAGACGCGCGCCGGGTGCAATTCGCCCGCCCGATAGTGCCCCACGGCCAGCGCGCGGCCCTCCCACGCGGCCCAGCATTCCTCGCCATGGTCCACGTCGCGCGCTATCACCATGCCGGGATTGCCGTTGCGCAGCCGCGCCGCGCCCTCGGGCGTCGCCGTGACCATGGGCAGATCAGAGAGCCCTTCCTCGAGCGGGCGGATATGGGCGTCAAGATCGCCGGTGCGGGCGAGCGCCTCGATGGTCTCCATGCTCACGCCGTCGCCGGCGTCAAAAGGCCCCGACCAGAGCCGGCGCAGCGTGACCACATGGCCATGGCAGCCAAGCGCCGCCCCGAGATCGCGGGCGATGGCGCGCACGTAGCCGCCCTTGCCGCAGGTCATCTCGATCACCGCATGGTCGGGATCGGGGCGGTCCACGAGCAGCAGTTCCTCCACCCAGAGCGGGCGGGGTGCGACCTCGAATTCCTCGCCGTCGCGGGCGCGCTTGTAGGCGCGCTGCCCGTCGATCTTGACCGCCGAGAAACGCGGCGGCACCTGCATGATCTCGCCCACGAAGGCACCGAGCGCGGCCTTGATCGCGTCATCGCCGGGGCGCGCGTCGCTCTCGGCGATGACCTTGCCCTCGGTATCGTCGGTATTGGTCGCCTGCCCGAGCCGCACGGTAAAGCGATACGCCTTGAGCGCCTCGGTGATGTAGGGGACGGTCTTGGTCGCCTCGCCAAGCGCGATGGCCAGAACGCCGGTCGCCTCGGGGTCAAGTGTGCCGGCATGGCCCGCCTTGCGCGCATCGAGCGCCCATTTGACCTTGTTGACGACGGCGGTAGAGGTCAGACCCGCGGGCTTGTCCACCACCAGCCATCCCGAGATATCGCGCCCCTTGGGCTTGCGTGCCATGTCCGGCCCCTTGTTACCTGCGGATTGTCTGCCGATCAGGGCAGAGCGCCTACTCGGGCGCGGCCCCCGCGTCAACCACCACCCCCACCATCGGCCCGAGCGGAAACCCGAGATCCGAGCGGCCCAGACCCGGCGCGTGCAGCCGCGACACATTGCCGTCGAGATAGAGCGCCTGGCGCGCGCCGAGATGGTCGCGGAAGACGCGCGCGAAGCGGTGGAAATTCACCGGCGCGTCGGAAATCAGAAACCAGACCCGGTGCCCGTCAGCCGACGTGCCGACACCGTTACGGATATACAGGCTGTCGCTGTCCTTCAGGAAGCGCGGGTGCAGCGCGCCGTCGATCACCAGCATCGGCCCCGATTGCGTGGCAAAGCGGCAGGCGGGAGCCTGCCGCGCGAAGCGGCGCGATTCGATGACATGCGCGCGGGTTGCGGAGATGCAGAACACGCCGTTGGGCAGCATCCCGAAATTGCCCGGACCGGCAGAGGTGACGAGGGGCGCGCGCCTCTCGCCGTTTTCGGTATAGAGGCCCACGGGGCTGCGGTCGGCGTGATACATGCCGGCGTTCATGGCGAAGGCGAGGCGCTTGCCGTCGCGCGCGAGCAGCCGGTCGATATTGGAGAAACTGCCCAGCGGCGCGTCGCTCGCCGGATCGTTGAGAAACAGGCGGATGTCGTCGCGCGCGGCATCGGCCTCGCACAGGGTATAGCCTGCACCCTCAAAGGTGATCGCACGGCAGGAGGCCGCCGCGGCGGGAAGGGGCGCAAGCAGGAGGGCAAGGGCGCAGACGCGCGAAAGAACGCGCGTCATGCTCCGGCTTGACCGGAGCATCTCTTGCCAGGTGCGCTGACCCGCCCGAGAGGTTGCCCGACAGGGTCGGGCAATGATGTGGCCTTGGGCCAGGGGCGGCTCACTCGCCCTCCACATCCCGGCGCACCTTCTCGTCGGCAAAAAGCCGCCGCGTCTCGTCCATCCGGTCGAAGGTCTCATCGAGGCGAAAGCGCAGGTCCGGGGTGAACTTCAGCCCTGCCTTGCGCCCGATGATGCGGCGCAGTTCCGATTTGTTGCGCGCCAGAAGCCCGACGGATTCGCCTGTGGGGTCGCCGCCGAGGGGCATGACAAAGGCGGTGGCGATCTTGAGGTCGGGCGAGCAGCGCACTTCGCCGACCGTGATCGACAGGCGGTTGAGGTCTGGATCGTGGATGTCGCCGCGCATCAGCACCTCCGACAGGGTGCGGCGGATGAGTTCGCCAACCCGCAACTGACGCTGCGACGGGCCGGGGCCGTCATGTGTGTGGTGTCGTGCCATGGGGCGCATGTAATCCCTGGGGGTCGCCGTGCCAAGCAGGCAAGGTTCAATCGCCGAGATCGGCGAAAAGATTCTCGCTCTCGACAAAGTCGATCCGGTCATGGGCCACGGTGCCATCATTGATGTCGCGCGTCTCGACCCGCCCGTCGCCGTAGCCGAGGATCACCACGTCGCAGATATCGAGGAACAGCCCGTTTTCGACCACCCCCGGCACCTGGTTGAGCGCCATGGCAAGCTGATGCGGGTTGCCGATGCGGCCGAGATGCAAATCGACGATGTAATTGCCCTCGTCGGTGGTAAAGAGGCGCTGGCCGCTCATCCGCAGCGTGGCATTTCGGCCGAGCACGTCCATGTTGATCAGCAACTCCTCGATCAGCGATTTCGTGGTCTGCCAGCCGAAGGGGATGATCTCGACCGGCAGCGCAAAGGCGCCGAGCGTGCCGACCTCCTTGCCCACATCGGCGATCATGATCATCTGGTCAGAGGCGGTGGCGACGATCTTTTCGTGCAACAGCGCCCCGCCGCCGCCCTTGATGAGGTTGAAATCGGCGTCGAACTCGTCCGCGCCGTCGATGGTCACGTCGAGCCATTTCGCCTCGTCGAGGCTGATGACCTCGATGCCGACCTCGCGGGCGAGATCGGCGGTGCGGGTCGAGGTGGGCACGCCGCGGATGCGCAGCCCGTCCTCGCGCACCCTCTCGCCGAGGCAGCGCACCATCCACGCGGCGGTAGAGCCGGTGCCGAGACCCACGCGCATCCCGTCCTCGATATGATCGACCGAGCGTTTGGCGGCGACGAACTTGGCCTTGTCGATGGGGGACAATTCTCCGGTCATGGGACATCTCCGCGTGGCTTTGCCCGGTCTTATAGGCGCGTCGGCGTCGCGGCGCGAGGGGCAATCGCGCTCAGACGGTCATGTGACGCGCGCGCGCCCCGCGCTCGATCGCCGCCGCGTGCAGCCGGTCGATGTTCAACTCGTAGCGCATTTCCTCGAGCAGGCGCAATTCACGGTCGTCGAGCCTGCCGTCGGCGGCGGCCACGTCACAGGCAAGCGCATAGGCGGTCTCATTGAGGCGTTCGGGAAGATTGGCGCGGATCAGGCCGAAGAGCGCGTCAAGCCCGTCCTCGACGGCGAAAAGGTCAAAGACGGTCTGCGACATGAGGCGCAGCCGGTCGGGATCGTAGCTGGCAAAGACCGGCAGATTGTTGATCTGGCTTTCGATCTTTATCAGTTCGGCGGTGCGGATGTTCTCATCCGAGGCGGAGACGGCAATCATCACCGCCACAAGGCAATCCTCGGGGCTGAGCGGATGAGGGGCGGGATCGGACATGACAAGCCTTTCAGGCAAGGGAATGTTGCGGCGCAGAATATTGACTGTCCCGCCGCGCGGCAATAGGTAGCCGCAGACCCGCGCGGCGCCCTGCTCGCGCGAAACCCCGGAGTTTGAGCGATGTCCGATCTGCGCGAAGCCGCGATGCAATCGAAAGCCTGGCCGTTCGAGGAAGCGCGCCGGGTGCTCAAACGCTATGAAAAGGCGCCGCCGGAAAAGGGCCATGTGCTGTTCGAGACCGGCTATGGCCCGAGCGGGCTGCCCCATATCGGCACTTTCGGCGAGGTGCTGCGCACGACGATGATCCGCCGTGCCTTCGAGACGATCAGCGATATCCCGACGCGGCTCATCTGCTTTTCGGATGACCTTGACGGGATGCGCAAGGTGCCCGGCAACGTGCCGGGGCAGGAGGCGCTGCGCGAGCATCTGCAAAAGCCTCTGACCTCGGTGCCCGACCCGTTCGGCGAATACGAGAGCTTTGGCCATCACAACAACGCAATGCTGCGGCGGTTTCTCGACACGTTCGGGTTCGACTACGAGTTCATCTCGGCGACCGAGTTCTACCGCTCGGGGCAGTTCGACGAGGTGCTGTTGCGCGCCGCCGAGCGTTATGACGCGATCATGGCAATCATGCTGAAATCCCTGCGCGAGGAGCGGCGCAAGACCTATTCGATCTTCCTGCCCATTCACCCCGAGACGGGGCGCGTGCTCTATGTGCCGATGAAGCATGTGGACGGCCGCAAGGGCGAGATCACCTTTGACGACGAGCAGGGCCGCGAATGGACGCTGCCGGTGACCGGCGGGCATGTAAAGCTGCAATGGAAGCCCGATTTCGGCGCACGCTGGGCGGCGCTTGGCGTCGATTTCGAGATGTATGGCAAGGACCATTCCACCAATACGCCGATCTATGACGGCATCTGCCGGGCGCTTGGTGTGCATCCGCCCGAGCATTTCACCTATGAGCTGTTTCTGGATGAGACCGGGCAGAAGATCTCGAAATCCTCCGGCAACGGCATCTCGATCGACGAATGGCTACGCTATGCGGCGACGGAATCGCTCAGCTATTTCATGTATCAAAAGCCCAGGACGGCGAAGCGGCTGCATTTCGACGTGATCCCAAGGGCGCTGGACGAATACCATCAGCAATTGCGCGCTTATGCCGGGCAGGACATGGCGCAGCGGCTGAACAACCCGGTGCATCACATCCACAACGGCGATGTCCCCGAGAGCCGGATGGTCGTGCCCTTCTCGATGCTGCTCAACCTCGCGTCTGTGTCTGCCGCGCGGGACAAGGCCACGCTCTGGGGCTTCATCCGCCGCTATGCGCCGGACGCGAGCCCCGAGACGAATCCCGATCTCGATGCCGCGGCAGAGGGCGCGGTGCGCTATTACGAGGATTTCGTCGCGCCGCACAAGGTCTATCGCGCGCCCAATGATCTGGAGCGCGAGGCGCTTGCCGATCTGCGCGACCGGCTTGCCGCGCATGAGGGCGCGCGCGATGACGAGATGCTGCAAGGGATCGTCTATGACGTGGGGCGCGACCGGTTCGATCCGCTGCGCGACTGGTTCCGCGCGCTTTACGAGGTGCTGCTGGGGGCCTCGCAAGGGCCGCGCTTTGGCGGGTTCATCGCGCTTTACGGCGTGGAAGAGACGGTCGCGCTCATCGACCGGGCGCTTGCGGGCGAGCTGGCCTGATGCGGATCATTGCGCGCGCGCCGGCGGCTTGGTAGCCTCGGGCGCAAAAGAGCATGAGGTCCGCGATGCAGTATCCCCTTGCCACCCTGATTGCCGCCCTCGGGCTTGCTGCCTGCGTGCAGGCGGCGTCGATGCCCGACGCGCAGGAGGGCGCGCCGATTTTTGCCGAAAATTGCGCGCAATGCCACGGGTCGGGCGGCAAGGGAGACGGGCCATGGGCCGTGGGGATGGTGCCGCCGCCCGCTGACCTCACGCGGTTCGGCGACGGGGCGTTTCCGCGCGCGCATGTGCTTTCGGTGATAGACGGTTATGACCGGACCGGGCTGCCGGGGCAGGAGATGCCGGAATTCGGCCTGCTCTTGCGCGGCGATACGGTGCCGGTCGATGTCGGCGACGGTGTGCTGACGCCGACGCCGCGCCCGCTGGCCGCGCTTTTGGCCTATCTGGAGAGCATCCAGGAAGGGTGACGGGCAAAAGAAAACGCGCCGCAGGGGGATGCGGCGCGCCTTTTCTCCGTGTCAGGCCGGCGCGGATCAGTCAGCCGCTTCTTCTGCCTTGACCTCTTCGCCGGTCTGCTGATCGACGACCTTCATCGACAGGCGAACCTTGCCGCGATCGTCAAAGCCCAGAAGCTTGACCCAGACCTCCTGACCTTCCTTGAGCACATCGGAGGGATGGTTCAGGCGACGATTCTCGATCTGGCTGACGTGCACCAGCCCGTCGCGCTTGCCGAAGAAGTTCACGAAAGCGCCGAAATCGACGATCTTGACGACCGTGCCCTTGTAGACGCCGCCCTCTTCGGGTTCTGCGACGATGGACCAGATCATGTCATGGGCCTTCCGGATCGAATCGCCATTGGGCGAGGCGATCTTGATGATGCCCTCGTCGTTTATATCGACCTTGGCGCCCGAAACCTCGACGATTTCGCGGATTACCTTGCCGCCCGAGCCGATTACTTCGCGGATCTTGTCGGTGGGGATCTGCATGGTCTCGATGCGCGGTGCGTGGACCGAGAAATCATTGGCCCCCGAGAGCGCCTTGTCCATCTCGCCCAGGATATGCATTCGGCCTTCGCGCGCCTGCGCCAGCGCCTTTTTCATGATCTCGGGGGTGATGCCCGCGACCTTGATATCCATTTGCAGCGAGGTGATGCCGTCGGCCGTGCCCGCCACCTTGAAATCCATGTCGCCGAGGTGATCCTCGTCACCAAGAATGTCCGACAGGATGGCGAAAGATCCGTCGTCCTCAAGCACGAGGCCCATGGCCACCCCGGCCACGGATGTCTTGAGCGGCACGCCCGCATCCATCATCGCCAGCGACCCGCCACAGACCGAGGCCATCGACGAAGAGCCGTTCGATTCGGTGATCTCGGACACCAGGCGGATCGTGTAGGGGAAATCGGTCGCCGGCGGCAGAACCGCCTGAAGCGCGCGCCAGGCAAGTTTCCCGTGCCCGATCTCGCGCCGTCCCGGAGGGCCGACGCGCCCGGCTTCGCCGACCGAATAGGGCGGGAAGTTGTAATGCAGCAGGAAGTTCGATTTGAAATTCCCGTGCAGCGCATCGACGAACTGCTCGTCATCGCCGGTGCCGAGCGTGGTCACCACCAGCGCCTGCGTCTCGCCACGGGTAAAGAGCGCCGAGCCATGCGTGCGCGGCAGAAGGCCGGTCTCGCACACGATCGGGCGGATCTCATCCAGACGACGCCCGTCGATCCGGTTGCCGTTCCTGACCACATCGCCGCGCAGCACCCCCGATTCGAGCTTTTTGAGCGCCGCGCCGAGATTGGCATCGGCAAGCTGTTCCTCGGTCAGTTGCGCCTTGATCGCCTCTTTCGCGGCGGAAATCGCATGGGTGCGTTCCTGCTTGTCGCGGATGGCGAAAGCGGCGCGCATCTGCTCTTCACCGGCGGCCTTCACGGCGGCGTAAAGCGCCGAGTAATCCGGCGGGCGGAAGTCGAACGGCTCTTTCGCACATTCCTCGGCGAATTCCACGATCAGGTCGCAGACCGGCTTGATCTGTTCATGCGCAAAGGTCACCGCGCCCAGCATTTCGTCTTCCGAAAGCTCATATGCCTCGGATTCGACCATCATCACCGCGTCGCGTGTGGCCGCGACCACCAGATCAAGCCGCTGCTCGGGGTTCGAGCGCAGATTGTGCATGTCGTCGATCTCGGGGTTGAGGATGTATTCCCCATCCACATAACCCACACGGCAGCCACCGATCGGCCCCATGAACGGCGCGCCCGAAATGGTCAGCGCGGCGGAGGTCGCGATCATCGCCACCATGTCCGGATCGTTGACCAGATCGTGGCTGAGCACGGTGCACATGACTAGCGTCTCATGCTTGAAGCCGGGCACGAAAAGCGGGCGGATCGGACGGTCGATCAGCCGCGCGGTCAGCGTTTCCTTTTCCGAGGGGCGCGCCTCGCGCTTGAAAAAGCCGCCGGGCACCTTGCCTGCGGCATAGTATTTCTCCTGATAATGCACCGTCAGCGGGAAGAAATCCAGGCCCGGCTTGGGTTCCTTGGCAAAGGTCACGTTGGCCATGACCGAGGTCTCGCCAAGCGTGGCGATCACCGAGCCGTCGGCCTGACGGGCGATCTTGCCGGTTTCCAGCGTGAGCGTTTCCTCGCCCCACTGCATTGATTTTTTCGTCTCAGTAAACATCACGTTTCCTAGCTTGGTCCGGGCGGGCGTATCCCGTTGGACCCGTTTCATCCGGGGCCCCATTGCCCCGCGGCCCTTGTGTCTTCATCCTGCTTCCCGGCAAGGCCGGACCGGGCTGCAATCGGATCATGCGAAAACCGCGCCCGGTTCGGGGCGCGGTTTGCGGTTTCAGCGGCGGATGCCGAGGCGCTTGATGAGGTCGGTATAGCGCGCCTCTTCCTTGCGCTTGAGGTAATCGAGCAGCTTGCGGCGCTGCGCGACCATCATCAGAAGGCCACGGCGACCGTGGTTGTCCTTCTTGTGGGTCTTGAAATGCTCGGTCAGGGTGGTGATCCGCGAGGTGAGAATCGCAACCTGAACCTCGGGGGAACCGGTGTCGCCCTCCCTGGTTGCGAATTCCTTGATGACGCGGGCCTTTTCTTCGACAGTGATCGACATCGGGGTCTCCTTTTGACAGAATGTGACGGGCGCAAGCCGGGACGTCGTCCAGCAAGGTCCGGGTCGCAACGGGCGCATGTCCCGAAGGATACGCGCTAGTAGGGGAATTTCGCCGGAATTGAAAGCGGAAATCCGCGCTCAGAGCCGCGCGATGCCCGCCAGTTCCGATTGCGGCACCAGCGTGACATGCGCCAGCGTCACCCCCGCCGCGTCCGCGATGCGCGCGATCTCGAGCCCGTCGAGCAGCAGGCGCTGATCGGCGGGGTTTTCGGTATCAGGTTCGAGGGTAATTTCCGGCTCTGGCCCGGTCTCGTCATAGAACACCATCAGCATGTCATCGTCGGCTGAGAAATCGAGAATCTCCGCCTGGTGATCCGCCGTCAGCCAGTCACCAAGCAGGACCGTATCCGCGCCGCTGCCGGTGGTGACGACATCGCCGCGCCCGGCAAGGATCACGTCATCGCCGCCGCCGCCGTTGAGGAAATCGCGCCCGTCGTCGATATCGTCGATCCGTGCGGTCGCGGGATCGTCCACAATACCGATCACCGTATCGTTGCCGTGACCGCCAAAGAGCGTATCCGCCCCCATCCCGCCATGCAGCCAGTCATCGTCGAGCGCACCATGCAGCGCATCATCGCCCTCGCCACCCTGGAGCGTGTCGTTGCCCGCGCTGCCCACGAGGCTGTCATCGCCGGCGCCGCCAAGGATCGTGTCATCGCCATTGTGCCCGAACAGCCGGTCATCGCCCGGCCCGCCCTCCAGCATGTCGTCGCCATCGTCGCCGTGCAGCGTATCCGCGCCCGCGCCGCCCCGGAGCACGTCATCGCCCGCGCCGCCGCGCGCCTCATCGTCGGCCCCGCCGGCCTCGATCGTGTCGTCGCCGTCGCGCCCGAGGATCATTTCCGGCGCATCGCTGCCGGTGATCGAGTCGCCTGCGGCGTCGCTCTCGACGATCTGCCAGCCGGTTGTCGCGGACTTGTCAGCAGCCGGCATGTCAGCAGCGGACAGGTCATCAGAGGTGTCGGGATCCTCGCCCGTCACGGCAAACGCGGTGTCGAGCAAGGACGGGCCGACCGGCGCCTCGTCGTCTTGCTCGGGTGTGATGCGCTCGTCCTCTTCCGGGCCGTCGTCGCCGAGCATCTCTCCCATCCCCGCCAGGGCGGTGGCCGAAACGGTGGCAAGAGCAAGCAAACTGGCAAGAAACAACATGAGATCACCCGATTACAGATGGCAATGTATGTCATGCCGCGCCTCGTCTCGCCAAGCGGATTCACGGATTGCGGTTAACGGACTGAAGATCGCGTGACGGGGGATTGCGTGACGGGCCCGCCGCAGCCGTTCGGTGTTCTCATTCCCGAGGACCTGTATATACAGGTGGGCACCGGGTAACCGGACCAGGATCCGGACAGAGCCAGTTCCCTCGGAATTGCTTAAGGCCACCGGAATGCAACCGCTATCGAGAAGGGCAGCACCCGCCACTGCCAAGAGTTAGGCGTTTTGCGGCCCCGAGACAAGGGGCGTGTGTTCGTGCCGTGCTGATGATTTTGCCAGGGCACGGGTTCCTTTGCCCTCCGCTGCCCGGTCAGTGCCTCGCGGCGCGTCGGGTGCAGCGGTCGGGCAAGCGCGGCCTATGGCCCCTTGCGCCGTGCCGCAGCGGCGGCCGCGCGGAGTTCCTCGGCGATCTCCTCGGCCTCTTCGGGGTCGAAATCCATCGGGATCTCGATGCCCTGCGCCTCGATGAACAGGCGCACCATGCCCTGATCCGTCGGCCCGATCTGAAGATTGGCCTCGATGTCGCGTTCGGTGTTGATGCCCATGGGCTTCTCCTGGGGTTGCGGGTCTGTCAGCCCGGATCGTTCCTGAAACTGCCGCGAAGGTAGCGCAACCTTCAGCCCGAGGGTAGCGCAACCTTGCGGATGCCGAGAGAGCGCTGAAGCGGTTGAAAGTTCCGCCTGCCCGAGGCGCCTGCTCATGGTCATGGCGCGGTTTTCCAAGGTGTTTCATTGCGATTGCGCATTGACCAGAGCCATGGCACCGCTATCAACTCGGCCCCATGAGCCTTGCCGATCGTCTGACCCGCCTGCCGCGCCCCTTCGAGCCGTCCGAGGGGCAGGAGGCGCTTGCCCATGTGCCGGGCCTTGCCCCCCCGCTCGCCGATCTGGTGGCGGGGGCGGCGGGGTGCAGCCCGTTTCTCAGGTCGCTGGTGGCGCAGGAGGGGGCATGGCTCACCGAGGCCGCCGAGGCCCCCGAGGCGGCGCTTGCCGCGCTTTTAGACAGCCTGCGCGCCACCGCCCCCGACAAGCTGCCAAGCGCGTTGCGCATGGCCAAGCGGCGCGTGGCGCTGCTGATCGCGCTTGCCGATCTGGGCGGCGCCTGGTCGCTGGAAGAGGTCACCGGCCATCTCACCGATTTCGCCGACCTGGCCTGCGATCTTGCCTTGCGCGCGGCGCTCGGGGCCGAGATCCGGCGCGGCAAGCTGCCCGGCATGACCGAGGACGACCTGGCCACCGGCGCGGGCATGGTGGTGTTCGCCATGGGCAAGATGGGCGCGCATGAGCTCAATTACAGCTCTGACATCGACCTGATCTGCCTTTTCGACGAGGGGCGGTTCAGGCGCGACGAGTATCACGAGGCGCGCGCCAGCCTCGTGCGGGCCACGCGCAGGATGGCGGCCATGCTCAACGACCGCACCGCCGAGGGCTATGTGTTCCGCACCGATCTGCGGCTGCGCCCCGATCCGGGCGTGACGCCCGTCTGCATGGCCATGGCCGCCGCCGAGACCTATTACGAGAGCCTCGGGCGCACATGGGAGCGCGCGGCGTGGATCAAGGCGCGGCCCTGCGCGGGCGACATCGCGGCGGGCGCGCGGTTCATCGACACGCTGCGGCCCTTTGTCTGGCGGCGGCATCTCGATTTTGCCGCCATCGACGACGCCCACAACATGCGGCTGGCGATCCGCGAGCACAAGGGTCTGGGTGGCGCGCTCACGCTTGAGGGGCATAACATGAAACTCGGGCGCGGCGGTATCCGCGAGATCGAGTTCTTCACCCAGACACGGCAGCTCATCGCGGGCGGGCGCGACCCCGATCTGCGGGTGCGCGGCACGGTCGAGGGGCTGGCGCGGCTGGCCGAAAAGGGCTGGGTGCCGCAGGACGCCGCAGAGGCGCTGACCTCGCATTACCGCTTTCACCGCGAGATCGAGCACCGCGTGCAGATGCTGCGCGACGCGCAGACCCATCTCCTGCCCGGCACCCCCGCCGAGTTCGACCGCCTCGCCGCCTTCACGGGCCGCGAGACGGCGGAGTTGCGCGCCGAGATCACCGAGCGGCTCCTGGCGGTCGATGCGTTGATCGAGGATTTCTTCCGGCAGGAATCTTCCGGCGGAACGGTGCCGCCCGCCCCCGAGGCCGCGTTCGACGAAGAGGTGATCGAGCGATGGCGCGGCTATCCGGCGCTGCGCTCGGAGCGCGCGCAACAGATCTTTGCCCGCCTGCGCCCCGAGATCCTTGCGCGGCTGGCCCGTGCGGCCAATCCGGCCGAGGCGCTGCTGGCGTTCGACGGGTTCCTGCGCGGGCTGCCTGCGGGGGTGCAGGTGTTTTCGCTGTTCGACGCCAATCCGCAGCTGATTGACCTGCTTGTTGACATAGTCGGCACCGCGCCTGCGCTGGGCGCCTATCTGTCGCGCAATGCCGCCGTGCTCGATGCGGTGATCGCGGGCGATTTCTTTGCGCCATGGCCGGGGCGGGCGGCGCTGGAGGCAGAACTCGCCGGGGTCATGCAGGCCGAGACCGATTACGAGCACGCGCTCGACCAGGCGCGGCGCTGGCACAAGGAATGGCATTTCCGCGTGGGCGTGCACCACCTGCGCGGCCTCATCGATGCCGGGACGGCGGCGGCGCAATATGCCGATCTTGCGGGCGCGGTCATCGGCGCGCTCTGGCCCGTGGTGATCGCGCAGTTTGCCGAAAAGCACGGGGTCCCGCCGGGGCGCGGCGCGGTGGTGCTCGGCATGGGCTCTCTCGGGGCGGAGCGGCTCAATGCCGGCTCCGATCTCGACCTGATCGTGATCTACGACGCGCAAGGCTCCGAAGCCTCGGGCGGGCGCCGCCCGCTCGCGCCCCGGCCCTATTACGCGCGGCTCACGCAGGCGATGATTACCGCATTGACCGCGCCGATGGCCGAGGGGCGGCTTTACGAGGTGGACATGCGCCTGCGCCCCTCGGGCAATCAGGGGCCGGTGGCGACAAGCTGGCCCGCGTTCCAGAACTATCAGAAGGAGGAGGCCTGGCTGTGGGAGCATCTCGCGCTGACGCGCGCGCGGGTGATCTGCGGCGAAGAGAGCCTTGCCCGCGATGTCGAGGCGTTCCGCAAGGCTCTTCTCCCGGACGGGCATTCGCGCGCCGAGGTGATCGCGGCCGTGACCGATATGCGCGCCCGCGTGGCCGAGGCCAAGCCGCAAGCGGGGCCGTGGGACGTGAAGTTCGGGCCGGGGCGGCTGATGGAGATCGAGCTCGTTGCGCAGGCGGGCAATCTGCTGGCGGGGCAGGGCGCGCGCGATGTGGCGGCGGGGATCGCGGGCGCGGTCGCTTGTGGCTGGATGGATGCGGCTGATGGCGTGGACCTGCGGGCGGCCCATGCGCTTTGCTGGCAGGTGCACATGGTCGCGCGGCTGCTGGGCGGGGGTGTGCTTGCGCCCGACCGGATCGGTGAGGCGGGCGCGGG
Source organism: Roseovarius sp. UBA6167 (assembly GCA_002428225.1). Taxonomy (GTDB): domain Bacteria; phylum Pseudomonadota; class Alphaproteobacteria; order Rhodobacterales; family Rhodobacteraceae; genus Roseovarius. Next base: position 25,487 of record DIUD01000038.1, on the reverse strand, counting down.
CCTGCTGCTGCGCGAGACCGGCGAGGAGAGCATCGAGGCGCTGGAGCGGCGACTGGGCGAGTTGTGCCGCGCCGCCGCCGGGGCGATCGACCGGGCGCTCGGGCAGGAGGCGGGCTAGGCCATGACACGGGGCGCGCCGTATGATGCAAAGGGGCTGATCGCCGAGGCCTATCGGATCGAGGGGGTCGGGCCGGGTGAATGTCGGTCGATCTTTCTCGACTGGGCGCTGTCGGTTCCCGAGGGCGAGGATATGCGCGCCGCGCTTGCGGTGCTCGTCGCGCGCCACGCGCCCGGTCATCCCGACCACCCGATGACGGCCGTGCTGCGCGAGGGGCTGGCGCAGGCCGCGCGCCCGCGCCGCCGGGGCGGCTGGCGGTCGCGCCCGCGCCCGCGTCCGCGCGACGCTTGAAGGCCACGATCCGCGCCGCGCGCAAGGGACAGGCGGGGCGCGGGTGTCGCGGTCCGGGCGCGCCCGACCGATTCGGCGCTTTTCCAGACCGTTCAAACAGCCTAAAGGGACCGCCATGACACCGCCCCCCTATCCCGTGATCCGCCTCCTGCCCAGGACCGATGGCCGCGCCATCCGCCATGGCAGCCCGTGGGTATTCGACAACGAGCTTGTGACCGACCGGCGCACGCGCGCGCTTGCCCCCGGCACGATCGCGGTGCTGGAGGACGGGGCGCGCGCGGCGCTCGGCGTGGTCGCGGTCAACCCGGCCTCGAAGATCATGGCGCGGATGCTCGACCGCGATCCGGGCGCGCGGATCGACCGGGACTGGCTGCGCGCCCGCCTCATCCGCGCCCGGGAGATGCGCACACGGCTTTTCGATGCGCCTTTCTACCGGCTTATCCATGCCGAGGCCGATGGCCTGCCGGGCGTGGTGATCGACCGGTTTGGCGAGGTGGCGGTGATCCAGCCCAATGCGGCCTGGGCCGAGGGCGTTCTGTTCGATCTTGCCGCCGTGGTGCAGGAGGTGACGGGCGTGACAACCGTGCTCAAGAACGCCGCGGGGCGCGCCCGCGCGCTCGAGGGGCTGGACGACGCAAGCGCCGTTCTGGCGGGCCGCGCCCCGGATGCCCCGGTGCCGGTGGCGATGAACGGGGCCATCTACATGGCCGATCTGACGGGCGGGCAGAAAACCGGGCTCTATTACGATCAACGCCCCAACCATGCCTTTGCCGCGCGGCTGGCGCGCGGCGCGCGGGTGCTCGACGTGTTCAGCCATGTGGGCGGGTTCTCGCTGGCCTGCCTTGCCGGTGGCGCGGCAAGCGCGCTTGCCGTGGACGGCTCGCAAGCGGCGCTCGATCTGGGCATGGAGGGCGCGGCGCGCATGGGGATGGCCGGGCGCCTCGTTCCCCGCCGGGGCGATGCGTTCGAGGGGATGGAGGCGCTGGTCGCCGAGGGCGCGCGATTCGACGTGGTGATCTGCGACCCGCCTGCCTTTGCGCCGTCGAAACCGGCGCTGGAAAAGGGGTTGCGCGCCTATGAGCGGGTGGCGCGGCTGGCCGCCGGGCTGGTGGCCGAGGGCGGCTATCTCGGCCTGTGCTCCTGCTCGCACGCCGCCGACCTGGGCCGGTTCCGCACCGCCTGCACGCGCGGCATCGGGCGCGCGGGGCGCGCGGGGGGCGCGCTCATCCACACGGGCTTTGCCGGGCCGGATCATCCGCTGCATCCGCAACTGGCCGAATCGGGCTATCTCAAGGCGCTGTTCTTCCGGTTATGAAAGTCGTGCTCGACGCCTGCGTGCTCTATCCCACGGTGATGCGCGAGATGCTGCTGGGGGTGGCGGCCCACGGTGCCTTTGCTCCGCTCTGGTCGGCGCGCCTGCTGGCGGAATGGCAGCACACGGCGGCGCGGCACGGCCCCGAGGGGCGCGCGCAGGCCGAAGCCGAGGCCGCGCGCATGGCGGCGCGCTGGCCGCGTGGCTGCACGAGCGTGCCGGCCGGTCTGGAGGCACGGCTTTACCTGCCCGACCCCGGGGATATTCATGTGCTGGCGGCCGCCGTCGCGGGCCACGCGGACGGGATCCTGACGCTGAACGCGCGCGATTTCCCGCGCAACATCCTGGCCGAGGAGGGGCTGTGGCGCGCCGACCCGGATGCGTTCGTGCACGGAATATGGCGGGCGCAGCCGGCGATGGTCGCGGCCGTGGCGGCGCAGGTGCTAAAGACGGCGCGCGCCCTCTCGGCGCGCGACTGGCAGATGCGCCCGCTTCTGAAAAAGGCCCGCCTGCCGCGTCTGGCCAGGGCGCTGGGATAGCGCGCGCCCCGGCCCCGCGCCCCGGCGGGCGGCGCCCGGCTCTGGAGGGCTCTGGCCATTCTGCGCGTTGGGGTGTTAACTCTGGCTTGGAAACAGGAGGAACACGCGATGGATCTTGGAATTCGTGGCAAAAGGGCGCTGGTCTGTGCGTCCTCCAAGGGCCTTGGTCTGGGCTGCGCGCGCGCGCTTGCAGAGGCGGGTGCCGATCTGGTGATGAATGCGCGCGGGGCCGAGGCGCTTGAGGCGTCGGCCGCGGTGATCCGCGCCGGGTTCGGGGTCGAGGTGGTGACCGTCGCCGCCGATGTCTCGACCGAGGCGGGGCGCGCGGCGCTGCTCGAGGCGGCGGGCGATGTCGATATCCTCGTCAACAACGCGGGCGGCCCGCCGCCGGGGATGTGGACGGACTGGGAGCGCGAGGATTTCATCGCCGCGCTCGACGCCAACATGCTTGCCCCGATCGCGCTTATCAAGGCGCTGGTGCCGGGGATGATGGCGCGCGGCTGGGGCCGGGTGGTCAACATCACCTCGCAATCGGTAAAGTCGCCCATTCCGATCCTAGGTCTCTCGAACGCGGCGCGCGCCGGGCTTACCGGCTATGTGGCGGGCACCGCGCGGCAGGTGGCGGGGCGGGGCGTGGTGATGAACAACCTGCTGCCCGGCATCCACGCCACCGACCGCGCGGTGTCGCTCGATCAGGGCGTCGCCGCGCGCGAGGGCATTGCCCTGGAGGAGGCGCGCGCGCGCCGCGCGGCGACCATTCCGGCAGGCCGCTATGGCACGCCCGAGGAGTTCGGTGCCGCTTGCGCCTTTTTGTGCAGCCAGCAAGCCGGGTTCATCATCGGCCAGAACATCCTGCTCGATGGCGGGGCGTTCAACGCGACGTTCTGAGCGCCCCGATCCGCGCATGGGGTGCGGGGGCTGGCCTGCGCGCGGCCCTTGCACCGGTCTGGCGCGCGCCCTAGTCTCTGCGCGCATCTGTTGGAGAGAGCCATGCCCGGCGCGTCACGCATCCTTCTGATCATCGGCGGCGGCATCGCGGCCTACAAGGCGCTCGACCTGATCCGCCGGTTGCGCGAGCGCGGCCATGCGGTCACGCCCGTGCTCACCCGTGCCGGCGCGCAATTCGTGACACCGCTTTCGGTCTCGGCGCTGGCCGGGCGCAAGGTGTTTTCCGATCTGTTCGACCTGACCGACGAGGCCGAGATGGGCCATATAGAGTTGTCGCGCTCTGCCGATCTCATCGTCGTGGCCCCTGCCACCGCCGATCTCATGGCCCGGATGGCCCATGGCCTTGCAGGCGATCTGGCCTCGACGCTGCTTCTGGCCACGGACACACCCGTGCTGCTCGCGCCGGCGATGAACGTGCGCATGTGGCAGCATCCCGCGACACAGCGCAACCTGGCCATGCTGCGCGCCGACGGCATCGGATTTGTCGGCCCCAACGAGGGCGGCATGGCCTGCGGCGAGCATGGCCCCGGCCGGATGGCCGAGGTGCCCGAGATCCTCGCCGCCATCTCCGCGCGGCTCGAGGACGGCCCTCTCACGGGCCGGCGCATCCTTGTTACCTCCGGGCCGACGCATGAGCCGATCGACCCGGTGCGCTATATCGCCAACCGCTCCTCTGGGGCGCAGGGCACGGCGATTGCGCGCGCACTCGCCGCGCTCGGGGCAGGGGTGGTGTTTGTCACCGGCCCCGCCTCGGTGCCCCCGCCCGAGGGCGTCGAGGTGATCCGCGTCGAGACCGCGCTCGAGATGCACGACGCCGTGCTCGCGGCCCTGCCCGCGGATGCCGCGATCCTTGCCGCCGCCGTGGCCGACTGGCGCGTGGCGCGCGCAAGCGCCCGCAAGCTGAAGAAGACCAGGGACGGACTGCCGAGCCTCGAGTTTGCCGAGAACCCCGACATTCTGGCGACGTTGAGCCGGTTGCAGACGGGCCGCCCGCGCCTCGTGGTGGGTTTCGCCGCCGAGACCTGTGACGTGCTCGACAACGCCACCGCCAAGCGCGCGCGCAAGGGCTGCGACTGGATCGTGGCAAATGACGTGAGCGCCGGGACCGGGATCATGGGCGGGGCGGAGAATGCCGTGACGCTCATCACCGCCGAGGGCGCGGAAAGCTGGCCGCGCATGGGCAAGACGCAGGTGGCGGCGCGTCTGGCCGAGCGCGTTGCGCGGGCATTGGCCTGAGGATCTGGATATTTTTGGCAAGATGAAGGCGATGGGGCGATGCTGAGCATCGAGGTGGCATGGGAGGAGGGCGCGGATCGGGCGCTTGGCCTGCCCGCCTATGCGACGGCGGGCGCGGCGGGGGCCGATCTGCGCGCGAATTTCCCCGATCGTGGCGCGGTGGTGCTGGTTCCCGGTGGGCGGGTGCTGGTGCCGACGGGGCTGCGCATCGCCGTGCCTGCGGGCCATGAGGTGCAGTTGCGCCCGCGTTCGGGGCTGGCGCTCCGGCATGGCATCACCCTGCCCAACAGCCCCGGCACGATCGACAGCGATTATCGCGGGCCTCTGGGGGTGATCGTGATGAATGCCGGGACCGAGCCGTTCGAGATTGTCCATGGCGCACGCATCGCGCAGATGGTGGTGGCCCCGGTGGTGCAGGCGCGGTTCGATCTGGTTGCCGCGCTTGACGGGACCGCGCGCGGCGCGGGCGGCTTTGGCTCGACGGGGCTTGGCTGATGGGGCTGGTTCTGGCCTTGGCCGCCGTGCTCTGGGGTCTGGGCGCGCTGACGGGCACGCCGCGCCGGCTGCGCCTTGGGATGATCGCGGGGCTCTGGGGGGCGGTGGTGCTGGGCCATCTCGTGCTGCGCGAGGGGCATCCGGTCCGCCTGGCCATGGGCGGGAGCGCCGCGCTCTGGCTGCTTCTCGGCGGGGCGGCGGTTGCGGTGCTGGCCTATCGCGCGGGGCTTGAGCGTCTGCGCAGGCGGGCGGGGGCGCGCGCCGTGGACCCGGAGAAGAAGCCGCTTTTCTCCGAGGCGGAACTTGGCCGCTACGCCCGCCATATCGTTCTGCGCGAGATCGGCGGGCCGGGGCAGAAGGCGCTCAAGCAGGCGCGCGTGCTGGTGATCGGCGCGGGCGGGCTCGGCTCTCCGGTGCTCTTGTATCTGGCGGCGGCGGGGGTGGGCACCATCGGGGTGATCGACGATGACGAGGTGGATAATTCCAACCTGCAACGGCAGGTTATCCACAGAGATACCGATATAGGTTTGCCAAAAGTGCAATCCGCACAACGGGCGATGCTGGCGCAGAACCCGAATATCACGGTGCGCCCCTATGCCCGCCGCCTTGCCCCCGAGATCGCCGCCGACCTCTTTGCCGACTATGACCTCATCCTTGACGGCACCGACAATTTCGCCACCCGCTATCTGGTCAACGCCACCGCCACCGCCCTTGGCAAGCCGCTGATTTCGGGCGCGCTCGCGCAATGGGAGGGGCAGTTGAGCGTGTTCGACCCGGCGCGCGGCGCGCCCTGTTACCAGTGCGTTTTCCCGCAGGCCCCCGCGCCGGGCCTTGTGCCGTCATGTGCCGAGGCGGGGGTGCTCGGGCCGCTGCCCGGCGTGGTGGGGGCGATGATGGCCGTCGAGGCGATCAAGGTGATTACCGGCGCGGGCCGGGCCCTGCGCGGCGAGATGCTGATTTACGATGCGCTTTACGGCGAAAGCCGCAAGATCATGCTGAGCGCCCGGCCCGATTGCCCGGTCTGCGGCGCGAAGGGAGAGAGAGATGACCAACCCGTTGCTGGTTGAGTGGGACACGCCCTTTGGCCTTGCGCCATTCGACGCGATCACCGACGAGGATTTCGCCCCCGCCTTCGAGGCGGCGATGGCGGCGGCGCGCGCCGAGATCGCGGCGATTGCCGACAATCCCGAGGCGCCCAGCTTCGCCAACACGATTCAGGCGCTGGAGGCTTCGGGCAAGGCGCTCGACCGGGTGTTGTCGGTGTTCTTCACGCTGGCGGGGGCGGACAGCACCCCGGCGCGGCAGGCTCTGCAACGCGATTTCGCGCCTCGCCTTGCTGCCCATTCCTCGGAGATTTACGGCAACAAGGCGCTGTTTGCGCGTATCGACACGCTCTGGCAGGGACGTGACGCGCTCGGGCTGGGGCCGGAGGAGGCGCGGCTCCTGATGCTCACGCATCGCGCCTTTCGTCGGGCCGGGGCCATGCTGAGCGGGGCCGAAGAGGCGCGGATGCGCGCGATCATGGCGCGGCTGGCCGAGCTTGGCACCGCCTTTGTCCAGAACCTGCTTGCGGATGAGGCGGGCTGGCACATGGCCCTTGCCGAGGAGGATCTGGAGGGGCTGCCCGGTTTCGTCGTTGATGCTGCCCGTGCGGCGGGGCGCGAAAGGGGGGCAGAGGGGCCGGTCATCACGCTGTCGCGCTCGCTCATCGTGCCGTTCCTGCAATTCTCGACGCGCCGCGATCTGCGCCGGCGGGCCTATCAAGCCTGGGCCGCGCGCGGGGCCATGGGCGGCACGACCGATAACCGCGCCATCGCCGCCGAGATCCTCGCGCTGCGCGCCGAGCGCGCGCGGCTTCTGGGCTATGACAGCTTTGCCGCCTACAAGCTGGAAACCGAGATGGCCAAGACGCCCGGGGCCGTGCGCGACCTGCTCATGGCGGTCTGGGAGCCCGCCCGCGCGCAGGCCGAACGCGATGCCGCCACGCTCGCCGCGATGATGCGCGCCGATGGGATCAATGGCGATCCGGCGCCCTGGGACTGGCGCTATTACGCCGAGAAGCGGCGGCAGGCCGAGCACGATTTCGACGAGGCGGAGGTCAAGCCCTATCTCTCGCTCGAGGCCATGATCGGCGCGGCCTTCGATTGCGCGCAACGCCTCTTCGGGCTGGAATTCATCCCGCTCGACGTGCCCCTTTATCACCCCGATTGCCGGGCGTGGGAGGTAAGGCGCGCGGGCCGTCACGTCGCGGTCTTCATCGGCGATTATTTCGCGCGCGGCTCCAAGCGGTCGGGCGCGTGGTGCTCGGCCATGCGCGGGCAGGCAAAGTGGCCGCGGCCGCAGGCCCCGGTGGTAATCAACGTGTGCAATTTCGCCAAGGGCGATCCGGCGCTGCTGGGCTATGACGACGCGCGCACGTTGTTTCACGAGTTCGGCCATGCGCTGCATCAGATGCTGTCGGACGTGACCTACGAGTCGCTCTCGGGCACCAACGTGGCGCGCGATTTCGTGGAATTGCCCAGCCAGCTATACGAGCACTGGCTGGAGGTGCCAGAGGTGCTCGGGCGCCATGCCCGCCATGTGGAGACCGGCGCGCCGATGCCGCAGGCGTTGCTCGACAAGGTGCTGGGGGCGGCGCGTTTCGACATGGGCTTTCAGACGGTCGAGTATGTGGCCTCGGCGCTTGTCGATCTGGCCTTTCACGAGGGCGTGGTGCCGGCGGATGTGATGGCGCGGCAGGCAGAGGTGCTGCGCGAGATCGAGATGCCGCCCGCCATCGCCATGCGCCACGCCACCCCGCATTTCGCCCATGTGTTTTCGGGCGACGGCTATGCTGCGGGCTATTACAGCTACATGTGGTCCGAGGTGATGGATGCCGATGCCTTTGCCAGCTTCATCGAGGCGGGCGGGGCGTTCGATCCGGGCCGGGCGCGCGCGCTTGAGCGTGAAATCCTGTCGCGCGGCGGCACCGACGAGGCGGCAAGGCTTTACGAGGCGTTTCGCGGGCGGATGCCGGGGGTTGCGGCGCTGCTTGGGGGGCGGGGGCTGGCGGCCTGAATATTCTTGATCTGCGAAACACATCTTGTTGACTGATTCGATAAGAATCGACTATATCTTGGGTGACGATGTGCGGGTTGGTCCGCGCGGATAATGGTGGCAGGCGGGAACGAGCAGGCGGGAACGAGGGGCCGAAACAGCGGCCCCCGTTTCTGTTTTCGCGCGGGGCCGTCGTGAAGACCGTGAAATGGCGCGGCTGGCCGGCTCTGCGCGGATGTCCTGCACCCCGCCGGCGGCGCGCGGGAGAGGCGGCCGCATGGTGTCGTGCCATATGTTGTGCCACAGGATGTTGTGCCATGACGCTTGAACTTCTTTCGGCCCTTGTCGCCTTTGCCTTTGTCTCGGTTATCACGCCGGGGCCGAACAACCTGATGCTGATGGCCTCGGGCACGAATTTCGGCTTCGCGCGCACCATCCCGCACATGCTGGGGGTGGGGCTGGGCTTTCCGGCGATGCTGGTCTGCGTGGGGCTCGGGGTGATGCAGCTTTTCGATCTCTGGCCGCCCGCCTATCTCGTGCTCAAGCTTCTCTCGGTCGGCTATCTGCTGTGGCTGGCGTGGAAAATCGCCAACGCCGCCCCGCCTGAGGATGCCAAGACCGAAGGCCGCCCGCTCACCTTCGTTCAGGCCACGGCCTTTCAGTGGGTCAACCCCAAGGCGTGGAGCATGGCGCTCTCGGCGGTGACGCTCTACGCGGCGGGGCGTGATCTTGGCGCGGTGCTTGTGGTGGCGGGGATCTATGTGGCCTGCGGCATCATCAGCACCACCACCTGGACCACGCTGGGCCAGCAGATCCGCGGCGTCCTGCGCAGCCCCGCGCGCCTGCGCCTTTTCAACCGGGTGATGGCCGCGCTCTTGCTGGCCACGCTGGTGCCCGTGCTCTGGCCGGTTTGACCGATTGCAAATCCCGCCGCCTGCCGCCATATAGCGGGGCGTCCAGACCGGAGGGCCGCGCGATGACCCATTACCTCGACTTCGAGAAGCCGCTTGCCGAGATCGAAGGCAAGGCCGAGGAGTTGCGCGCGATTGCCCGCACCAACCAGGAGACCGATGTCGAGGAAGAGGCGCGCGCGCTCGATGCCAAGGCGGCGGCGCTGTTGCGCGATCTCTACAGATCGCTCACGCCCTGGCGCAAGTGCCAGGTCGCCCGCCATCCCGACCGGCCGCATTGCCATGATTATATCGACGCGCTCTTTACCGAATACACCCCGCTCGCCGGCGACCGTGTCTTTGGCGAGGATGCGGCGGTGATGGGCGGGTTGGCGCGGCTCAACGATCGGCCTGTCATGGTGATCGGCCATGAAAAGGGCCACGACACCAAGTCGCGCCTTACCCACAATTTCGGCATGGCCCGGCCCGAGGGCTATCGCAAGGCGGTGCGCCTGATGCAGATGGCGGACCGTTTCGGTCTGCCGGTGGTGACGCTGGTGGACACGCCCGGCGCCTATCCGGGCAAGGGCGCCGAGGAGCGCGGGCAATCCGAGGCCATCGCGCGCGCCACCGAGACCTGCCTGTGCCTCGGTGTGCCGCTGGTCTCGGTGATTATCGGCGAGGGGGGATCGGGCGGTGCGGTGGCCTTTGCCAGCGCCAACCGCGTGGCGATGCTGGAACATTCGGTCTATTCGGTGATCTCGCCCGAGGGCTGCGCCTCGATCCTGTGGAAGGATGCCGAGAAGATGCGCGAGGCCGCCGAGGCGCTGCGCCTCACCGCGCAGGACCTGGTCAGGCTGGGCGTGATCGACCGCATCATTGACGAGCCCCTGGGCGGCGCGCATCGTGACCGCGCCGCCACCATCGCCGCCGTGGGCAAGGCGATCTCGGCCATGCTGAGCGAGCTTTCGGCCAAGGACCGCGCGGCCCTGATCCGCGACCGGCGCGAGAAATTCCTCAAGCTGGGGTCCAGGGGGCTGGCGGCCTGAAGGGGCGGGCGGCAGGCATCGCTTGACGGGGCGGCACGGGCGGGGCATCACCACGGTCATGCTGATCTACAAGATATTCCGTGCGCCCGAATGGGCGGCCCTGCGCGCGCAGGGCGCGACGCGCGGCGCGCCGGCCGATCTGGCGGACGGGTTCGTGCATTTCTCGACCGCCCGACAGGCCCCCGAGACGGCGGCACGGCATTTCGCGGGCGAGGCGGGGCTGATGCTTCTGGCGGTGGACAGCGACCGGCTGGGCGAGGCGCTGCGCTGGGAGCCGTCGCGCGGCGGTGCGCTGTTCCCGCATCTCTACCGCGAGCTGCGGCTTGCCGATGTGGTCTGGGCGCAGCCCTTGCCGCTGGCCGGCGGCGCGCATCAATTCCCGGCAGGGCTGGCATGAGGGCGCTGGAGCGGGTCGGCCTTGGCCTTCTGCACCGGCTCGACCCGGAGCGCGCGCACGCGCTGGCGCTGCGGGCGTTGAGGCTGGGGCTTGCGCCGCAGCCGGGGCCGGTGACAGGCCCGCGCCTGCGCACCGATCTCGCGGGGCTGGCCCTGCCCAATCCGGTGGGCCTTGCCGCCGGCTTCGACAAGAACGCCGAGGCCCTCGCCCCGCTCTGCCGGGCGGGGTTCGGCTTTGTCGAGGTGGGTGCCGTCACGCCGCGCCCGCAGGCGGGCAATCCGCGCCCGCGGCTTTTCCGCCTGACCGAGGATCGCGGCGTTATCAACCGCTTCGGCTTCAACAACGACGGGATGGAGGCGGTGGCCCCGCGGCTGGCAAAGCGCCCCAAGGAAGGGATCATCGGCCTCAACCTTGGCGCCAACAAGGACAGCGCCGACCGCGCGGGCGATTTCGCGCGCGTCCTGGCGCATTGCGGCGCGCATCTCGATTTCGCCACGGTCAACGTCAGCAGCCCCAATACCGAGCGCCTGCGCGACTTGCAGGGGGCCGAGGCGCTCTCGGCGCTGCTGGCGGGGGTGATGGCGGCGCGCGACGCGCTGGCGCGGCCCATCCCGATATTCCTCAAGATCGCGCCGGACCTGAGTGACACGGAGCTTTCGGAAATCGCCGATGTGGCGCGCGAGGGCGGGGTGTCGGGGATCGTCGCCACCAACACGACGCTGGCCCGGGACGGGCTGAAAAGCCCGCAGAGGGATCAGGCGGGGGGGCTGTCGGGCGCGCCCCTGTTCGGGAAATCGACGCGCGTTCTGGCGCGGCTGTCGCAGTTGACGGAGGGCCGGCTGCCGCTCGTTGGCGTGGGCGGGATCGCCTCTGCCGAGGACGCCTATGCCAAGATCCGCGCCGGCGCGAGCGCGGTGCAGCTTTATTCGGCGCTGGTCTATGAGGGGCTGTCGCTGGCGGCGCGCATCGCGCGCGGGCTCGATGCGCTGCTGGCGCGCGACGGGTATGCCACCGTGGCCGAGGCCGTGGGCAGCAAACGGGAGGACTGGCTGTGATGACCTGTTGGCACAATCCGCGCTGCTCGAAATCGCGGCAGGGGCTGGCGCTGTTGCAAGAGCATGGCGCGGCGGTCGAGGTTCGGCGCTATCTCGACGATCCGCCCACGATCGAGGAATTGCGCGCGGTGCTGGCGCGGCTCGGGCTTGAGCCTGTCGCTATGATGCGCACGGGTGAGGCAAGGTTCCGCGAACTGGGGCTGAGCCGCGACAGCGACCCCGAGACGCTCCTCGGGGCGATGGCCGAGAACCCGATCCTGATCGAGCGCCCCATCGCCATTGCAAGGGATCGCGCCGTGATCGGCCGCCCGCCCGAGGCGCTTCTTGCGCTCGTGGATGCGCCGCAGGGCTGATCCCCTCGCCCGGACCGCATCGGCGGCGATCATTTCGCTGCCATCGCGGGCCATGGCGCGCGCAGTCGTCCGCCCGATGCCGGGCCACGCGTTGCGCAACATTGGACAGCGACGCAAACGCAGGATATGAGCCGGTGGGCTGCACGATGCACGGTGCGCGAGATTGCTCAGGGAGTTGCACAATGGCCAGGAGGCTTTTCGGCACGGACGGGATTCGCGGGCAGGCGAACAGCTGGCCGATGACCGCCGACATGGCGCTGCGTCTGGGCGCGGCGGCGGGGCGCTATTTCCGCACCGACAAGAAGGAGCACCGCGTGGTGATCGGCAAGGACACGCGGCGTTCGGGCTACATGATCGAATATGCCCTGACCGCCGGCTTCACCTCGACCGGGATGAACGTGTTCCTGCTGGGGCCGATGCCGACACCTGCGATCGGCTATCTCACGCATTCCCTGCGCGCCGATGTGGGTGTGATGATCTCCGCCAGCCACAACCCCGCCGACGATAACGGCATCAAGCTCTTTGGTCCCGACGGGTTCAAGCTGAGCGACGAGGCCGAGGCGGCCATCGAGCGGCTGATGGCAGAGGGTGTCAGCCCCGCGGCCCCCGGCGATATCGGCCGTGCACGCCGCGTGGACGATGCGCGCGGGCGCTATGTGGAATATGCCAAGACGACCTTTCCCCGCGGGCGCCGTCTCGACGGGCTTCGGATCGTGCTCGATTGTGCCAATGGCGCGGCCTATCGCGCGGCGCCCGAGGTGCTAGAGGAGCTGGGGGCCGAGGTGATCGCCCTTGGCGTGGAGCCGGACGGCTACAACATCAACCTCGATTGCGGCTCGACCAAGCCCGACGCGGCGGCGCGCAAGGTGCTGGAGACGCGCGCCGATCTGGGCATCTGCCTCGATGGCGATGCCGACCGGGTGGTGCTCATCGACGAACAGGGCCGGGTGGCCGACGGCGATCAGTTCATGGCGCTGATTGCGACACGCTGGGCGCGCGAGGGGCGGCTTGCGGGCGACACGCTGGTGGCCACGGTGATGTCCAATCTCGGGCTGGAGCGGCATCTCGCGGCGCAGGGCATCGCGCTCAGGCGCACGCCGGTGGGCGACCGGCATGTGGTCGAGGCGATGCGTGCGGGCGGGCACAACCTGGGCGGCGAGCAGTCGGGCCATATCGTGATGACCGATTACGCCACCACCGGCGACGGCCTCATCGGGGCGCTGCAATTCCTCGCCGCGATGGTCGAGACCGGGCAGAAGGCAAGCGCGCTCGCGCAGGTCTTCGAGCCGGTGCCGCAGCGGCTTGTCAACGTGCGTTTCACCGAGGGCAAGACCCCGCTTGCAAGCGATATCGTGCAGAGCGCCATGGCCGAGGCCGAGGCCGAACTGGGCAGCGACGGGCGGCTGCTCGTTCGCGCCTCCGGCACCGAGCCGCTGATCCGGGTCATGGCCGAGGCGCTCGACCAGGGCGTTCTCGACCGGGTGATGGCGCGGCTGGTCGGTGCCGTCGAAGCGGCAAGCCAGGGGGGGGCGCAGACCTGAGCAGAGCAGACCCGCGCAGGGCAGGCCCCGGATGCGCCCGCGCGCGCCTTGCCGACAGGGGCGCGCCTTTCTATAAGCGCAAGTCGGCGCAAGTCACGCGGCAGAAACCGCAAGGAGGCGGCATGTCCTTTCCACACGCGCATCTTCTGGGGATCGAGCCGCTGGCGCCCGGCGACATCACCGAGATTCTCGACCTTGCCGAAGATTACGTGACGCTCAACCGCAGCGCGGCCAAGCATGGCGATGCGCTGGCGGGGCTGACGCAGATCAACATGTTCTTCGAGGCATCGACCCGCACCCAGGCGAGTTTCGAGCTGGCGGGCAAGCGGCTTGGCGCGGATGTGATGACCATGGCGATGCAGGCGTCGAGCCTCAAGAAGGGCGAGACGCTGATCGACACGGCGCTCACGCTCAACGCGATGCATCCCGATTTGCTGGTGGTGCGGCACCCGCAATCCGGCGCGGTCGACCTGCTGGCGCAGAAGGTGCGCTGCGCGGTGCTCAACGCGGGCGACGGGCGCCACGAACACCCCACGCAGGCGCTGCTCGATGCGCTGACGATCCGGCGCGCCAAGGGGCGGCTGCACCGTCTCTCCATAGCGATCTGCGGCGATATCGCCCATAGCCGGGTGGCGCGGTCGAACATCCTGCTTCTGGGCAGGATGGAGAACCGCGTGCGCCTGATCGGGCCGCCCACGCTCATGCCGGCGGGGATCGCCGAGTTCGGCGTCGAGGTGTTCGACGACATGCGCGCGGGGCTGGAAGGCGTCGATGTGGTGATGATGCTGCGATTGCAGCGTGAGCGGATGGATGGCGGGTTCATCCCCTCGGAGCGGGAATATTACCACCGCTTCGGGCTTGACGCCGAAAAGCTGGCGGTTGCCAGGCCCGACGCCATCGTGATGCATCCGGGGCCGATGAACCGCGGTGTCGAGATCGACGGCGAGATCGCCGACGACATCAACCGCTCGGTGATCCGCGATCAGGTGGAGATGGGCGTGGCGGTGCGCATGGCGGCGATGGACCTGCTGGCGCGGAACCTGCGGGCGCGGCGCGCGGCGTGAGCGTCACGCTCGATATTCCGGCGCATGAGGCGCATGTGCTGCGGGTCTTCGCGGTGATGGACGCGGGGTTGTCCGATGAAGAGGTGATCGCGGCGCTCGGGGCGCAGGCGCTGGCGCGCGATAAGGTCGAACTGTTCGACGTGGCGGATTTGCAGGACATGCCGCTGTCGTCCTATCTGGCCGAAGGCCACGGGATCGCCGAGCGCGACCTGGCCGGGATGCGCGGGCAGCTCGACGCACTTGCCGGGCGCGTCCTGCTGGTGCCGTCGCGCGCCTTTCAGGGCCGCGCGCAGCGGCTTGTGGTGGTGGGGGCGGCGCTGCGGCTGGTCGGGCGGTTCGAGGAAGAGCGCGCGCCGGTGCGCTTCACGCCGCTGCCCTCGGGCGGGGCGACGGGCGTGGTGGCACCCGGGGGCGAGCCGCGATCAGGGCGGGGCGCGCGTCTTGTGGCGCTGGTCTTTTTCGCCGGATTGGCCGTGCTGGTGGCGCTGGTGATCTGGCTTGCGAGGGGCACATGAGCGAGGGTCCGATCCATTCCATGACGCCCGCCGTCGCGCTGGAGGAGGGCGAGCGCGTGATCGAGAGCTTTCGCCCCGACCGCGCGACCCACTGGCGCGATCACGCCTGGCTGGCGGCGGGGGCGATGGCGCTTGGCATGGTTGTCCTGTGGCTGATGGGAAATCCCCATGTCTGGACCGGGGCGGTCGGCGGGCTGGCGGCGATCGCGGTGCGCGCGTTCTATGTCGCCTCGGACGAATTGACGGCGCGCTGGGATCTGACCGACCGCCGGTTGCTAGGCCCGCAGGGACGCGCGGTGCGGCTGTCGGAGATTGTCACGGTGCGGGGGCTGGGCAGCGCGGTGCAGGTGGTCACGGCCACCGGCGACAAGCACCTCATCAAGTATCAGCCCGACCGCGCGCGCATCGAGGCACGGCTGCGCGCGGCGGCGGAGAGAGCGTGATGCAGGCGCCGAAGGACCCCCGCATGTCCGGCAGGATCGCGATGCTGGCGCTCGTTGTGCTGGTGGTGCTGACGGTGGTCATGGTCCGGGTCGCCGGATAGGCAGGCTCCCGTGCCCCGGCGGTCCTTGCGCCGGCGCTTGTGCGGGGGGCAGGATCGCGGTGCCATTTGCACCTGCCCGCGATCCGCGCTAGGCCCGCGGCATCCGATGAAAGGCCGCGCCCCATGTCCCATGCCCCGCTTGATCCCGTTCGCCTGACCGCCGATCTGATCCGCTGTCCCTCGGTCACGCCCGAGGAGGGCGGCGCGCTGCGGCTGCTGGAGGCGGTGCTGTCGGGCGCAGGGTTTCAGTGCACCCGCGTGGACCGGGGCGGCGTGGCCAATCTCTTTGCCCGATGGGGTGCGAAGGGCGCGGCCAGGACCTTTGGCTTCAACGGTCATACCGACGTGGTGCCGGTGGGGGACGAGGCCGCGTGGTCCGTGCCGCCCTTCGGCGCGCTCGAACGTGACGGTGCGCTGTGGGGGCGCGGTGCGTGTGACATGAAATCGGGCGTTGCCGCCTTTGTCGCGGCGGCGGTGGATCTCGTGCGAGAGACGCCCCCGGAGGGGGCGGTGATCCTCGCCATCACCGGCGACGAGGAGGGCGACGCGATCGACGGCACCCGTGCGCTGCTCGACTGGATGGAGGCCGAGGGCGAGCGGATGAGCGCCTGCCTCGTGGGCGAGCCGACCTGCCCCGCGCGCATGGGCGAGATGATAAAGATCGGGCGGCGCGGCTCGCTTACGGCCTTCTTCACCATGACCGGCGTGCAGGGCCATTCCGCCTATCCGCTTCGCGCGCGCAATCCGCTTCCGGCCATGGCGCGGCTGATGGACCGGCTCGCCTCGCACAGGCTCGACGATGGGACCGCGCATTTCGACCCCTCGACGCTGGCCATCGTCACCATCGACACCGGCAACCCCGCCACCAACGTGATTCCCGCCCGTTGCCGAGCCACCGTCAACATCCGCTTCAACGATGCCCATGACAGCGGCGCGCTCACCGCGTGGATGCAGGGCGAGCTTGACCGCGTGGCCGCCGAGTTCGGCGTGAGCGGCGCGATGGAGGTCAAGGTCTCGGGCGAGGCGTTTCTCACCCCCCCCGGTCCGCTCTCTGACCTGGTGGCGCGCGCGGTCGAGCTTGAGACCGGCGTGGTGCCGGCACTCTCGACCTCGGGCGGCACGTCGGACGCGCGTTTTGTCAGGGATCACTGCCCGGTGGTGGAATTCGGCCTTGTCGGCCAGACCATGCACCAGGTGGATGAGCGCGTCGAGGTGGCGCAAATCCACCAGTTGAAGGCCGTCTATGCCCGCATCCTGCGCGATTTCTTCGCATGAGGCGGGCCACCCTTGTCGTGATGGTGAAGGAGCCGCGCCCCGGCCGCGTCAAGACACGGCTGGGGCGCGATATCGGCATGGTGGCGGCGGCGTGGTGGTTCCGCCATCAGGTCATGCGCCTGCTGCGCCGGATCGACGATCCGCGCTGGCGCCTCGTGCTGGCCGTCAGTCCCGACCGTGAGGGGATGGCCAGCCGCGTCTGGCCCGCGCATCTGCCCCGCGTGCCGCAGGGGGCGGGCGATCTGGGGGACCGGATGGGGCGGCTTTTGCGCAGCCTGCCGCCGGGGCCGGTCTGCATCATCGGCGCGGACATCCCCGGCATCGCGCGGGGCCACATCGCCCGCGCCTTCGCGGCGCTCGGGGGGCATGACGCGGTGATCGGCCCCGCCACCGATGGCGGTTACTGGCTCATCGGGCTGCGGCGCGGCGCCGCCGTGCCCGCGCGGCTTTTCGAGGGGGTGCGCTGGTCGGGCGCATATGCCCGCGCGGACACGATCCGCAGCCTCGGGGCGTCTCGGGTAGCTGTGATCGACATGCTGCGCGATGTCGATACGCAGGCGGATCTGGCGGTCTCTCACCCTGCCGAGATCGCCGTGCCAAGCCGCGCTGCGCGCTGAGAGCGCCCGTCGCGCCCCAGCGTCCGGCACAGGATCAGCACCGGCACGAGGCCGAATCCCACCAGCACCAGCGACGGCACCGCCGCCTCGGCCAGCCGCTCATCTGCGGCGAGGCGATGCGCCTGCACCGCCAGCGTCTGAAAGTTGAACGGGTGCAGGATCAGCGTGGCGGGCAGTTCCTTCATCACATCGACAAAGACAATGAGCAGCGCGGTCAGCACCGAGGCGCGCGCCACCGGCAGGTGCACCCGCGCCAGAAGCCGCGGCCCCGGCTGCCCGAGCGAGCGCCCGATCGCATCGAAATGTAGCGGCACCGTCGCCATGCCGCTGTCATAGGCGTTGAGGGCCGCGGCCATGAAGCGCACCACATAGGCCACCACCATGAGCCAGATCGACCCGGTTATCAGAAGCCCGGTGCTGATGCCGAAGGTCTCGCGCATGAAAGCGTCGAGCGCGTTGTCAAACGCCGCCATCGGCACCATCAGCCCGACCGCGATCACGCCGCCCGGCACCGCATAGCCCAGCCCCGCCCCGAGCACCAGCGCGCGCGAGACACGTCCGGGCCGTGTGCGGGCACGAAACCCCACAAGGATCGCGCCCAGCACCGTCAGCACCGAGGCCACCGCGGCCAGCGTCAGCGAATTCGATATGAAGCCAAGGTAGCGCGGCGACAGCAGGTTCTGCCCCGATCCCGCCGCCATCACGCCCAGCATGACCGCCGGCAGGATGAACCCCAGCAGAACCGGCAGAAAGCACAGCGTGACCGCCCCCGCCGCCGCCAGCCCGCGCAGGCGCGGGCGCTCCATCGTCTCGAACCGCGCGCCGCGCCCGGCGGTGCGCATCCGGCCCCGGCTCGCGCGTTCCAGCCCCGCCAGAAGCAGCGCAAAGCTCAGCAGGCAAAGCGCCAGTTGCGCCGCCGCCGCCCGGTCGCCGAGGCTGAACCACGCCTGATAGATGCCGGTGGCAAAGGTCTGCACGTTGAAAAACGCGACCGTGCCGAAATCGGCGATCGTCTCCATGACCGCCAGCAGCGCGCCACCGGCAATCGCCGGCCGCGCCATCGGCAGCGCCACCCGGCGGAACGCATATGCGGGCGAACGCCCCAGCGTTCGCGCCACCAGGAACGCATTGGCCGATTGCTGCCGGAACGAGGCCCGCGCCAGCAGATAAACGTAAGGATAAAGCACGATGGTCAGCATCAGCGCCGCGCCGCCAAGGCTGCGCACCTCGGGAAACCAGTAATCGCGCGGCCCCCAGCCGGTGAGCGCGCGCAAGGCGGTCTGTACCGGGCCGGGATGGTCGAGCATATGGGTATAGGCATAGGCCATGACATAGGCCGGAAAGGCGAGCGGCAGCGCCAGCGCCACCTCCAGCAGCCGCGCGCCGGGAAAGCGATAGACCGTCACCAGCCAGGCGGTGAGCGATCCGATCACCGCCGTGCTGGTGCCGACGATCACCACCAGCTTGAGCGTGTTGAGCGTGTAGCGCGGCAGCACCGTCGCCAGAACGCTGCGCCAGGTTTCCAGATCCCCGGTCAACGCCGCCAGCACCGCCGCGACAATCGGCGCGAGGCAGAGCGCCACCACGATCCAGGCGAGGCGATGGAGGAGTGTCTCGCTCATGCGCGGGGTGCTCCGGGGTAATCCGACGGATTTAATCAGTATTGCGGGGGGCGTCCGGCGTCAAGCATGGCTCTGCCCCGGATACGCCGGCCTCGGCGAAACTCGCCATGCCAGAATGGCACGCAAGCGCCGCCTGCACCACGCTCATCGCCAGCACCGCGCCCGAGCCCTCGCCCAGCCGCAGCCCGAGCGACAGAAGCGGCGCCTTGTCCAGTCTCTCGAGCAGGCGGGCGTGCCCCGGCTCGGCGCTGACATGGCCCGCGAGCGTGTGGTCGAGGGCACCCCGGGCCTCGACCTCCAGACAGGCGGCGGCGGCGGTGCAGATGAACCCGTCGAGCAGCACCGGGATGCACAGCGTGCGCGCCCGGATGATCGCCCCCGCCATGGCCGCCAGTTCGCGCCCGCCGAGCGTTCGCAGCACCTCCAGCCCGCCGCGCCCCGGATTGGCCGCGACCGCCTGCGCCACGACCCGCGCTTTCGCCGCCAATCCGACATCGTCCAGCCCGGTGCCGCGTCCGGTCCAGTCTTCGGCGTGGCCGCCGAAAAGCGCAAGCGCGATCGCCGCGGCGGGCGTGGTGTTGCCAATGCCCATCTCGCCCGCCACGAAAAGATCGGCGCGCGGGTCCACCGCCGCCCAGCCCGCCCGCAGCGCCGCGACGCATTCCGCCTCGGACATGGCGGGGCCGGCGGTGATGTCGCCCGTGGGCCGGTCGAGCGAGAGCGCGTGCACGTCGAGCCGCGCGCCAACCGCGCCCGCCAACTGGTTGACCGCCGCGCCGCCTGCCTTGAAGTTCGCCACCATCTGCGCGGTGACTTCGGCCGGAAAGGCCGAGACGCCGCGCGCCACGACCCCGTGATTGCCCGCGAAAACAGCCACTTGCGGGCGGGTGACGCGCGCCCGCGCCGCGCCGCGCCATCCGCAATACCAGGCGGCCACCTCTTCGAGCCGGCCGAGCGCGCGGGGGGGCTTGGTCAGCGTGGCATCGCGCGCGCGCGCAGCCTCTGCGGCGGTTGCATCGGGGCCGGGCAGATCGCGCAGGCGCGCGGCGAAATCGGCGAGCGTGGTGAAGGGGACGGACATGGCAGCCTCGTTGCAAGTGAGCGCGCGCTTGTGTATCGCGGCAGGCGCGCCAACCCCAGAGCAAACCGCTGCGATGACCGACAAAGCCCTCCTCCGCCCCGGCGATCCGGCGCTTGCGCTGGGGCTGCTCACGCGCCTGCCGGTGCCCGTGGGCGATGCGGCGCGCGGCGCGCGCGCGGCCTGGGCCTGGCCGCTGGCGGGGGCGGTGCTGGGGGGAGGGGCCGCGCTGATCGGCTGGGCCGCGCTGATGGCTGGCCTGCCCGCGCCGGTGGCGGCGTTGCTGGCGCTCGGCGCGCTGGTGATGCTTTGCGGCGCGCTTCACGAGGACGGGCTGGCCGACACGGCGGACGGGATCTGGGGTGGCCGGACGCGCGAGCGGCGCCTCGAGATCATGCGCGACAGCCGCACCGGCAGCTACGGGGTGATCGCGCTTGCGCTGACGCTCGGCTTGCGCGCGGTGGCGCTGTCGTTCCTGTTCGAGGCCGGTCCCGGCGTGGCTGCGGCCGCCCTTGTCGCCTCGGCGATGCTGTCGCGCGCGGCGATGGCGGGGGCGATGGCCGTCCTGCCCCAAGCCCGCGAGACCGGGCTGGCGCAGGCGCAGGGCCGGCCGCCTGTGGCAACCGTTCTTCTTGGCGCGGGGCTGGCTGCTGCGGGGGCGGTTCTGCTTCATGGTGCGTCCGGCCTGCTGGCGGCGGGCGCGGCGGCGCTTGCGGTTCTGGCCGTCGCCAGGCTCGCGCGGGTGAAAATCGGCGGACAGAGCGGCGATGTGCTGGGCGCCGCGCAACAGATGGCCGAGATCGCGGCATTGCTCTGTCTCATGCCCTGATCGTGCCTGGCGATGGGTGTTGCGTGTCGCGCGGCAGGGGCGCGCGCTGGCACCGTGACCTGTTAACGATTTCGCGCCTAGATCGGATCCGGATGTCACCAGCCGGAGTCGCGCCATGCAAGACCAGTCCTCGATCCTGTCCCTGCCGTTCATCCTGCCCTCGCAGGCGCAGAAGCATGTCACGCATAACGAGGCGCTCGGGATTCTCGATATCCTCGTGCAACTGAGCGTGTCGGACAGGACCCTGAACGCGCCACCGGCAAACCCTGCCGAGGGCGAGCGTCACATCGTTGCAAACGGGGCTGTCGGCGACTGGGCCGGGGCGGAGCGCCAGATCGCAACCTGGACCGACGGCAACTGGCGCTTTATCGAGCCGCAGCCCGGATGGCGCGCCGAGGTGCTCTCGGAGGAACGTTCGGTCGTCTTCGACGGCACCGCCTGGGTCGAGCGCCTGCCCGATCTGGACAATCTGGCCGGTGTCGGGGTGGGCACCACGGCTGATGCGGTCAATCGCCTTGCAGTGGCCAGTCCCGCGACGCTGCTGACGCATGAGGGCGCGGGCCATCAGCTGAAGCTCAACAAGGCCGCTCAAGGAGACACGGCAAGCCTGTTGTTTCAGACCAACTGGTCGGGCCGCGCCGAAATGGGCACGGCCGGGACCGACGACTGGTCGATCAAGGTCAGCGCCGATGGCGCGACCTGGACCGAGGCGCTGCGCGTGGCCGGGGCAAGCGGGCTGGTGAGCGGGGCCGCCGTTCAGTCCTCTGCCACCGATACTACGGTGGGGCGGCTCATGCGGGCGGATTTCGGATATAGCCGGGGGAACATCCTGGGCACGGTGTCCCGGTCCGGCGGTGTGCCGACCGGGGCGATCATCGAGCGTGGCAGCAATGCCAACGGGTCATATACGCGCTTTGCCGACGGGACGCAGATTTGCACGTTCGAGGGCCCGGAGTTTACGACCACGGTCGCGGCAGGGGCGATATTTCAGGAAGGGAATAATTATGTATGGAGCTACCCGGCAAGTTTTTTCTCCGACCCTTATGTTGCCGGCTCTGGTGGCGGCACAAGCCGGTGGATCGGTCTTAATAATCCGGGTTTGGGCGCAGTCGGCTATCGGATTTATAGCTGGGTGAGCAATACTAACCTTGGGGCACCACAAATGATAGCCATTGGCCGCTGGTTCTGAAGGAGAACGCCAT
The DNA here is from genome assembly GCA_002428225.1 of Roseovarius sp. UBA6167. Taxonomy (GTDB): domain Bacteria; phylum Pseudomonadota; class Alphaproteobacteria; order Rhodobacterales; family Rhodobacteraceae; genus Roseovarius. The sequence continues at coordinate 3,481 of DIUD01000038.1, read as the reverse complement.
GCAGATCAAACTTTCACCACAACGCCGCGATATGCCACTCGAGTTGAGCCGCAGCGGCGACACCCTGACGATCAACGGCGAGGCGTTCGACTTCACGCCACTGCCAGAAGGCGCGACCCTGCCGCAGGATGCGATCACGGGCGACTGGTTCGCGGGGCCGGTCGAGCGGATCGGCGGCGAATTGCACCTGACGCTGGCTCTTCCCCATGGTGCAAACGCGCCGCACGAAACGCTCTTTCCCGCGCCGATCACGTTGACGGGCGACGGGCCTGTAGCCTTGCCGCCATATGAAGTGGAGACCAGACTATGACGATTGATTTCAGTCAGGTTATCACCGCCGAGCAGAAGGCCGCACTGGCTCTCGATGCCCGCGCCACGACGATCAAGGCCGATTGCCGCGCGCGCATCCTCGATGTTGCATCCGAGGCCACACAAATGAACATCGCGCAGGCGGGGGTGATCTATGCCGCCCTGCGCGCGGACGGGGCCAGCGAGAAGACCGCGCGCGGTGCGGTCGGGTTCGAGATCGGCGACCTGATCCGCGCGGCGGGGTGGAAAGCATGGGTATCTTTGATGCAGGCCGAGTGCCGCCGCGCCATTCGGGCCGGCGAGGCCCCCGTCTGGCCTGACCTGCCCGAGGGCGTTGCCGATCTGGCGGCGCGGTTCTGATGGATCGCTCAACTACCACGCCCGCGAGCGCGACTAGCGCGCCGGTGACCATCCTGACCGTGCCGGGATGCACCCCGTTCAGCGCCCTGCTGGCAAGCCGGACGAAGATCGGAATCGTGGTGGTCCCGGTCGCCACCTGAATCACCGTCGCGCAATCGGGCGCCAGGTCGGTCGCCATGGCATTGCGCGTCAGGTTCAAGTGGCCATGTGCCGGCGGCAGCGGCGCGCGGCGCGATCTTTCTCCTTGCCGCAGGGGGAATTTTCAGTGGTCCTTTTGAAAGATATGATAATCACCCCGCATGAGCGGGCCAGATCCCGCGGTGTCAGCGTGAAAAAAAGGGACAGCAATGATTCAGGAATTCAAGGCATTCATCGCCAGGGGCAATGTCATGGACATGGCCGTGGGTATCATCATCGGTTCGGCCTTTACCGCCATCGTCAATTCGATGGTCGCCGACCTGATAAACCCGATCATCAGCCTGTTTCTCGGCGGCGTCGATTTCTCGGGCCTTTATATCGTGCTCGGCTCGGGCGACCATCCCTCCATCGCCGCCGCCGAAGAGGCGGGCGCCGCGGTCTTTGCCTATGGCCGGTTCATCATGGCGGTGATCAATTTTCTCATCATCGCCTGGGTGGTGTTCCTGTTGGTGAAGGCGGTCAACCGTGCCAGGGATGCGAAGGCGGGACCAAAGGAAGCCGCCCCTGCCGTCGATCCCGGCCCGAGCGAGATCGACATCCTCATGGAAATCCGCGATTCGCTCAGAAAGTGAGGCGCGGCCCCTGCCGGCGGCTCAGGCTGCCCGCAGGCTGGCGGTGACGTAGTTCACGCTCAGGTCGCGCTCTGACAGGCGCCATTGCCAGGTGATCGGGTTGAAGACGAACCCCTTGCGGTCCACCGGGTCGAGCCCCGCCTCGCGCAGGAGGTCATGAAGCTCGTCGGGGGTGATGAATTTCGACCAGTCATGCGTGCCCCTTGGCAGCCAGCGCATGATATATTCCGCGCCGACAATGGCCATGGCAAAGCTCTTGGGATTGCGGTTGATCGTCGAGCAGACATGTAGCCCGCCGGGCTTGAGCAGATCATGGCAGGCGCTCAGATAGGTCAGCGGATCGGCCACATGCTCGACCACTTCCATGTTGAGCACAACGTCGAACCGCTCGCCCGCCGCGGCCATGTCCTCGGCGGTGGTGTGACGGTAGTCGATGGCAAGCCCCGACCGTTCGGCATGGATCTGCGCCACGGGGAGGTTGCCCGCGGCGGCATCGGCGCCGACGACCGACGCGCCAAGCCGCGCCATCGGCTCGCTCAGCAAGCCGCCGCCGCAGCCGATATCGAGAAGCCGCAGCCCCTTGAAGGGGCGTGCCGTGCCCAGATCGCGGTCGAACTCGGCGGCGATCTGCGCGGTGATGTAATCCAGACGGCAGGGGTTGAGCATGTGCAGCGGCTTGAACTTGCCGTTCGGGTTCCACCATTCGGCGGCCATGGCCTCGAATTTTGCGACCTCGGCGGGATCAATCGTGCTCTGCGCGGGTTGCATTCCGGTCTCCCTGTGGCTCAATGTTCTCCGGCGATATATAGGACAGGCATGGACAGAGTCTCGGGCCATAAAAGCGCAGTGCAATATCTGCATCCCCCCGTCGAGCCCTTCGAGCGGCGGATGCTCGACGTGGGTGACGGTCATTCGGTCTATGTCGAGCAGTCGGGGCGGCGCGACGGCCTGCCGGTGGTGGTGCTGCATGGCGGACCGGGGGGCGGATCGAGCCCGGCGATGCGGCGCTATTTCGACCCCGAGGTTTACCGGATCGTGCTGTTCGATCAACGCGGCTGCGGGCGCTCACGGCCCCATGCCAGCGTCGAGGCCAACACGACCTGGCACCTGGTGGCCGATATCGAGCGCATCCGCGAGGCGCTCGGCATCGAGAGCTGGTTCGTCTTCGGCGGAAGCTGGGGCGCGACGCTGGCGCTGATTTATGCCCAGACCCATCCCGACCGCGCGCGCCATCTGATCCTGCGCGGCGTCTTTACCATGACCGAGGCCGAGCTTGACTGGTTCTACGGCGGGGGGGCTGCGGCATTCTGGCCAGAGACATGGGCGCGCTTCACGTCGCTCATCCCCGAGGCCGAGCGCGGCGACCTGATCGCGGCCTATCACAAGCGGCTTTTCTCCGGCGATTTCGCGCAGGAGGTCACCCATGCCAAGGCGTGGTCGGGATGGGAAAACGCGCTGGCCACGGTGCATTCCACCGGCGCGGGCGGCGACAGCCCCGCCGATTATGCCCGCGCCTTTGCCCGGCTGGAGAATCACTATTTCATCAATCGCGGTTTTCTCGATCATGACGGGCACATCCATGCCAACATGCACCGGATCGCCCATATTCCCGGCACCATCGTGCACGGGCGCTATGACATGATCTGCCCGCCCGCCGCCGCGCACCGGCTGGCCGCGCTCTGGCCTGCCTGCGATCTTCGGATAGTGCCGCTGGCCGGTCACGCGCTCTCGGAACCGGGGATCACCGCCGAGCTTGTGGGCGTGATGCGCCGGCTGTCCGGGCACGGCTGAGCATTGCCGCCTGCGGCGCATCGCGCTATGGCGCGCGGCATGGAAACGCTTCCCCGTCGCTACGCCCGGCTTGTCGCCGAGGGCAAACTGACCCGCGATCCGGTGCAGGAGGCCGTCCTGCCCGAGTTCGAGCGTATCCGCGCCGCCCTGGCCGCGCCTGCGCGCAAGGGCTGGTTTCGTCGCGCGCCCGAGCCGCCCAGGGGCCTTTACCTCTGGGGCGGCGTGGGGCGCGGCAAGTCGATGCTGATGGA